>CAZKYA010000013.1:0-20991 GCA_964556725.1 uncultured Pirellulales bacterium
CCCTGTGGGTCAATTCTTTTCATCACACAATTCGAAATATGAGTATTATTGGACAAAGACAAGCGGCCCAAAGCCATATCTTTACTGAAACCAAAGTTGCCGGCCCGAAAAATACCGCAATTCTTGAGAAACTTTGAACCCTCATCTGTTTTTAATCGATAATAACAGTATCTTATTTTACACAGAAAGGTGCATTTATCGGCTGGGTTCGGAGATGGTAAAATGCAGATTAGCTATGTTGTGTCAACTATGGTTTTCTGGGGGCGTGAGCATCCGCTTTCCTTCGAGCAGGAATGCCAATTCTTAAAGACCCTGGGTTTCGGCATAGAGTTATGGCCCAGTATAAAAGGCCAGAATGAGTGCCGTTACGAGAAACGCAATTGGCCACGTCTTGCAGCTGCGACTAAGGATATGTTGGTCTCTATGTGCTCACGTAACAACCGACCTACTTTAGAGCAGTGGAATGAGCAAATTGAATGTGCCAAGCTGCTCAATGCAAACATCGTGACCGACATTCAAAACCTTGGTATTTATAATGGCCCGGATGCGGACGGCACGGGTCTTGCTGCCGAAATAGTCAAATTAGCTGAGCTCAATGATGTCAACCTTTGCCTTGAAACCGGCCGATTGTCGATACTCAAGCAGCTCGGTGAAAAATTCGAGTCTGTCTGGTATTGTCTCGACGTCGGATACGCAAATCTGGACCCGGATTTCTCATTCAAGCAGTATGTGGATGAATTAGCCCCGAGGGTGGCACATTTGCACCTGACCGACAATTACGGCCAGGTGGACGACCATGTGCCTCCTGGTTTGCAAGGGGGTATATCACGAGAAAACTGGGATTACCTGTTAAATATTTTAAACAAATACGATAATGAGATAGTTGGTTCACTTGAAATGTGTCCGTGTATGCCGACTGTGATGATACGCCAGGCCAGTGAGTTTCTGTTTGATGAATTGAACTGGCCGAACAAGCCGAAAAAACAGCCAGGGCTTTCAGACATCACCTACAATCCAACATAGCGCGAGCTATGTTATCAGGCCACCAGCTTATCAGGAAATGAGCATCAGGTTACTTTTGTTTTTTCCTGATATCCTGATTCCCTGATATTCTGCATCCCGATTTTTCTGATGCCCTGATTTCCTTAGAAGCCGTATATCGGCTTTAGCTGTTCAGCGGTCGGTAATGAGTTGTAGAATTCGCCTCTTGGGCCAACGTAACCGACGCCCTGCTTTCTGAGTGTTACCGGCGTGATGGAACCATTGCTGTTGGTAACATTGACCGTAACAGTGTTCATTTCCTCTCGGAGACTATCCATCTCGGCCTTTGTTTTCTTCTTGTCCTGCTCGCTGCCTATCATATAGCCAGCGGTGCCGCCTACTGCTGCTCCAATCAGCGTCGATTCTGTACTCTTGCCCGCCAACTGACCGACACCAGCACCGGCTAACGCTCCAATACCGGCTCCTGTCTGGGCGTCACTCTCACAGCCGACAAAAAATGCCAAACCCAAACTCACACAAACAGCAATCAAAATTGTTACCCACTTTTTATCCATTTTATGCCTCCATAATTTTTTACCTATCAAAGCATTAAATTCGGTTTTCGCTTTTAAACAATTTTCTCTTATTTTACTATTGCTTGAGTGAAAAAATCAAGTAAATATTTTATAAATCGGCAAATATACACATTTAGCTAATACTTTATCGGTTGTCTGGCTTTGATAGCTTGAAACAACCGGCCTGAGCCAGCAATTTTCCCTATCGTAGAGCAAGCGGACACCACGTACTTTTCATTATGTTAAGACGATGGTCATTGTAATATTATTGCGGAGTTTAAAAGATGTAATCAGCAGATTATATGAACTAATCTGCTCGGACATCAGCTTATCTATGGATATCCTGCTGCTGATAGAAAGGCCTTGATGTTTTCTGTGGGAACACCGGGGGCACAGCACCACCGCAAGAGAGTATAATTCGAGTTTTATCTTCTACTGATTCAAGGGCTGCTTTTACACTGTTATAGATATCTTCGGGCTTTCCAGCCGACAGGACATCGCGGAAAGGGATATTGCTGATTAGAGTAATCGAGTATTGATATTTCTGCCCAGTCACAGAGCCAGGGGGCTGTCAATGGGAAATCTTACCGGCAGCGGCTGGAGTAGTTCGCCATTTAGGACAGCCAGAAGTTTTTCCCATTGCTCATCTGTTATGCCACTGTTGCTACCCTTTTAGCTTTGCGGGCGAAATGAACAACGAGGATAAGCCCAACAAAGGCAGCGATGATTGCAATGCTCCACCATCCTATCCTCGGCCAGACACTCCACATACTAACAAATGATGCTGTAGCGGTGGCAAGAACCATCAAAACGTTCCATGCGATGCGGCTGCCGCCTCGCGGCATACTGTCGCCGAGGACACTTTTGTTGTTCATCAGAAGTAAGAAGGTAAAATACGCAATTGGTAGAAGCAGGATACAAAATGCCGATGTCGCAATTGCCAACCAGGGTGCCGGCTGCTTCCAGAAAATAGCCGCCAGAGCGCCAACTGATACCATCAGTGAGCCAATTCGCTGAGTCCAGCCCCCCGGCGGTTTATTGAGCAGCTCACACAGACAAAGCCCGTTGATTGCCATAAGCATTGTTGCGGCACTTAGGCCCAGCCCCATCACGCCAATGCCAAATATGTATTGTGCAATGACCTTGCCAGTCAGAGGTGCCAGTGTGTCGGCCAGATTAAAGTTGTCCCGCTTGATAAGCATCGCTGCCATTCTTTTATCTGCGTATGGCAGAGCCGATATTCGCTGCTTTTTTTCGGCTTGCGACAATTGTGAAAAGGATTGCTCACCAATTTCAAATTTTAAGCGTTGAGCCAGGAGATTATTATAAGGCCCGACAAGATTCTTTGCTGGCTCGACGGTTACTATCCCACCCTGCTCATCGGGCACGAAACCCGGGGCCGGCTCGGTGTAGAATCGCGAGGCCGAAACCATAACAACAAAGCCCGATGCAAGAACGAATGGTATGAATAGACCCGTCGAAAGGTCGAAGATTGCCAGGCTGCGGAAGTCCCGGTCCCAGCCCCTTCGCAGCATCGAGTAGGGGAACAGGAACGTCATATTAATGCCTACTGTTGCGGCCATTGCGCTTACCATCACGTCACGCTGTTGGCTAACAATTAAAGTTGTCCAGAACTGGCGGCAATTTTCGGCAACGGCTGCAAGATAAGGAGTTAGACCTGCCGTGGGTTTGAAGAGGAACCTCAGGTTGGGTATTAGCCCTCGAAGAACTGCGCTCCAGTCCATACCTCCTTCTTTGAAGCTCAGCTTAACAATAACGCCTAAGAAACACAGCACAATTATGCTGACCATTACTTTTATTGTGATTTCAAAGATTTTTACGCCTCGTTTTCCGGCTCCGTAGAACATCGTCACAATAATACTGAGCAGCAGAAAGAAGCAAACGACCAGTACCCGTCCCCAAGGGTCCGGCATTGCTTTCGGACCGACGAGATTTGGTAGCAGGTTCTGTTGAACCGCTGCGGTTCCGAGAGTGAACTGCGGCATAGACCAGACGAGGTTAGCCGCCATTGATGCGAATAACCAGCTCCAGCCAAGCACAGGGCTGATGTGCTTATTGATGGCTTGCAGCGGCCGCTGGCCGGTAGAAAGTGTTACATAGGAAATGGCGGCGAGCATGACAATGCCTAATATCATCCCCAATGGCTGAAGCCACAGAAAAGTAAAACCGGATAACACGCCCAGATAAAGACTCGATGAGAACGTTACGCCGCCGACGGTGATGCCGCTTTGAAGCCAGCCAGGACCTGATAGTTTCATGTAAGTCTTCAGGATTGCTGCTCGTCCTTTTTCTCTTGCCGAAACTATCAGTTGACGGTCGCTTTCAATGCGTGGTTTCATCCCGATTGTACCGGAACCAGCTTTTTCTATCTCTTTTGGTGCCATATTCTCAGCCTCCCAATTATTTAGAGTTCTAACTGCCGATTAAAGATAAAGTCAGAAATTACCAAATCGTTAATATTGTTGCCCTGTGCAAGAACCCTGTCAACTACCTTTTTACGGCTTCAACATTTTTTGAAGTCGTTGGACTCGGGTCTATATGGACTTTTGCCTTTTCGCTGCTGTATGCTTATATACCAGCAGAGATAATTCCGCTCACCTCAAATCCTAATCCCGATTAACATTAGCGTTTTTGCCTGCGCTGAATTTCCCGAATAACGGCTGAGTTGTCCAGGTCTGCGTCGCCTGCTGCGATGGCCTTTTGCAGGACATCTAAGTGCGCCTTGGACAGCGGAAGTTCCTGGCCATACTTTTGTGCGTATTTGAGGATAATTGAGACATCCTTGTGATGTTGCCGAATTTTCGCCTGGGGTGTGAAATCGCCTTCGAGCATTTTTTTCCCCTTTACGTCCATCGCAACCGAGTAGGCAGGCGTGACTTTGAGCATTTCGAGAAAGGCCTGCAGCTCAAGGCCAAGCTTGCTCGCAAAGACAAGACCCTCGGCCAAAACCAGCCGATTTAGTCCAAGAATAAGATTGCTGGCGAGCTTGGCTCTGGAGCCATTGCCGGTAGCACCCAAGTAAAATATCTTCTCGGTTAAAGCTCGAAAAATATCCCGACAATCCTCGAAAGCCCCCTTGTTACCACCAACCATAAAGACTACGTCTCGGTTCCTGAGCTGCTGACTGGAACCGGAAAAAGGAGCGTCCAAAAAATTTATCCCCAGCTTGGTGAGTCGCTGTGCCAGTGATACCGTTTCATCAGGGTCGCCGGTCGAGGTATCAATTATATATTTCGGTGGCTTTGCCACCTCCAAAATACCTCTGGAACCTTCGACAACCTGCAGGACAACGTCGGTATCCGGAAGTGAAAGGACTACGCGGTTGACTTGCTCACTAACCTCTGCCGGATTATTCAAAGCTTGTCCACCCAACTTATCAAGGTGCTCGCACCTTGCTGAGTCGATGTCGAACCCGACAACGTCGAATCCCTCGGCCAGCAGTCGCTCGGCCATCACTGTGCCGACAAGGCCAAGACCAACAAGTCCAAGCTTATCTGTCATTCTGCTATCCTTTTTCTATTTGATTATAATTAGCATTACCAGCAAACAGGCCAAACAGATTCCCAACGAGACAACAAAGCCCACCCAGGACTGGCGCGACGGTTTAACGATAAAAAGCCCACCGGTGGTAAGCCAGCGGCTTGATTGTGGCACGGCTTTGTCCAGTGGCAAATCAAGTTTCTCTTCCTGGCCGATGGGAACGTAAATCTTTTTGAAGAATTTTTCTATGATTTCTGACTTCGGCGGGGCTGTGATAAGACTACCAATCACACCGCTGGTAATTCCCATTAACAGTGGCAGCCCGACAGTCACTGAACGTGCAAAGATTAGTTTCGTTCCAGACCAGACGAGGAATCCCAACTCACTCAAGGACTGCAGCAGCCCTGCGTCGTGTGCCCAGACACGGACACTACCGCTGACCGTTAACAGACCCTGCTGCACGAGGTCTGCTTCGTTCCACCAGATGAAGTGTCGAGTCAAAAGAAAAATTGCTGCGGCCACAATCGTGCTGCAAAACATTCCTGTTGTGTTCATCCGCCGCCAGAGAATGCCCATTGCTGTGGCAATACCAACGAGACTTAATATGTTGAAATAGTCAAGGATGGCTCTTACAAGGTCGTTGCGCATCAGAATCGCAACACCGAGTGACAAAAGGGTGATGAAAACACCAATAATCCGGCTTAACCGCACCAATTGCTTCTGGTCGGCCGCGGGATTAAGGAAAACGTGATAGATATTTTTTGAAAAGAGTCCCGCCACTGTGACCTGGACGGCGCCGCCGGAAGCCATCGCCGCAGCCATCATACACGCAAGCATCACGCCCTGCAGCGGAGGTGAGAGCAGCCCACGAATTGAATCCCCGAATGCAGCGTCTCTATGGACTGACGAACCTGTATTGAGCAGATACACCAGCCAGCACAATCCAAGCAGGCACCAGCCCATAGTGCAGACACGCTTTAGGATATTGCCATAGGTGAATCCAACCCGTCCCTCCCATTCGGTCCGGCCTGCTCCACAGACGCTCATTAAATGCGGAAAGGCCAGCATTGTCAGCGGTGCGTTAACACACAATAAAAGCACATTCAACAAGCTAAATCCCTTCGGGTCGAACAAGCTCAGGTAATTGGCGCCGTGTGCCTCTAATGTTGTGCGCATCCCGGCCAGGCCGCCAACCTCCTTGAGGCTGAGTGCCGCAGGAATAGCAAGGAACGACAGAGCGATTATCATCAGCCCCTGAATGAAATCGGTTCGTATGACTGCGATAATCCCACCCCAGTAACTGTAGATAATAAATACCACTGTAGTAACAAATAAAATACTAAAGAACCATACATCAGCGTTCTTGCCCATCATGCCTTGCACGGTGCGGGTTGTCGCAAGCAGGACACTCGCCAGGAAAACGACCATTCCTACCGTTGCGACGATGATGTACATCACACTGGCCGCCTTGCTGAAACGTTCCTGGAAGAAGTCGGCCAGCGTTAGACACCTCATTCGCCGAACTACCGGTGCGATAATCCAGTAGAATGGCGTTCCGAACAGCCACATCCATGAGACCCAGATGCCGGATGCCCCGCTGACAACGGTCTCGCTCATCACGCCCGCTATGTTGCCGGGATGCGTGCCGGCACCGAAGGCGTGCATTATCATCATCGGCACCCCGAACTGACGCTTGCCCAATAGATACCCTTCCTGACTGGCAATTCCCCGCTTGCTCCACCAGCCAATCAGGAGCATTCCGACAAAGTATAGTATCAATATGAGCCAAATCGCATAGTGTAATCCAAAAAATTCCATATTTACTCCTATTCTCAAATTTCGATTATTGAGTCTCAAACCTCATCAAGCTTCAGATATTCGGTTCGGAACATTCTGATGGAAACCCCACTGCCTCTTTTTCAGCTGAAACGTATGCACCGATAATACCAGTACGAATGGTTTTCTTTTTCATTTAAGGTTTCCTTTCGTATTTCATATCATACCTTGCTATGATTTTGTTCTGGAATTAATTCTTCGCCTCGGGTTGCATTTTCTCGCCAGAGGCATAAGCAGATAGACGGAGCAGGTATTTGGCCTTGGGCGGCGTAAAGCTAAACGTGCCAGGCTTAGCACTGGCCATAGGTGTGATGGTCATATCCCACGTATCGATACCTTCAACCTTGAAGGGACTGGCCCCCGCAAGCTCTAAGCTTACTGCTGTTGTGTTGGTGAAATAGACGAAATAAATTTCTCCGGCCTTGGAAAGAATGTAGTTGCCATCAGAAAGTTCATCCGGAACCATCTCCGCAAAAGGGGTCGGCTCCATAATTTCCTTGAGGAATGCTATCCTGGCAGGACTCTGTCCGTGCAGGACGCCTCCTTTTGACCACCAGAGAATATCCTCGGGGTGCTCGTAGGTCTCACCGTGGCCAACATAACAGCCACCAATGGTTCCCAGCCAGAATCTGTGCACCAACTCCTGGGCGGTAATATTGCCCCAACGCTTCGGTATGTTTCCTTCATATTTGCATTCGTCAAATACAATCGGCTTTTGGTAATTCTGCCGCCATTCTCTGCCTTTTGCCAGCTCTGAGCTTTGGATGCTGGCGTGAGTAACCCAGGGTTTAGTGTGATCGTAGAACGCACGGCAGTTGTGAATCCCGCGAAGATGCTGATAGGGGTCATACTTCTGGACGATTTGAAAGAAGCGGTCCCAATCCGCCATAGTTTTTGACTTCATCAAATCGTACTCGTTGGCGAAGGACCACCACACATTGCGATAGGCTGCCAGCCGGGCCACGATATAACGCAAATAGCGCTCGTCAGTTTCTGGATCCATGCTGGAATAGTCCCAGCGGTCGTAGGGATGAAAAAGAATAATGTCCGCTTCAATTCCTAAATCACGCAAGTCTCCAACACGCTTTTCAAAATGCTTAAAGAATTCAGGGTTGAACCGGCTATAATCCCAGTCTTTGAGCGGTTTGCCCTCAAACGGGTAGTACTCCGGCTCGTTTTTGTTATATACGTAGTCCTTGGGAAAGACACACATTCGCATCTTATTGAACGGCGCACCTTTCAGGGTGGCCAGCGTCTGTTCTTCCAGTGCATTTCCCTGATGCACCCAGGCATAGCAGGTCGTGCCGACTTGAAAGTAGGGTGTGCCGTCGGCATACGCAAAGTGCCAGGTCTTGTGCACGCGAACAGGCCCGTGATTGTCCGCAGATGGTCTCATACAGGTCAATTTGCCTGTTTTCCCATCGAGCTCTTTACGGTTGCTCTTTGTCAGATATGTCCACTCGCCCAGCTCATCCGGCATAAAACGTATGCGGTAGAGACCATTTCCATCGTAGAACCCTTCAGGCTTTAAGATACGGCTGTTGTGCTTAAACTCAGCGCTCAGCTTCACATCGACAAATGGATTTCCGCCGGAAGGCCCATTTAGCGACAGCTCAAAAATCCCCCAACGTTCAATCTTGTCACCGTTTGTCATTGCTTGTGTCCCATCTTTTGGTGTAATTAACAAAATACATATAGCTACAGATAGTAATAATAATCGCTGGTTGATTTTCTGTATCATCTTTCACTCTTTTGTTAAATTAAAACATAATTTCTCTGCAAATTATATATTTTACATCAAAATGTTATCTATTTAGCAGCCAAATCAAATGGCGAGATGTAATCGCCGTGTTTTTTCTGGGCTGCCAGCAGGCGGTCTCGTTGCTGGCCGAGAACCTTGAAGACCATAGACGGTGCTTCTGCAACATTCTCACGATGGAACTTCTCCACACGGTCGATTTTGGCTAAGTTCTCTGGCAAGCGGATTGTGAACTGTTTAATATAATCTTCCTTGGTGTATTCCTTATCGAGCACTTGACGGAAGAGCGCCGCAAGGTCCTCATATTTTGGAATCAGTCCGGTCGGAGCAGGGACGGCGTCCACTTCTCTATGAACGCGGAGTTCCATCCATTTGACCCACACGTGTTTATCACGGACGGCGTTGACGAAATTCCCTTCCTTGTCTCGAAGGAAGTAGTTGACGCCAAAAACCAGCGGCGGTTTTTTCAGGCCTTTGGCAAACTCCAGATTGTTCCGGATATATTTGCCCAGAGGAATGGCTACGAAATCCTGAATACTCATTAGATTTATTTCGGGCAATCCTTCCTTGCCTACGATTGCAAAGGTGGTCACGGTTTCCAGGGAGGCACCGTAAGCTATAATGCCATGATTCCAGTCGAAACCTTGCTGGACAGGGACGTAGGCCTTCGCGTCCCGCCCGCCGTACATGATTCCACTCAACTTAACACCCTCAGGATTGTCAAGCTCCGGGTCGCAATTTGACAGCGCCTTGATGGCGACCGTGTAACGTGCGTTCTTGTGGGCCAGAGGAATCTCATTGCCGCTATCATCGTGTTTGCCCTTGAACCATTCACCTGAAAAGTTAATACCTTTATCGGGCACTTCGCATCCCATGCCAAGCCAGTAAGGCCTGCTGTCGTTGACCATGACGTTCGAGAAAATCACTTCCCCTGGCCTGTTCAGCACATCCCAGATAGCCGGGTCGTTTTTAGCAGTAACGTTCTGAATAATCCCGAAAATGCCTGCTTCTGCATTAACAGCTCTAAACTCTCCGTTGATCTTGCGAAAGTAAGCGATGTCGTCACCGAGGATGGTTTCGCCTGGCAGCATTGCTGTTGATGTTTTGCCGCACGCACTTGGAAACGCACCGGCAAAATAGGTCTTCCGCCCGCCAGGGCCATAAACACCCATCAAAAACATATGCTCGGCGAGCCATCCCTCACTGTCTGCCTTGCGAATCGTAAGCCTCAGAGCCAGTTTTTTGAGGCCCATTGTGTTTCCGCCATATTGAGTATTGACACTGTAGACCGTATCCTCAATATAGTCGATGTAGATTCGCTTCTTGTCCGCCTCTGTGCTAACCTTATTTTCGTTCATTTTTCCAGCCGAATGCAGGAATTGCAAAAAATGGCTGCCACCACCAATCTGTTTGAAGTGCTCATAAGCTGGCCGATACAGCAGGTCCTCGCTATGGGCAACATACCAGGAATCGGTTATCTGTAAACAGGGGACGGTGAAAATGGAACCTGTTGGCCCAAGCGAGAGGAAGCGTACAATCATCGTCCGGCCCTTCATAGAATCCTTCAGCAGTGACAACACCTCATCTAAACCTTCTTCACGGTCGATCTGATTGAGGGCATTACTGAGTGAATCGGTTTTGGGCACTAAGTATTTCGTGACTTCTCTATCACGGCCTTGGTCCTGCATGCCGTCGAAGTGGTATGTGTGCCCTGATGTCTTTAAAGGGTGCTCTTCACCGCTGCGTATCGCCATGTCTCTGACGTATGCGATGTCCTCGTCTGAGTCTGTCATAATGAAAACCGTGCCAGGATTGCACAGCTTGATACTATCTGCTACAAACTCGTGAATTTTCAGATTGTCCAGAGCAATAAGCCGATTGTAATTTTCCGCTGTTAATTTTTCTTTTAATAATCTTTTTACACTATTCATACAGAACCATTACTTCCTTAACGGTTAATCAGGTTCAAAAAACCGAGAGATTGTAGCTACAGAGCCAGCAGGCGTCAACCCCGTTAGGGACTTTTTCTCCCGGCCTTTCAAAAAGTGTTTTTATCCGTGTATCTGGAGATACAGTTTTTCTAAGAGAAGCAACTTGTTTTTCGGTCTCTCATAAGATGTGATTTTTATATAGAACACCTCTGCAGGCCGCATAAAGTGCGTGGTTATACAGCACTTGAGGTCATCCTCAAGTAGATAATGGTCTCAACGGTGGCTATTATATTCTGAAGTATATGCATAACAACAGGCGGATAAATAGAATTGCTTTTTACCCTCGCAAGGCCGAGAAGCAGGCCGCTTATAAAAAGATTAGTGATGCCGTAGATATCATACTGAATATGCATAACCGACCAGAGAAGCGAAGTTATGACCACTGCTCCTGCAGCTCCAATCCTTGAGTGCTCAATGCCTTTGAACAAAAAACCGCGAAAAAATATCTCTTCGGTCAGCGGCGCAACAATAATTAAAGCAAACCATAAAAACGGCACAAAGTATGCGGTAGTATATGTATCGACCATAAACTCTGTGACAATGGGCCTATCCAACAGGAAGGTCAGCGTATCAAAAGTTCCTGCAAGCAAAAGAACGATTAAAGACCATTTGAAAAGCTCTTTCCACCCGACCCAGCGTAAACAAAGGTATTCCTTAATCGTGATTGACCTGCCCGCCGCCCCGCCTTGCGTCGGGAGACGCGGGGGCTGGCGAATTTTTGCAAATATTACCACCAGCGCGATTGTAAATGGCGCAGCCGCACACGTTGCTGTTGATAAGAATAGGCCGTTTGCCTCTAAGCCGCTGCAAAATTTATCAATGTTAAATTCCGGAGCACCAATCATGGCATCCGCAAAAAATAGAGCTACCACGATTACCTGGGTGAGAAAATAAACTATGCCGATAACACAGGAAAATCCCACGGTAGGCCAAAAGCCCCACGGAGCCGGTTTCTGCTCCCTGGCATCCGGACGCAAGTCACCACAGTTCGGAAACTCATCGGCCTTAATCTTTTGTCCTTCCGAAAAAGATTTAATTAAGCATACTTTTCCCCCAACGGCTATTCAGGATAATCTAAATCCTCCGACGTGTCAACCCCGTTAGAAATTCTCTCTCCTGTCCCTGCGGTTTCCCCAAAGCGGGGCAGCAGGTCGGTTTCTAACGGGGTCAAAATAAATCCATATAAGCCGATTGGATTACCAAATCCTTAAGAGTCACAATGGCAACAGCGCATAATAAAGGCCGAGCAAAAACCCGGCCTTTATTCAATGACGATATAAACAAGTTACTTTTTAATCTTGAACTCATACTCATAGATTTCGTCTTTGCTTAAATCTTTGCCTTGGCAGCGAAGAATAAAGCTGTCTTGCGTTTTCTCATATTCAAAATCTTTTCCGCTGAATAGGTCTTTGGGTAAAACTGCCGGTAGTCTGTCAGGCAATCGGCTGGTCTTCGCTTTTATAATGTATAGCTCGATAGCTGCTCTGACGGCATTAGAGTTCGTTTTCGCCTGTATTCCTTGGCTGTAAATTCTGGCAAACGGACTTGCCAGGATAGCGGTTCCTGTTGCATCTGGATCTTCAATTACGTCTTTTTTTACTTTCTCCTCTACTTTCTTAAGTTCGGTAAAGGCTTGCACATACGGCAGGTCCAGAGCGGCTTTAACCGCCACAAAATGGTTCTCCCAGTAATCTCTGTTCCTTATGAAAAACTGTTCATCGGCGGCGAGAAAACGCTCCTTGGCAATTTTCAAAAGAGACGCTTCTGCTGCTAATTCTTCATTAGAAAGCATTTCATTAAATTTATCTCTGGTCATATATATTCCTAAAATCTCGCGCTCGGCATCGATGACGATTTCTAACGGTGAAGACCTATTGTCAATTTCGGCCAGTTGGTTCTTGAGCCAATCCAGCGTTTGCAAATCTTCCGGTATATCCGCCAAAATTTTTTGGATAGAGCTATTTGCACGCCTACCTAATGCTATCGCTACTAAATAGCTTATCATTGTTCTATCCGCTGCGTGCAGAGCCATTTTGTGCATACTTAAGCAGCGGCTTAATGCTGTTTGACAATCGCCCCGTTCGGCAAGCAGTTTTGCGTCTGCTTGAACCAGATGGGTCACTTGCCTAATCTGTCCGAGGTTCGGCATCATCAGCTCTAATCCTTGCGAGTAGTCATAACCCCAATCACAACTCGGCATATCAGCGGCTGTTACTACAAAGTAAATTACCCGGCGATTTTTTTCTATGTATTGCTCGATTAGTTCGTTGGCCCCAATCTTATCGTCCAGAAAGTCTGAGAGCATTTTGTCCATCGTCGCATCCGGCTTTTCATATATCAAAAATGCCTGATAGTAAAGCAGAGCAGCGTTATCCGGCGCCTCCGCAAAAACTGTTGAATTTGAGACTAATATTACCACAGCAATGCAAATAGCCACTGTTAAATTGTTACTGTTAATCGATTTCATAACTTTATCCTTTCTAATTTATATGCCGTTAAACTCTGTGAGGAATTCCTGAACAGATATTTTTGTGACCCGCGGCCCCAACTTTTCGATAGTCTCTTCACATTGTTTTTCAACTGCTTCGATTCCGCCACGACGATAAGCCACCCTAAGAGACGCTACTGTCAGCATCTCAGCAGATGATTTTGAAACACCAACTATCTGAGCGGACTCCTGCTCACGTGCGCCTCGGTGAGCTATAAATAGGCTTATTACCACAATTACCACTATTACAGCAGCGAGCTTCATAAGTTTGCTTTGCAAAGCAATTTGCCATACACTCGTCTGAATAATTAAGGGCTCCTGCCCGGAACGTGATTTCAGCATCTCAACTTCTTCCGGATATTTTTGCTTCCATTTCTCAGAATCGAACTCGGGTTTTGTTGTGTTGATAGTTCTCGTGATTAGTTCATCAAGTCGTTTCTCGTCTTTCTGCTCGTTCATAATCGCACCTCGCCGAAACCGTTGCGTCGTAAATAATCAGCCATTTTTTTCTTCGCTCTTCGCAGTTTCCCATTTATTGCCTGTTCAGAGATGCCTAATACTGCGGATATCTGTTCGTAAGACATACCATCGTAATACCGCAGGAAAACCACTTCTCTTGCCGAGGCCGAAAGCTTGCTTATCGCTTCTTTTACAGCCTCAGTCGTGTCGTTCTTGTGCGTTCCAGCCGTAATTGAAGTAAAATCCTCATCGGTGTAGAGCTTTATTCTCTGCCGGGTCATATCTCTTGCGGCATTTCTGCAAATGGCAGCAAGCCAGCTGGCAAATTGGTTCTTTTTCCTCAACTGTGGCAGTTTGCTAACAGCGCTCGCAAAGGCCTGCTGCGCAGCATCTTCTGCTAAGTCTCTATCATCAAGTATTGAATGAGCAATTGCTACCATAGCTGGATAATAGCGCCTGCACAACTCAGTGAAGCTGTTTGAATCGCCGCTTAAAGCTTCCTCGACTAATGCTAAATCTGGCTTCTGGTCCACCGACTTTTCATTCTCTGTTGTTTTGGGCATCACTTCGCTGATTAAGTTTTCATTATTATAGACTTATTTTTACACTGAAAATGGGCGCACAAAATTCATTTTATACATTTTTTAAGATTATATTCGTTTTAGCAATATAGCCACACAAAAACCTGTTCACAGGACTGAAACCAAACGTAGCTTACGAAAATAGATTTGACGCCACTCTGCGACAACATTATACTGGCCTTTTCTAAAAACGGGTGGCGAGTAAAACTCGTCTTGGCGCACTCGTCGGGGCGAAGCCCGCCGTAGCCCGAGGCGCAAGCCGTAGCCAGATTGGAGAGAAAAAATGGATAAGAAGATTCCCGCAAAGGTCAGGACCAGCAAGATTGTCGCTGAAGGTATCACTTTCGACGATGTCCTGTTAATCCCCGCAAAAAGCGATTTTGTGCCGAGCCAGGCGGATACCAGCACAAAACTGAGCAAAAATATCACTATAAATATCCCGATTGTCTCTGCTGCGATGGATACCGTTACCGAGGCGCAACTGGCGATAGCGCTGGCCCAGGAAGGTGGCATCGGCGTAATTCACAAGAACCTTACAATTGAGGCCCAGAAAAGAGAGGTGGCAAAGGTCAAACGCTCAGAGCACGGCGTGATTCTCGACCCTGTAACATTATCGCCGGCTGAACCCGTCAGAAGGGCACAAGAGCTGATGGAAGAACAGAATGTCTCCGGCATTCCTATCGTCGAGGGCAAAAAGCTGGTAGGTATTTTGACGCGGCGGGATTTGAAGTTTCTCAAAGACTATGATGTCAAGGTAAGCTCTGTAATGGTAAAGGATAATCTTGTTACAGGCCCAGCCAGCACGACACTTGAACAGGCAAAAGAGATTCTACAGAAGCACAAGGTTGAGAAGTTACTTTTGGTCAATAATAAAGGCGAGCTGGCAGGTTTGATTACTATGAGGGATATTGACCGTGTTCAGCAATATCCCAGAGCAGCCAAGGACAAGCGAGGTCGGCTCCGCGTCGGTGCGGCAGTGAGCGTCCACGAGTATGAGCGAATCGAGGCACTAATAGCGGCGGATGTCGATGTTGTCGTAGTAGATACTGCTCACGGCCATTCCCAGAACGTTATCGATACTGTCAAGAAAATCAAAGCCAAGTATGATATCGACGTCGTCGCAGGTAATATCGCCACCGCTGAAGCGGCGGAGGATTTGATAGCGGCTGGCGCAGATGCCGTAAAGATTGGCATCGGGCCGGGCGCAATTTGCACTACCAGGGTAATTTCCGGTGTCGGAGTGCCGCAAATATCTGCGATAATGAACTGTGTCGAGGTGGCGCAGAAGCATAATGTCCCCATTATCGCCGACGGTGGAATCAGGCAGTCAGGCGATATAACAAAGGCAATTGCAGCCGGGGCTTCGAGTGTTATGATTGGCTCTTTATTCGCAGGTCTGAAAGAAAGCCCGGGCCAATTGGTTATCTACAAGGGAAGGCAATTCAAAGAATACAGAGGTATGGGCTCTTTAGGTGCAATGGTCAAGGGTTCAGCTGAAAGATACGGACAAAAAAGTTCAGCCGAACAAAGCAAGCTCGTGCCCGAAGGCGTAGAAGGGCGAGTGCCATACCGTGGAACGCTCAGCGACTTTGTCTATCAACTGGTTGGCGGACTGCGAGCCGGTATGGGCTATTGTGGGGCAAGAAATATCGAAGACCTAAGACAGAACGGCCGATTCGTCTGTGTAGGCCCGGCGTCGGTTACCGAGTCACATCCGCACGATATACAGATAACCAAAGAAGCCCCGAACTATTCAGCGACCCTGCCTTTTGAAGATTAATCCGCCGCACGTTTGGCGGCCGTCGAATGAACGCAGAGTTATGTGTGCTGTTTGAGGAGATAATTGATATGCGATACTTTATGGTTTTTACTTTGTGTGCCGTTTCTGTCTGTTTGGCTCAAGAAAGGTTTCATAATGATGAGTTTGGTTTCACTCTTGAAGTGCCCGTGGGGTGGAATATAAGTTTTGAAAACGAATGGTCAGACGAGGTCAAGGATTCTTTAAAACGTCTCTTTGAATTCAAAACTCTTTTAATGCTTAATCCTTCAGGTGTAAAGGCGCCTAAAGCTCCGTGTATACAGATTCGAGGTAAAAAACTACAGAAAACAATTACCTCTGAGATGATAGCAGATCTCAAAGAAACAGGTAAAGGGTATGTAACATATAGCGCAGAAGATATGGCCAAAATTGCACTTGGAAAAAATTTTGATCAATATAGCCAAATAGATGCTTTTTACAATTATGATTCTACGAAAAAACTCGCAATAGCTAAGATTTCTTACCAGAATAAAAACGACAACACTTATTTCTTATCCGCGAGCGCCAAATTCGTTGGACTTCAACGGGTAATTGATTTTGATGGTTATTGGAAAGGTGAGAATCCGGAGCAGTTTTGGCAAGTTTTTAATAAGGTTATAAATTCCTTTGAATTTGACCAGGATGCCGCCCCTAAAGGATTGATAACCTCTGTGCCACAAGAGATAAAAGAGATAAGCAATATGTCCAAGCCAGCAACTCCTGCGCGAATTATGAAATGGATTGGCTGGATTCTTGGCATTTTGATTGTAGCCGGAGTTGTGAAGGTCCTTTTCTTCAGATAATCCTTTTACTCCGGTTTCTCAACAACAAATGGCACCGAAGGTTTTTTCATAGCAGTCTTTTGTTGAGCGGTTTTTATGACCCGTGAAATGATAGCCATTCTGGACTTTGGAAGTCAATACTGCCAGTTGATAGCCAGGCGTGTCCGCGAGCACAATGTATTTTCGCAGATTGTCAGGGCAGATATTACCGCTCAAGAGCTGGCACAATTGCCTCTCAAGGGATTGATACTGTCAGGCGGGCCTGCGAGTGTCTATGACAAAAATGCGCCAAAGTGCGATGAGAAAATTTTCGAGCTGGGTGTGCCGATTCTGGGTATCTGCTACGGGATGCAGCTCGGCTGTCAGATTTTAGGCGCGGAGATTATACCTGCCCAAAGACGCGAGTATGGCAGAACAAATCTGTCAATTCTGGATAAAACTGACTTATTCGCAAATATGCCTGACTCGACTACCGTCTGGGCCAGTCACGGCGACCAGGTCGGCAAATTAAGCGGTGATTTTGTCAGATTGGCTACCACGGCAACCTGCCCTTACGCTGCTGTCAAACATAAAAAGAAGAAGTTTTTTGGCGTTCAATTCCATCCGGAAGTTGCGCATACTCCCAAAGGTTCGCTAATCTTGAAAAATTTTCTATATGATATTTGTGGCTGCAGCGGCGACTGGAAAATGAGCGACTTCGTCAGCGAAAGTGTCAAAGCAATTCGCAGAAAAGTCGGTGATGCTACGGTGATATGCGGCCTGAGCGGCGGTGTGGACTCTTCGGTCGTTGCTTCTTTGGTTCATAAAGCGATAGGTGAGCAGCTTGTATGTATCTTCGTTGATAATGGCCTTTTGCGAAGAAACGAACGTGCGGAAGTCCAGTCAACTTTTCGAGACCATTTTCATATAGACCTGCGAGTTGTGGACTGGTCAAAGCAGTTTTTCTCTGCTCTGGCAGGAGTTACAGAACCACAGCAAAAACGCAGGATAATTGGCTCAGAGTTTATCAGGGCCTTCAAGTCCGAGGCCTCGAAGATTGCAAATGCGAAGTTCCTTGCTCAGGGGACACTTTATCCTGATGTCATTGAGTCTGGTTCAAGAGACGGCAATCTCGCAGCGAACATAAAAATCCATCACAACGTCGGCGGGCTGCCAGCAGAGCTGGGTTTTGAGCTGATTGAGCCGTTGCGGGACTTGTTTAAAGACGAGGTTCGCCTTGTCGGCGAATACCTGGGGCTGCCGGAGGATATCGTCTGGCGGCATCCTTTCCCCGGCCCAGGGCTGGCTGTGAGAATCATCGGAGAAATTACACAGGAAAAACTGCAAATCCTCCGTGCCGCCGATGAAATCCTCATCGATGAGATTAAATCAGCAGGGCTGTATAGAAAAATATCGCAGGCCCTGGCGGTGCTGATACCCGTTTCAACGGTCGGGGTAATGGGCGATGAGCGAAGTTACGAAAATGTTATTGCCATCAGGGCGGTGGAGACCCCGGACTTTATGACCGCTGATTTCTCGCAGATTCCTTACGAGGTGCTTGGTGTGGTTTCCAGCAGAATCATAAATGAGGTTCGTGGCGTCAACCGCGTCGTCTACGACATCTCCAGCAAACCCCCCGCAACAATAGAATGGGAGTAGATCTAAGAGATGAAATTTAAAGTTTGGCACTTACTATATTTTGTTTTTATATGTTTATACTGTTTATCTGCATTACTTGTCTTTGCAGATGAACATCCTAAAAGTACACCGATAAGCGAGGAGTTTCTTTTCTTTCGCTGTAAGGGAGGTGGTGATTCACCTTTTAAGTCTGTTGAGTTGCTAATCCGAAATGATGGTTCGGTAGTAACTACGTTTGAACGCTCGGATAAGGACAGGGGAGAATCCTCGTTCAACCTGAACAAGTATGAGCTGTCGTCGTTGGAGACGCTTGTGGAAGCTGTAGACTTCTTTTCGCAGCCGGATAAAGATACGCGCATGGCCATAGATGTAGGTCAATCGATTCTTCGCATTTCGTTGGCAGGCCAGAAACGTGAGCTTCATTTCCAATTTCGACCAGAGATACAACCTCTTACATCATGTCTATGGAAATTGATTCATCAAGGCATTATTCTAACAGCTCTGAAGAACAAGGGTGACGTATATTCTGCCTTGGGAGCGGTTTCCAATCATCTTGCTTCAATAAAGGTTTTACAACCTAAAGTCCTAAGAGAACCTTTGGAAGAATTCATAGAAAAATCTGACGAGCAGCAGAAGCTTCTATGGGCTATCGAGGCACTATCGTGGGTTACAACAGCGGAAGAATGGATGGGGTTCTTATCCACAGAATTAAACGATTCTAATGATGCGAGGAAAGTATTGCTTTTGGAAGCGTTATCTTCTCATCCATTTACAGGTAATATTCCACGTGACCACCGCGATATGTTATGTCCCCTGTTTCTTAGACATCTGCGGTCTGAGCATCGAAACTGGTCTCAATTCCCTAAAGAAAAACGCCAGGCCTACGGTTCACTTATAAGATTTCTGGGTGCCCAGCGTTATACAATATCTACACCCGTTTTAGTAGAAATGATTGAAGGGTGCTACACAGATGGCACTTCCTGGCTTGGCTGGTCGTTGCCCAATATGGCAGGCGATGCCATCGAGCCGTTGAAATTCTTGCTCGATAGCCCGAATGCAAATATTCGCGCCCCTGCCGCAGAGGTATTAGGCAAGATTCTTGTTATGGACCAGAGACCACCGAATAATACCATTCAGGAACCAGAAAGGAAGCAAATATTAAGCCGTTTGAGGAACACAGTTGCTCCTAATCTTGAGAAATTATCAAAGGATGACCCGAATGACTGGGTTCGCATCGCAGCCAGAAGGTCTTTACAGCAAATCGAACGTGGATGGAATAATTGACAAATGTAGAGGAAAGCGTTGAAGAAGGCATTTTTATTTTAATTGATATGGCGTGGCTTGTTAGGTAAGCACAATAAAAACTCGATGCGTTAGCAGCAAGGTAAATATATAAAAGATGTTGAGTCAACAATCGAATGGGAATAACACAGTTGCACCCTCTATTATAATATCTATATATCCACCCTAAAAAAAGCTTTTTTTTGACAAAATCACCATTATCCATTGTAGTTCTCCTCGAAAATAGCCGTAATATATCGTAACGCAAATTATTTGTACGTGAGTATTCACTTATGAGTTTTTCGCCTTAAGGTATGAACTTAGTAACGATCGGGGGATTTCTTCAAATGAGAGCATATCGCCGGAATAAATACTGGCTGACAATTGTTTGTGCAGCTCTGTTCTTGACCGCCGGCTGTGCAAACCCTGATAAAAACAAGGCATCAGCAGCACTCCCCTTACCCGCAGCAGAAACTTCTCCCGTTAGGGATGGCCAAGTCCATAACGATGCAAATCAGGCAAATGATTCACGCCAGCCAGACAACTCTGCTAAACCTGCCGGCGCCGGTATTGCCAATCTTCCAGGCAAGATTATCAAAGATTCAAAAAATGGATTAGAGGACTTGTCTGAAACATCCGGGTACGTTCTTGAAGCCGCCACGGCAAACACCGCCAATTGGCCCAGGAGGATTATCGATGATTCAAAGGAAAGTTTTTTGAGACCGGATAATCTGTCTATTCTGTTGTTGGCCGGCGGCGCAAGCGTTGCGATGCACAGTAGCGGTGCCGATAAAAAGATTGCCGAAAACTTCGATGACAACCATATATTCCACGGGTTTACAGATGAAAGTCTTGACGTAATGGGCCATCCGTGGACACAGTTTGGGGCTTCAGTTCTTTGGTATGCGATTAGCAAAAAGAACCAGGATGACCTAAACAAAGAGCGCGCAGAGGCGATGATAGCAGCGCTGTCGGTCACAGGGGTGGCAACGTTTAGTTTGAAAGCTATTAGGAACAATGAGACTCCGAACGGCAAGGATTGGTCCTGGCCGAGTGGCCATGCCGCAAGTTCGTTTACGGTTGCTTCGATGCTGGATGAATTTTACGGCCATAAGGTCGGCATCCCTGCTTATGTGCTGGCCGGCCTTGTGAGCTATAGGATGCTGGACTCGGGCGACCACTGGACCAGCGATGTTGTCTTTGGTGCAGCTCTCGGCTGGGTCGTCGGACACACCTTCGGCCAAAAGCATGAAGAGCTTGAGATTGCCGGCTTTGAGATTCTGCCATATATGGGCTCAAACGGCAACGCGGCTATGGGCATCAGTCTCGTAAAGCAATTCTA
>CAZKYA010000014.1:0-5082 GCA_964556725.1 uncultured Pirellulales bacterium
AAAATTATCTGCTGCTGCAGAAGGCAACGCCGGCTTACAGCTACGGCAACTTCGCAAGATAAAAATAGGATACCACGTGGGGTATCCCACTGTGGTTAGCTACAGAGCACACAGAGGAAAAAAATAAAGAAAAACAATGAGTGCCAAACTTGACCAAATCCTAATATTCTCATCTCAACCAGATTTCGAGAACATACTTAGTAAACTTCGTTTTGCAGTAGTACACGCTGCAAGATTTAGGATAGACAGCGAAGAAAATGAGCAGTTAAGAGATATCGTTAAAGATGTTATGAAACGCGGAGATGAGGCAGTAGTAGAATATACGGAAAAGTTTGATAAGGTTAAGCTAAAGCCTGAGCAGTTTCGAGTAAGTGATGCAGATCTGCAAAAAGCCCACAAAGAAATCGACGCAGGACTTTTAAATTCAGTTCGCCAGGCGATTGAAAATGTCACAAAATACCAGGAAAAAATATACATCGGTAATTCCAAGCATTCTGGAATAAAATATACACCAATAGAAAGCGTTGGCATCTGTGTACCTGGTGCTTCTTCGCCGTTGCCCTCAACTGTAATAATGACCGCAGTGCCTGCAAAAGTAGCCAAAGTAGAGAGAATTGTGGTTGTCTCACCACCCAGATATAAAGGCAGCATCCACCCGGTAATCTTGGCGGTTTGCCGTGAACTGGAAATTGATGAGGTTTACCGCATTGGCGGTGCACAGGCTGTAGCAGCTTTAGCATTTGGAACAGACGCAATTCTGCGCGTTGACAAGATTGTAGGACCTGGAAACCAGTGGGTTCAAACAGCTAAACGCGAAGTCTTTGGGATTGTTGGAGTTGATTCAATAGCGGGGCCAAGCGAGGTATTGATAATTGCAAATGATAAAGCTAATCCGGCCTGGGTTGCTGCTGACATGCTTAGTCAGGCAGAGCATGCCCCGGGAAGTGCGGTTGTATTCACGGATTCACAAGAGTTGGCTAAAAAAGTTCTTGCAGAGCTCAAAAAACAGGTAAAGCAATTAGATCGTGCCGCAGAAACAATCGAGTGTCTCGAGAAATACTGTGCGATTGCTGTATTTGAAAACACGGAAGATGTAGTTGGAGAAGCGAATCTTTTCGCTGCGGAGCATCTAGAGATTCAGTGCGGTGAACAGAGCAGAAAAATAGCCGAGAAGATTAACAACGCAGGAGCAATCTTTATAGGTGATTATTCACCTGTAGCGGTAGGCGACTACTGGGCAGGGCCAAGCCATACGCTTCCGACAGGAACGACTGCAAGGTTCTTTAGTGCTTTAAGTGCCAATGACTTTATAAAGTCAACGAGCATTATCGAATATGATAAGAAAATGTTGGCTGAAAGTGCCGAGGATATTATTCGTTTGGCGCAAGCGGAAGGCCTCGACGCCCACGCAAAAAGCATCTGGCTACGGCTTGGCCTGCGCCAAGACGAGTAAAAATCCGACAACAAAAGTGAGTCTTTATTGATAATCTATACTTCCCAGTTAAGCTGTTTCTGATATCGGTGATAGAACCACCCCAGCACGTGAACCACAATTATTGCCAGATAAATACTGATTTTAACTAAGCGTTTGTTAGTTTTTCCATTATTATTTCTGCGGCCTTGGTTAGGGCCTCGTCGATTTTTTCAGGTTTTTTCCCGCCTGCCTGAGCCATCTGTGGTCGTCCGCCGCCACCACCGTCAACTATTGGTGCAATCGCTTTAACTATGTCACCTGCCTTTAGGCCCTTTTTAATTAAATCATCAGTTACACCTGCCAGAAGCGTTGCTTTGCCGTCATCCTCAAAGCCCAAAACGATAGCGGCGGATTTTGCCTTCTTCTTGAGCATATCTATTGATTCTCTGGCCTGCTCAACCGATGTTGTTGAAATCCGGCTGATGATTATGTGAGAGTCCCCGATTTTCTCGCACTTCTCAAGGAGCTTTTTTGCCTCTGCCATAGTGTCACTTCCAGCTTGTCGGGCTGCTGATTTGAGTTGCTTTGAGAGTTTTTTATTGTCTTCTATTAACTGGCCGACCCTGTCAACCAGGGTTTCAGCTGGTACCTTTAGCATCACTGAAAGCTCATCGACAATGTCACTTCGCTCTTCGAGATACTTCGCGAGGCCCTGGCCCGTTAGCGCTGTAATTCTGCGCACGCCTGCTGAGATGCTCTCTTCTTTGATTATCTTAAAGCCGCTTATAGAGCCGAGTCTGTCAACGTGGGTGCCTCCGCAAAATTCCTTGCTAAAGGCCTCAGCGACTTGTCCCTGTCCCTCAACGCCAATACCTACAACTCGCACATCTTTTTCGTATTTTTCACCAAATAGGGCCATTGCGCCAAGTTTTTGCGCCTTGTCTTTGGGCATAACCGTGCAGGTAACCGGACTATCTTCTGCGATTTTTTCTCGGACTTTATTCTCGACCTCTTTCAGTTCTTCAGCAGTAGGTGCTTTCGGATATGTAAAGTCAAATCTCAGGTAATCCGGCCCAACATAGCTACCCTGCTGAGCCACAGATTTACCGAGCACCTGCTGCAACGCCCACTGTAATAGATGAGTAGCGGTATGGTTTTTCTTTGTGGCGTCTCTATCTTTGCTGACTATGGCCGTAACCTTATCGTCCACACTAAATACTCCTTCAGCAACTTTGCCCATGTGAATAACACAATTTGCTATCTTTGCCGTATTTTCAACAATAAACTTTCCATGATTTGATTTTATAATGCCACAGTCACCAACCTGCCCACCTGCTTCAGCATAAAAACAGGTTTTATCAAGAACAATCCCAACCGCGGCTTCAGCTTTGATTTGACCATCGTTTTTGAAACCTTCGTTATCTACAAAGCCAACTATTTTACTGTCGCAGCTGTCCACATTATATTTATTAAGGTCGTCTGTTTTCGGTAAGATTTCCATACTAACATTATCCATTACTGATATGGAATCCTTAGCAAAAGCTGCCCTTGCACGTTCTCTTTGCTCTTCCATCAGCTCGTCAAATTTAGCTGTATCGACTTTAAGGCCTCGCTCTTTGGCCATAAGCTCGGTCAAATCAAGCGGAAAACCATACGTGTCATAAAGCTGGAAAGCATCTTCACCGTTGATGATTCTTTCAGAAGTTTTTGCTGCACGTTTAGCTGCGGCGGTAAAGATTTCAATACCTCTGTCGAGCGTTCTGCCGAAGCTTGCCTCTTCAGATTCGATAACTGTTGAGACGTAATCTGCCCTTTCCTTTATCTCGCCAAACGCATCACCCAGACAATTGACCACGACCGGCACAAGTTTATACATAAATGGCTCATGCATCCCTAACTCTCTGCCGAACCTCGAAGCTCGGCGAAGTATCCGCCTAATCACATAGCCCCTGCCTTCGTTGGAAGGTGTTGCTCCATCGGTTATCGCAAAGATAAGCGAACGAATATGGTCGGATATCACCCGAAAGGCATTGTCGGTATTATTGTTCAGCTTGGTCGTATATTTATGACCGGTAATTTCAGCAATGCGATTGATGATGGGCATAAACAGGTCGGAATCGTAGTTGCTTTTTTTATTTTGCAGCACCGCAACAACTCGTTCCAGCCCCGCACCGGTATCGACGTATTTAGCACCCAACTCAAGGAGCTCGCCTTTATCGGTGCGGTTATATTGTATAAAGACCAGATTCCACAGTTCTATGAATCGGCTACAGCCGCCGTTGATACCGCACTTATGACCGGGGACCTTCTTTTTATCGCACACATCAGGACCAAGGTCGATATGTATTTCGCTGCAAGGCCCACACGGACCGATATCACCCATCTCCCAGAAATTATCTTTTTTGCCGAAAGCCAGAACTCTGTCAGCGGATATCGGCGTAACTTTAGTCCATAGCTTTGCTGCCTCGGTATCTTCGGGCAGATTGTCAGCTTTATCGCCGGCGAAAACCGTTGCCCATAATCGGCTTGGCTCAATGCCCCAAACGTCTATAAGAAGCTCCCATGCCCACTCAATTGCTTCTGGCTTGAAATAATCATCGAACGACCAATTGCCTAACATTTCAAAGAAGGTGTGATGGTAGGTATCCTTGCCCACTTCTTCAAGGTCGTTGTGTTTGCCGCTTACCCGCAGGCATTTTTGGCTGTTGACTACTCGACGGTACTGTGGGGACACTAATCCCAGGAAGATATCCTTGAATTGATTCATTCCGGCGTTGGCAAAAAGCAGAGTCTCGTCACCGAAAGGCACTATAGGTGAGCTGGGAACAAATTCGTGTCCTTTATCCTTGAAAAAGTCTATAAATCCACTTCTAATTTGCTTTGCGCTTAACATTTTGTATCTCGTATTGTTTTTAGCATTGTCATTCCTGCGCGGGCAGGAGTCCATCCGTCTCTTTCATTTGGCATTCAATCTTCGATATTCGTATCTCGTAGTTCGAATGAACTAAAACTTCGGGTCACTATTTATGTTTCAGGGTCTCCACGAGCCGAACCTTCGGCTGGTTTGGGGCCTTTGGCAGCAAGGATTTTATCTTTTATTTCTTTACACAAGTCTTTGTTTTCAGTTAAGAATTTTTTGGCGTTTTCTCTGCCCTGCCCGAGTCGCATATTGCCGTAGTTAAGCCAGGCACCACTTTTTTCGAGCACTCCGCAGCCAAGCCCGAGGTCGATTAAATCACCTTCGTAGCTGATTCCGTTGTCAAACATAAGGTCAAACTCACCGTCACGGAAAGGCGGTGCAATTTTGTTTTTTACAACTCTGGCCCTTATCCTGCTGCCGACGGCACCGGTATTATCTTTTAAGGTTGTCAGCCGCCTTAAATCGATGCGCACCGAGCTATAGAATTTCAATGCCTTGCCGCCTGGAGTCGTTTCCGGGTTGCCGAACATTACCCCGATTTTCATACGGATTTGATTTATGAACACAAGTGCTGTCTTGCTTTTACCGATTACAGCGGTCAGTTTTCTCATCGCCTGGCTCATCAATCTTGCTTGAGCAGCTACCTGGCTGTCACCCATATTACCTTCGATTTCTGCTCTTGGTGTAAGTGCCGCGACCGAATCAATCACTATTACATCCACAGAATTAGACCTGATTAACATATCAG
>CAZKYA010000014.1:5182-7137 GCA_964556725.1 uncultured Pirellulales bacterium
GCGACCGAATCAATCACTATTACATCCACAGAATTAGACCTGATTAACATATCAGTTATTTCAAGTGCCTGTTCACCATTGTCTGGCTGACTTATCAATAGGCCGCTGACATCAACGCCTAATCTTTTTGCCCAGGTCGGGTCCATAGCATGTTCAGCATCTATAAATGCTGCCACCCCGCCTGCACGCTGAGCGTTTGCAATGATATGAAGTGCGAGAGTGGTTTTGCCGGACGACTCCGGCCCGAACAGTTCCGTTACTCTGCCTTGTGGAATGCCTGTCCCACCCAGAGCGATATCAAGCGACAATGAGCCGGTTGGTATGCCCTTAATTTTGGCGTATTTATGCTCATCCATTTGCATAATAGCACCCTGGCCGTATTGCTTTTCAATCTGTGCAATCACACGCTGCAGGGCCTCTTCTTTGCTGGTTGCTTTCACGGGTGTTTCAGCTTTTTTTGTCTTTGCCATTTTTGCTTTTCTCCAATCCTGTTAGCGTTAATATCGTCATTCCTGCGCATGCGGGAATCTTTGACCTTTCTGCTATCTCCTGCTGGTAAATGTGTAATTACCTAATACGTTATAAACAGGGCCGCTCGGTGTCAACTGACTCTGGTAAACCTTGGCTGACTCAGCCGGCATGCTCCCAAGCTTAAAATCTTTATAGCCCTCACTGATTTGTGCCAGCTTGATACCTGCCTTTGGGCTTCTTATTCTGCAAAGAGTCAGATGGCCGGAAAATTCCCTCTTTTCAGCAGGCCAACCAGCCAATTCCAATTGTTGTTCAAGGTCCTTTTGCAATTTTAACAGATTATCGCGTCCCTTGCCTATACCAACCCATAAAACTCTGGCACTTTTACCGCCGAAATAGCCAACCGATTCTACGTCCAGTTCAAAGCTATTGTGCCTGCTGGCAACATCTTTGGTTATATTGCACACATCAACAACCTGTTCGTCTTTAATTTCGCCTAAAAAATTTAACGTCAGATGAATGTTCTTCAGGTTTACCCACTTTACATCGCTTTTTTTGATATCAACTTTACTCTGCAGCTCAGTTTGCAAGTCGGCTAAGCCCTTTCTGATTTCCTTGTCAATATCTATCGCTATAAACACGCGCATTTTATCTGCCAGTTAAAAGCTGATTAGTTTTCGTAAGGTTTCAAATCTGTCGTCGATATCAGCTCTGTCTATAGAGGTTAATCCATTCAGCGAAAAGTCGGCAATCGTAAATGAAGCGACTACCGTTCCATAGGCAACTGCCTTTTTTAATGAGGCAAAGTCAGTTTTGTTATTTTGCGCAAGATAACCCATAAGTCCTCCTGCAAAGCTGTCGCCTGCACCGGTTGGGTCTTTGACTTCTGTAGCCGGATAGGCCGGCAGAACGAATTTGTCACCATCAGCATTACACAATAGCGAACCTGACTCGCCTTTTTTAATAATCACCACATCTGCACCTATATCCAAAATTTTTTCTGCTGACTTTATCAGATTATATTCCTTGGCCAGCAATCTTGCTTCATCTTCGTTGATTATCAGACAGTTAATTTTTTTTAGCAACGTTTTCAAATCTTCCGGATGCCCCTCAATCCAGAAATCCATCGTATCCGCAGCAACAAAAGTAGGTCCATCGATTTGATTGAGTAATTTTAGCTGCAGATTTGGTGCTGTGTTCGCAAGAAAAACAAATTTGCTATCACTAAATTCAGCGGGCACAGCAGGGGGCTCCTCTGCAAGAACATTTAATTCGATATAATCCGTTGTCCGGTTGTCCATATTTTCGCTATATGAGCCGACCCACCGAAATGTCTTGCTGTTTTCTCTCACTTCTATTCCTGTTAAATCAATATTTCTGCCGACAAAAACTTCGGCCAGGTCAAACGGGCAATCCGGGCCGACAGCGCCGACTAATCGGACAGGCGAGAAGAAGCTTGCTGCCATACTGAAATACACAGCCGA
>CAZKYA010000014.1:7237-20983 GCA_964556725.1 uncultured Pirellulales bacterium
CGACTAATCGGACAGGCGAGAAGAAGCTTGCTGCCATACTGAAATACACAGCCGAACCGCCAATGCAGTTCTCACTAACACCATAAGGCGTCTTGACCGTGTCAATTGCTATCGAGCCCGTTACCAATAATGACAATTAGAAACCTCCTTTAATTTACAGCTTTTCCTTGAACTTCTATCACTGTATTATCAATCCTGGCAAGAGTATTTTCTTTACCTAACATCTCAACCGAATCAAAAATCGGTGTGCTGATTGTCGTCCCACAAATGGCCACGCGTAACGGCTGAGCAACTTCGCCTAAACCAACCTTCTTTTCGTCAGCTAAACTGCGCAGCATTTCTTCGGTATATTTAGCGGTGATTTGTGCCTGAGTTTCTATTTTGGACCGAATAGTCTGTAAAATATTAATGCCGTCACCCTTCAACAGGACGTTGTTGATAGCTTTCTCGTCATATTCAATTTCGTCGTTATCTAGGAAAAGAAATCTGCTTTTACGCTCAATATCGGCCAAGGTTCTTGCACCAGCACACAACTCGATAATTCTCTGAAGCCGTTTATCATCCGCTTTGCTGACTGGAGATTTAATCTCTCTTAAGTAATCCTTAAAATGGTCAAAGAGTTTTTCTTTACTGGCCATCCTGATATGCTCGGTATTGAAAGCAGTAAGTTTCTGGCGGTCAAATAAGCTGTTGGCCTTTGTCAGACGCGAAAGGTCGAAACAACTAATCAGTTCATCAACAGACATAATTTCACGCTTATCCCCAGGACTCCATCCTAATAGCGCAAGAAAATTAACCATTGTTTCCGGCAGATATCCGCTTTTGAAGAAATCAACGACGTTAATCTCCGGCAGTTGCACGCCGAGATGTTTTGCCATCGCATCGATGCTCGGCATATCGGCAGTGGCTTTGCCTTTGATAAAAGACTCAAGCTCTTCGATGTTCAGATTTCCAGCTTCAGCCAGTTTTTCCAGGTCGATGTCTTTTTTTTGCTTTATAACTTTTCGAAGTGCTTTGGGACGCTCACGCTTGGAAAGCTTACCGCCTGTATCACTTACGGTAACAGACATATGAGCGTATTTAGGAAGCTCTCCAAATCCCAGGGCTTGCCATAACACCTGCTGGCTAGGCGTATTCATCAGGTGTTCCTGGCCACGGATAATGTGCGTTACCTTCATCAAATAGTCATCAATCACACAGGCAAAGTTATATGTTGGAAAGCCATCGCTTTTTTGTATGATAAAGTCGCTAATATCCGCCGGTGCGAACATAACCTCCCCACGAATTTCGTCGGCAACCACAATCGGTTTATCCTGCGGGACAGCAAAACGGACTGTTACAGGCTTGTTTTCGGCTTTTGCTTTCTTAACATCGCTTTCATTGGGAAACTTTTTGGGGCGAGGATAAATGAAATTTTTCTTCTGGGCCTCTGCATTTTCACGCATTGCATCGAGTTCTTCAAGGGTATCAAAACAATAATACGCCTTTTGCTCTTTGATAAGCTGTTTTATATATTTATCGTAGAGGTCCTTTCGCTGGGACTGTAGATATGGCCCATTAGGCCCGCCGATTTCAGGTCCTTCATCCCAATCGATACCCAGCCAGCGCAAATCCTCCATAACTTGCCGGATAGCGGCTGGGGTGTTTCGCTTTTGGTCGGTATCCTCAATGCGGAGTATAAATATTCCGCCCATCCGCCTTGCATATAGCCAGTTAAAAAGGGCTGTTCGAGTACCACCAACGTGCAGATACCCCGTCGGCGACGGCGCAAAACGTGTTACCACCTTCTCGGACACAATTTACGATTCCTCATTGGTTATAAAAATATACAAGAATAATAAGATTAAGCTACACTGCTTTTTTTGTCAAGGATTCAGAGGGTAAGTATTAAATTTGTTTGGTTGGCCTGAATAGATATAATGTGCTAAAATGCTTTGCTGATGATATGGACAAATTTATAACCTTTGAACTAATATCGGGACCGAAGTAAGTGAAAGCGTCAAACGCTGAACAAAATGGCAGTAATGAGAATGCCAGACTCGACTTTGTTCGGCAGATTGTTGCTGAGGATATAAAGACCAGTAAATGGAGCGGGCGAGTTCACACTCGGTTTCCGCCTGAGCCGAACGGCTATCTGCATATTGGCCATGCCAAAAGCATCTGTCTTAATTTCGGCGTAGCCGAAGACTTCAGCGGCCTGTGTAATCTGCGATTCGATGACACTAACCCCGTCAAAGAGGAGCAGGAATATATCGATGCCATCATTGAAGATGTCCGCTGGCTTGGCTTTGATTGGCAAGACCGATTATATTATGCCTCCGACTACTTCGAGCAAATGTACGAGTATGCGGTGCAGCTTATAAAAGCAGGTTGTGCGTATATCTGCGACTTGAGCGCCGATGAAATAAGAGAATATCGCGGCACCTTGACAGAGACGGGAAAGGATAGTCCCTATCGCAGCAGGAGCATCAAAGAAAACCTTGATTTGTTCGAGCGAATGCGGGCCGGCGAATTCCCCGATGGTTCACGTACACTGCGGGCAAAAATCGATATGTCACATCCCAATCTGAATATGCGAGACCCGGTTATGTATCGCATCCTTCACGCCAATCACCCTCGTACTGGTGACAAATGGTGCATTTATCCGACATACGACTGGGCTCACGGTCTGGAGGATTCTATCGAAAAAATAACACATTCAATTTGCACGCTCGAATTTGAAAATCACCGTCCTTTGTATGACTGGTTCCTCGAGCAGTTGGGCGTTTTTCATTCTCAGCAAATAGAATTTGCTCGTCTTAATCTATCTTACACCGTAATGAGCAAGCGCAAGCTATCTCAATTAGTGCAGCAGGGTCTTGTCAACAGCTGGGACGACCCGAGAATGCCGACTATCTGCGGTCTGCGAAGACGCGGCTACTCATCGTCTGCTATCCGAAACTTCTGCAGGGTCATAGGTGTCAATAAGTTCAACAGCACCGTTGATATAGCGCTATTGGAGCACTGCCTCCGCGAAGATTTGAACAAGACATCTACCCGCGTTATGGCCGTCATCAGGCCGCTAAAGGTAATTATCGACAATTATCCTGAAGGTAAGGTTGAGCAATTAGAAGCTATAAATAATCCTGAGGATTCTGGTGCTGGCATGCGGAAGGTGCCATTCTCGCGGGAGCTTTACATCGAACAAGATGATTTTATGGAAGAGCCGCCGAAGAAGTTCTACCGTTTAGCCCCGGGCCGGGAGATTCGCCTGCGATACGCATACTTTATTCGCTGCACGAATGTGGTTAAGGATGCAAACGGTGAAATTGTCGAGCTGCACTGCACTTATGACCCTGCCACGAGAGGTGGTGATGCCCCCGATGGCCGTAAGGTCAAGTCAACGCTGCACTGGGTCTCTGCTCAACATGCCCTGAAAGCCGAAGTGCGTCTATATGACCATTTATTCACCAAAGAAAATCCTGACGAAGTCGAAGAAGGCCAGGATTTCACCACCCACTTAAATTCGAACTCTCTTGAGGTCTTGACGGAATGTTTTGTTGAGCCGTCTTTAGCAAACGCAACGCCGTTATCTCGTTTGCAGTTTGAACGGCTTGGCTATTTCTGCGTAGATATTGACAGTTCCAAAGGAAATCTCATTTTCAATCGAACGGCGACCCTGCGTGACCCCTGGGCAAAAATCCAAAAATCACAAGAAGAAAGAATAAACAAATCATAGCTTCGCAACGCTAATACTTCTATAGCAATTGCCATCAGCTTAAATTGAATCTTTTCATTTGAAAAAAATCATTTTTAGTGATGCAAGGAGTAATACCACCCCAAAAATCTTTCGCAAAATTTCATCTGGTATTTCGGCTGCGAATTTAGCACCTATCAATCCACCTGCGAAAAATCCCAGACATATAAGCCCTGCTATTTTCAAATCCACGAAGCCATGCTTATAATATGTCCAGGCGGCAAGCAAACCGATAGGCGGCACCATCAGAGCCAGTGTTGTCCCTTGAGCGGTGTGTTGTGATAGTCCGAATAGAAGGACCAGACAGGGAATAATAATTATCGCTCCACCTATACCGATTAATCCACTAAACGTACCGGCTACCAATCCCAATAGTATATAAAACAATAAATTCATACCTTTTACCTCGCCTTATTTAGCCCACCCCCCTGCTTTCTTGCGAAAGCAAAAAGGGGGGCGGGTTGGGCATCTGCAATCAAGATTAACAAAAGTTTTATCAGCCGAATAATTCCTTGAATTTTTTCTCTATGTTATCACTTTCGCACAGTACCTGGCCAACCAGAACTGCTCTTACACCGATATCCTTTAGCTTTTCGATGTCAGCTTTAGTTTTTATTCCGCTTTCAGCTACAAGTTCGTTTTTGTTATCGATAAGCTCCGCTAAACGGCTGGTTGTGTTCAAATCCACCTTCATTGTTTTGAGGTTACGATTATTGATTCCGATGACGCTGTATCCCTTTTTGGGAAAACCAATCATACTGCGGACATTAAGTAGCGTATCGGCCTGATGGACTTCCAGAAGGATAGTAAGTGACAATTCAGCTGCGGCTATCATCAGGTCCATCAGTTCGCCGGGCTTTAGTGCCTCGGCTATTAACAGTATCGCATCGGCACCGGCGGCGCGGGATTCATAAACCTGCCAGATGTCGATGATGAAATCCTTTCGCAGAATAGGTAAATCCACCACTTCTTTTATCTGCTTTATGTATTCGAGCCGGCCCTGAAAATATTTTTCATCAGTCAAGACGCTTATTGCATCAGCACCACATTTTTCATAAATTTTCGCAATCGCCACCAGGTCGAAATCCTCGCGGATAATCCCCGCTGAAGGTGAGGCCTTTTTGACCTCTGCGATGACGTTGATGCCCCTGCTGTTTGGCTTGGTAACCGCCTTATAGAAGTTACGACACTTCAGCATCGTACTAATCTGCTCTTCGAGCTGCTCAATGCTCGCCTTCGATTTACGCTGTTTAACCTCAGCTTTCTTATCGATTATTATTTGCTCTAAAATATTTGCCAATGCCGTTTACCCATTAATCTTATATTTTGTATTTGGTTGCGCCGCACCGATAATTATATTTATTGACTCTGGGGTGTTATTTGTTCAGCCACTTTGACGTAAGCCATACGGACTTCGTTAAGCGTATTTTCAAGAACCTTCTTTTCATCTTTGGTTAGGTTGCCTTTGGTTTTTTCCTGGAGGGTCTCGAGCATATCGACATTGTATTTTGCCAGCGCCAAATCCGGCTCTTTTTCCTCTTGCCCCTTTATCTGCAGCAGACCTAAAGCGAATAATGCCTGCGTCGTAAGCATACTTATCAGCGCAGCAAAATTGCCCCTTGGTAATGGCCCAGCGTGTTTGTCTTGTTCTTTAGCTTTTTTCTCAGTTTTCTCCTGCGCAGCTAATATCTCTTTCTCTTTTTGCGCCTCCTTTTTCCAGTCTTCGTCAATTATAATCTTTTTTTCTTCTTTTTTCTCTTCTTCAGCCATGGTAATGTCCTGTTAAATCTTGTATTTTTTATTTCTTTTTGTATTTTTTCATATCTCTGTCAACATCTTTCTTCTGCTGGCGTTCGGCGATTGTCCTTCGTTTATCATATTTCCTTTTACCTGTGGCAAGAGCCAGTTCTATTTTTGCAAATCCTCTGTCATTAAAATAAATCTGCAGGGGCACAAGGGTAAAGCCCCTTTGCTCAAGCTTAATTTTTATCTTGTGGAGTTCGCGCTTATGCAGCAGCAGCTTCCTTTTTCGGGTTAGCTCGTGACCGACGCTTCCACTCTGCTGGTACTGGGCAATTTTTGCTCCAACCAGCCAGCACTGATTGTTTTCTATCCTTGCGTATGAGCCGTCAAGGTCGGCTTGGCCAGCCCGCAGCGATTTTACCTCTGTGCCTAACAGCTCCAGGCCCGCCTCGAACTTCTCGATAAGCTCAAAATTCCGGTAGGCCTTTTTATTAACTGTTTTGGGTGGCTGTTGACTCTTACTCTTGCGCGATTTTGCTGCCATTTAAGCTATAATATCCGGCACACAGCAATTTTGCAAGAGTGAAGAGCGAGCGCCCTTGTCATCTCAAGTCCACCTTAGGTAGGCGAAGCAGTTTATCTAGCCCCGGGTTTTATCCGGATGTTTGGTATGATTGCTAAATTTTACTTAATGAACCGGATGCTCACCGGATAACGATAAGCTTGGCCGCCGTTTGCCTTTATAGTGGCGAGGATACAAAAGACTATGTCCACTATTGCTACCGCTGGAAAAAGAACAAACCCAACGCAGGCAAAACAGAGTAACCACGAAATAATCATAGCTATTGCTACTGTAATCTGGAAATTCAGCGACTCTTTGCCATGGCTGTTTACAAATGGGTCCTCATCTTTCTTTACCAGCCAGATAACCAAAGGTGCTATAAAGCCGGTAAAAATAGCCAATAAATGGCATAACATCGCCCAGGTGCGGGCATCTTTGCTGATTTCACTGGGTTGTTGCGGCTGGTCACCGCCACCGGAATTTTCTGGGGTTTCTGGAGTTTTCTGTGTTTTTGCCATAATCTATGACTCCCTTCTATGCTCTGCGAAGCGATACGCATAGCAGAGCTATATTCTTTTCTTTAGCTCACCAAACCGATGCTTCTTTTTACAAAGGCCTGGTCAGGCCGTCAAGAATAAAAAACCTTGTTATTCTATAACGTGGATATTTTTCTTTTTGCACATATTCTTTAGTATTTTGGGCCAAACAGTAGCGCTGACTTCACCGATATGGGCTTTTTTCAAAAGAAGCATAAATGTCCGGGATTGGCCGATGCCGCCGCCAATGCTCAGAGGAATCCCATTGTTGATGATGGCCTTGTGGTACGGCAGTTTTAGAAAGTCAAGCTGGCCTGAAATTTCCAGTTGCTTTTTCAGGGTCTCAGGATTAACGCGGATGCCCATAGAAGTCAGCTCGTGTCGGCGTTTGGTGACAGGGTTCCAGACGAGGATATCGCCATTTAAGCCGTGCATTGGCCTTCCATCCTCAGACGTGGTTTCTGTTATCCAGTCATCGTAGTCTGCGGCTCTCATTTCGTGTGGGTAGCCGTCCTCGAGAACCCAGCCGATACCGATTATGAAGATAGCGGGGTATTCCTGCACGATAGCGGTTTCGCGCTGCTTGCGGGGCATATCAGAGTATCTGTCAAGTATATCTTCAGCGTGGATAAAGGTTAGCTCATCCGGCAGGTTGGGATATTTGTCGGTCTTTAGCTTCGGAAATAGTTTCTGGACGTGGGTCTCAGCCCCTTTGAGAACCTTCCAGATTTTCTCTACAACTTCGCGCAGGAATTTCAGGTTTCTCTGTTCTTTGGTTATGGCCAGTTCCCAGTCCCACTGGTCTACATAGGCACTATGGTCGTGGTCGAGGAAGTAATCCTTGCGGACAGCTCGCATATCGGTGAGCAGACCCTCGCCAATTTTCATTCCAAATTGTTTTAAGGCCATACGTTTCCATTTGGTGGCGGCCTGCACAACTTCGGCATCGATGGGGTTCTTGTTGTAGTCGTTTGAAATATGGAAGCCGATTGGAGTGCGTGAGCCGTCACGGTCGAGATAGTCATTGACGCCGCTCTCAACATCTACAATCAAAGGAACCGTGACACGAATCAGGTTAAGCTCTTTGCAGAGATTTTCCTCGATATAGTCTTTTACAGCATAGGTGGCAAGCTGCGTCTCCTTTGGGGTTAGCAGTGAGCAGTAATCTTTCGGCAGGATTTTTTCTAATTCGGAATAGTCACCGATGCCTGGGCCGGCCAGGTCAGCTTTTTTTTTGTCCGTCATTCGTTTTCTCCTGAGTTAAAATGTCACATTGTATAGTTATCAACAATTGTAGCTTGATTCCACACTGAAAACAGGCCTTCTTAAGAGTGACTAAAATAATGGGTGGTTAAGAAATTTTCAAGATGATATTTTCAACACAAAGTAAAATGTTCAGTCTTATATCTTTGTTTCTTTTCGGCTCGGCTGAGCTCGCCGAAGTCTGTTTTCCCGGCAGAATTTGCCCATTAGCTCCATTGCTTTATTCGTTCTTTCAGCCGAGCCGTCCATCTTTGCGTAGGCATCAACCAGCTCCATCAGTTCCGGGGCTGGCTCAACCTGGCCATAGTGGTGCGCAACATTAACAATGGCAGCATCGAGGCCATATTCTATGGCTACTGCCACGTATGCCCTGCAGATGCCGATTCTCCGACCCGGCAAATCACGTGCGCAGTTGCTTACTCCAAGCGAGCAGTGCACACCCTTCATCTTTCTATCGCTTTTAATTTTCTTGATTGTCTCGAATGTGCGATAGGTATAACCAGGAACATTTGGCTCCATCGGCATATCTATTGCTAATGGAAATACCGTCGAATCGAAAAATATCTCGTTGTTCTTAAAGCCGTACTGCCCCACCGCCACATCAAAAATCTTCTTTGCCAGAGAGTACAGTTCTTCTACCGAGTGTGAACCACCCGGGCCGGTCGGTGCCTCTTCGCCGATTAAAAGTCCAATAAATGCAAAGTCGTATTTCTTTTTTAATGGCAGTATTTTATCCATAGTATATATCTTGACTGAATTTATAAGCGGTGGTTTGACTTTCTCTTTAGAATTGTACCATTCTTTCAAGCTGGCAATCAAAACAGCATCGTTACTGCTGTCGATGCAAATCGGCACACCATTGCTCCACTTGCGGACTAACCTGACATACTCGACCATCATATCAACAGCCATCTGCGGCTCATCCTCGCCGAAGGCATCGAGATTAACCGCTATGTAATCGGCGCCCTCGGTTGACTGCGATTCGATTAGCTTCCTGATATAATTCAATGGCTCACTTGGCGTTGAATAAGCGTCGGGCCCAAGTTCCACCAACTGTTTCATTATCTTGCCGGTATCCGGGATTGAAGCGTGAATTGATTCGCCGATAGTAATCAAAGGACTTCTCATAGCTTGGACCTTTCCTGACAACAGATTCAAGATTAAATTTCTCTGCATACTGTCTGCTGCCTTAGTACCATTCGATGACTAAAATATCAAATTTTTTGCTCCATCGCTATTTTATTTATAATCTGTGTTTACAAATACTTACAACCCTTTAGTGTTTTTTTTGTATATTATTCAGCCACTAAAATAATAGGAAAATTGGTCTTTACAAGCGTTTTGGCCCTTGTGGATAACCTGTTGATAACTCAGATTCCAAATTTTTTTGGCGACGTTGGGAATATTGGACAGAGATGGTAGCACTTTCCCTCATTTTTTCTCGCATCCATCCAAAATTAAAACTTGTGCTTTATAACTCGTTGATAGTAAGAGACTTGGATTTGTCGACAAAATACGGCTTCAAACTTACCTTTTTTGGGTGGTTTGTAAGCCGACAGTCTGCCCAGATTCTCTAAAATTTGCAGAAATTTATTAGAAGATTGTGTCGTTAGTGGATAATTCGTATAGGGTTTTTCTTTATATGCAAGCAAATCCCACCCTAAAAAGACCGTTTTCTTGTTAAAAATGCTGGTTTCCTCCTTTAATGGCGAGTGGCTATAAAGTCAAAGAATTGCACAGCAGGACTTCAGTGTTAGGCAGGCAAATTGTCATTAATTATACTTGTATCCCTTATGAAATAGCTTCAGTAAACAAACAACATGTAGATTTCGCGAGGGATAGATTCTGAAATTATTTTTGCTTAAATGCGGCAATTTTCTTTTTTAGTGCTCGGCATGCTGTCATCGGGTCTTTGACTTTGGTTACTGCTGAGCAAACCGCAATGGCACCAGCACCGGCATTCAAAACTTCCTCAACGTTCTCCAGCGTTATTCCGCCGATAGCAACATTACCGGTTCCGGTATCGGCAAGTTCCTTTACTGCCTGTCTGACGTAATCTAACCCGACTGGTTTAGCAGTCGGCTTGGTGCCGCTGGAAAATACGGGTCCTAAGCTCACATAAGTGGGATACTCATCGCAGGCACAACGCAATTGGTCGAGCGAATGTGTACTTTTACCAATAATCAGCGGAGCTAACTGCTGCTTGCGGGCACATTCTATGGGCAAATCATTTTGGCCAAGATGAACACCATCAGCGCCGGCTGCAACTGCGATATCAACACGGTCATTGATTATGCTAAGGACGTTCGCGGCTTTGCAAACTTTTACAAATTCGGTAGCAAGAGCAAAAAATGTATCGTCATTAATATCCTTTGCCCTCAGTTGAATGCAATCAGCACCACTGGCAGCGCATTTGTGGGCTAAGGAAATAACATCCGCTGGCAGATTGCTGCTGATTATTACATACAGCCCAACTAGGTTGAATTTCTCGGCCGGCTCGCCAAAAAGAACGATGTCCTTTTCAAGTGTATAGGCAGCATATCGCAGCTTTTCTATCGTCTCGGCTACCGGTCGGTTTAGCGTTTGCGTCATCTCTGCTAATGTTCGCAATGCTTCAGTAAGGCGTTTACATGATGCGGTAAAGCAATCGCTCAGATTGTCACGTGTAAGCTGCTTTTCGTCCGTTTTGCCGATACCAACATCACCAAGTGTATCTCTGCTCGAGATAAGCCGCCCGGCATCAAGTTTGTTAATAGCCGAAGAAAGCTCGTGTCGAAGCTGTTTAGCACGTTCGGCTAATGGGCCGCTGTTCAAAGCGAATCTGCAGAATTCCTCTATTATCCGAATTGCCTCCCGTGCGCGATTAAAATTAGCATCGATAATTCTATAAACTGCACGTTCCATAATGGTTTTAATTATACGCCCTGAAATTGGCATTGAGTAGAAAAATTAACCCCGGAGAATCAAAAAGGTTCTTTGTAGTGGTGTTGTGTATTAGCAGGGAAATTTTGAACAAAAAAACAAGGCCGTGCCTCCTCCGACACGGCCCAACAACATATTTGTAACAAAATCAGCTCTGCCAGATTTTCAATACCGGCTATGCCGATTTTGGTTCTTTCCGAAATCGGGCGGACCCATCTTCTCCTCCTCTTTTCATTAGGTTTTTAGGATGTTCCGCCCAATATCGTTTTTTAAAGAGCAAAAAATAGTAACCTTGCAAAGAATATGCCAACAGCAAAAGATAATCGGGAGATAAACCCCACACTTTCATTTAATGACTTGCTGCAAAAATAGTTATGCCTTTGTGTGCTCTTTTTCTCCCTAAAAAAGAAAAAGGTCGTATTTTAACAGGGCGTTGTTTTTTATCAACACCGATTATTCCCATTTCGCCCATATTTACATACCTGCTGACTTAATGTGTTCAATAGCAGAGGAAGTTACTCTGTGTTTATAAAAAGCAACATTGCCGTGAACAAAGTGAACAAATTAAAAAGCAAATAGCAGGTCGATAGACGAATGAATTGTAACTCGTGATTCGATTCTCGATTAACGAACTACAAGCAGCGAGCATAAAGCGTCAAATTGTCGCTCTTGTCCTCTTGTGTTATTTCTTGTCATATTTGGTAGAGCAAACCCTATCGGTCCAGCGGCAGAGCCAGCGGTCGAAAAGTATTTTTTTGCCGGTTCGCTGTTGGTCGAGCCGAAAAATGCTGTTTTTCCGCCACACTACCATCTCGTCAATAATTTTCTCAGATTGCTGCTTGTCCAGTTCTATTCTGTTCTGTTCGAGCGGGTCGGTGCTCAAATCGTAGGTGGTAACTATTTTGTCTGCCGGATTATATATGAATTTCCAACTCCCCTTTACAAAGCCCGCAGGACCTTGCTGCATCCACCCTGAGAAATGCACCTTGCGGTTGTCCGGTATATGCCCGAGCGCGTTAACGCCGTCAAATCCGGCACTGGTGGTGTCGAAGCCTAAAAGGGTCAGCAAGGTTGGCGTCAAATCAATGGAGCAAACTGGTTCTGCAATCTTCATTTTCGACTCGACCAAAGATGGTGCCCGTATAACCCAGGGTATGCGCAGAACCTCATCAAAAGCTATCCATTCGTGTCCCTGCAGGCTGTGCTCACCAAATGCTTCGCCATGGTCCCCGATAACGCAAACAATGGTTTTGTCTATGAGATTCAGTTTGGCAAGCTCTAAATCAAGCGCAGCCAAGAATTTATCAGTGTAAGAAACCACCTGCCTGTAACGTTCCACCGGTTCCTTGGCTGGCTCGGCAAACCACTGCGGAACCTCGTAAGGGTCGTGGGAAACCGAGCAAAGAATCGTCAGTAAAAACGGCTTGTCATCAGCTTTTATCCATTCAGTAATAGGCGCTAACATTGAAAATTCATCGCAGGCCAGATAGCCCAGGAATCTGTTAGGGTCATCCAAGTCATCTCGGGCCCAGAATTTGTCGAAGCCGAGGTTATAGACCAGCCCGGGCCGAGATTCAAAGTTACCCTTGGCCGATTGAAAAAATGCCGTTCGGAAATTCAACTGCCCCTTAACAATCGTAGCAATGCTCGCATAAGGCTTCACAGCAGGGACCGCCTCGGCGATATCCTGGGATGCTGAGGGAAATCGCCCGGTCAAAAGCGCAAACAACGCCTTAGTGGTATGGGTTACCGTTGAGCGAGCGTTTACAAATTCAACTCCCTGCTCAGCCAAAGTCGAAAGAAAGGGCGTTAGATTGTTTTGTTTGTCTGCCAGCGAAGTGTAGCTATATTGAATGCCCTCAAGGATAACTATGACTACATTGTGATTTACCCCGTTAGAAGTCTGCAGCGGATAAGTGTCTCCTAATTTATCGGTGTTACTTCTAACGGGGTTTATCTGCTGTGGGTCCAGTTCAATTTTTATCTGGTCGAAGTGGGGTATCTTTCGCTTGGGATTCGGTGGTGGCCTGTAATCAGATAAAAATAAACTTTCTATAGCTCGTATATGGCTGTTGTAGCGAAGCCCTGCCGAAGCTATTTGTGGTGACCCGCGTCTGACCGCTATGCCGCGGGCCGCTGATGCGCTAATGATTATGATGAGAGAAATAATAATCCTTTTGATAAAGTGTTTGCGGTTGTAGTTAGGCATCCTCGGCCTTGCCAATACGTAGAAGAAGAAGGAAAGAGCGATGGCGCTCGGCCCAAGTAGGGCAAAGGCTGCCTTTGGCATTTTTATAAGATTAACACCGACCATGCCCAACGAGTTTAAGGGGTCGCGGAATAACGGCAGTAGCACCGTGGGCATTATTTGTGTTCCTGTCCTTATCAGCCAGCCGGCGTTCATAACAGACCATGTGCACACAAAAGCTGCAACAATCGTGGCTCCCCGGATAACCCATCTTCGAGGCCACCGAAAACAAACTAATGCCAGGATGACCTCTATTCCTGATAGCACAGAGATATCGGCAAGCACCCAGCTGATGTATTCATTGAGCAACTCCGTCCGCCAGGAATGAAATAATTTTACCGCCAGCGTGCAAAACAGCGCACCGAGCATAATGATGCTGTAGGCCCGGACAGCTAAAAGGCCGTATAGCCGATGAATGATAGTGCCTTTACCCGCCGAAGGCGGGCATTGCGAACGCCCAGTATCCATAACGCAAGGATACTAAAAGCTCCCGCAAATAGCAAGCTGCTTATCTCTGGATAGTTAGCGATGTTTTACCGGAAGGTTTTATTCTCAATCTCGCTTATGATTTTCTTGCTTTCTTACGGCGGAGAACATAGAAAAAATTAAAAATAACAAAAGCTGTCATTGAGAGGCCGCAGGCCGCGGCAATCTCTCTACTTATTCCAATTCTCTGCAAGCTCTGCAAAGTCAAGGAAGTTTACTATGTTGTCACCATCCGGCTGGGGTGCAATAT
>CAZKYA010000015.1:0-20917 GCA_964556725.1 uncultured Pirellulales bacterium
CTCTTGTTTTGCAACCGATAAGAAAGAAGTTATTTGCGTAACAGGGGATGGGAGCGTCCAGATGAACATTCAGGAATTGCAGACAATAGTCTACCATAAACTCCCCATAAAGATATTTATTTTGAATAATCAAGGATACATTTCCATTAGAAATACTCAAAAAGCCTTTTTCAATGGATACTTTGTAGGTGCTAGCAAGAAGAGTGGGTTGGGCCTTCCCGACATGGTTAGAGTTGCAAAGGCCTATGGAATACAGACTCTAACCATCAGGAATCATAAAGAGTTAGAAACTCAGATTAGTAAGGTTTTGTCTTATCCCGGACCCATTCTCTGCGATGTAAAGCTGAATCCAAAAGAAAAAATGTATCCAAAACTATCCTCAGTAATAAAAGAAGACGGCACAATGATGTCAAAACCATTAGAAGATTTGTATCCTTTCCTGGACCGTGATGAATTTAAGAAAAACATGCTAATAAAAGTTTTGGATGAATAGAGAGGGAAGACAGGTCACGAATTTTCAAAATAAACCTTTCCTTTTTGATTTTGATGGGGTCATTTCCAAATCCCCTCATACCCTTTTTGAAGCGTGGCGTTTTGCTCTTAACAAAATAGCTAATGTAGATATAGACAAGCAGGAATATTACTTGTTAGAAGGAATAGGTGTTCAGAAAACGATTGAGATTTTGGGTAACAAGTACAAGGTAAACGCCTCAAATTATCAAACCATTATTAGATTGAAGGATGAATATTTTAGAAGAAATTATACTTTCACTGTCTATGATGGTGTTCACGAACTTATCCGTAGCCTAAGGGACAGAAGGATAAAGACAGGTTTAGTTACCGGTGCAAGCAAGTACAGGATTTTAGAAAGCGTCCCTAAGAATTTTATCAGTCAATTCACTGTTCTCATTACCTCGGATGATATTGACCATACCAAGCCAGACCCAGAACCATACATCAAGGCAGCCAAGCTACTTAACGTAGAACCAGAAGATTGTATAGTCTTAGAAAATGCGCCGCTGGGTATTCAAGCTGGTAAAGCTGCTGGAATGTTTGTTATTGCTCTTAAGAGCACCTTACCTGAATGTCATCTATCAAATGCGGATTTGATATTGGAGTCGATTGTGGATTTGTTAAAACTCATTAAAACCAATAAAGTAGGAGGTGAAAATCATGAACGTCTTAGAAAAAGAAATGGTGTCATTGTTAATGGAATTAAAGGAAAATTACGATGTATTTGAGATTAAGGCTGAGTTTGAAGCCGAAGCTTCGCGTATGGTCGAGCTATCACGTCTGAAAGATATTACAAGCTGGGTGGGATTACCATTAATAATGAAAATAGGAGGCGTGGAGGCAATCACTGATATTTACAATTGTCTGACCATTGGCGTTGCTGGAATCATTGCTCCTATGGCGGAGACACCATACGCAACTTCAAAATTTCTTAATGCCATAAAAACTTTTATTCCGCCTGACAACCGTGAAGACATTGAGTTTGCGGTTAATATTGAAACAGCAACTGCTTGTAAAAACATTGATGAAATTTTAAACACAGATGAAATCGATTTACTCTCGAGCGTAACAGTAGGCAGGGTTGATCTTACCGGCTCAATGGGACTCGATAGAAGCAGCGTAAATAGTAAAGAAGTGTTTGAAATCTGCAAAGATATTTTCAAAAAAGCAAGGGCAAAAGGGTTTAAAACTGCTTTAGGAGGAGCAATTTCGGTAGAAGCAATTCCGTTTTTGAAACAATTAAACGAAGAGAATTTGATAAATAAGTTTGAAACCAGAAAAGTAGTGTTTAAGAATATGGCGCTGAACAATAATATTGAAGATGGCTTGCTTAAAGCCATTGAGTTTGAATATCTCTGGTTGAAAAGTAAAAAAAGATACTATTCACGCGCAAAGATTGAGGATGATGGCAGAATCAAGATGTTAGAAAAACGTATCTGTGAAGCGAGGTTGATGTCTAAACTCGAAACTCCCGTATAGAATTGTATATTATTTGGATTAGACGGTAAATAGCTATTCGTGGAGAAGGCAAATGCTGAAAAATAAAAAAGTGTTGGTTATAGGCGCCGGCGGTTTCATCGGGTCACATCTTGTCGAATCACTCCTGGAGAAAGGTGCTGATGTTCGAGCTTTTGTGAAATACAATGGAAGGTGTGACTGGGGGATGCTTTCAGACCTACCTGTAGAATCGCAGAAAAGTATAGAAGTGCTCGCAGGCGATATTCGCGCCCCTTTCTTTGTCAGAAAGGCGGTTTGTGGATGTGATTACGTGTTTCACCTTGCAGCCCTCATCGGTATCCCTTATAGTTACGTAGCTCCGAATGAATATGTTTCAGTTAATGTCGAGGGTACAGTCAATATCATCCAAGCCTGCTATGATGAAAGAACCCCACGTGTGATACACACTTCAACAAGTGAAACATATGGCACAGCTCAATATGTGCCTATTGATGAAAAACATCCTCTGCAGGGACAGTCACCTTATTCTGCAAGTAAAATAGCCGCGGATAAAATGGTGGAGTCTTATTACAATAGTTTTGGACTGCCCGTAGTCACGGTCCGCCCTTTTAATACCTTCGGCCCACGTCAATCTGCCAGAGCGTTTATACCCACCATCATATGTCAGGCGCTGACTCAAGACAAGGTGATTTTAGGCTCACTCGAACCTATTCGTGATCTGACTTATGTGAAAGATACCGCGGAAGGCTTCGTGCCGGTGGGGCTTTGTAATAAAGTTGTCGGCCAAGTCGTAAATCTTGGTTTCGGCTCCGGCTATACCATCGGGGCCGTGGCTAAAACGATTCTGAAACTGTTAAGTGTTTTTTGCACTTAGAGTTCCATTCTGGCTGATTAGCACAGTCATATCACGAAGTAAGCGGCTATGTTCCTGGAACATGGTTAAGGTTTATTCCAAGGCTCTATTTAGATTGCTGCGTGGAGCAAAGGGTTATTGGTCAAAACTAAGAAACCCTGTAAATGCCAAACGTATTAGGAAAGCTGCAATAGATGGGAACCGTCATTCGATGAATTTCATCCTTTGTTTTTGATTAACGCAAAAAATTTGAAATTAATTTGAGTTACGTTGCAGTTAACAATCTAAGGCAAACTATAAAGGGCAGTATTGTTCGAATCCTAAAGCGCCATACTTGGTCATTCCGAAGACGGCGCAAATGGCTAAATTATACCCAATGGCTAAGTAAGGAAGAACTAAACAAATTGCAGCTTAACCTGCTAAAGAGAATGGTAGCGCACGCATACGAATCAGTTCCATACTATAGAGATTTAATGACGGATTTAGGTCTAATACCTGGTGATATACAAAGTCTTGAAGATATTACTAAATTTCCCATATTAAATAAAGCTGATATTAAAGCGGCAGGAGAGAAAATAGTCTCCAGAAAATTTAATAGAATGTTTCTGCATACTGCATACACAGGCGGGACAACAGGTGAGCGCCTCGCCTTAAAACGAGATTTATGGTCTATTGGCCACGAACACGCCTTCGTGCGGCGACAATTCAACTGGGCCGGAATTGGTTTACATGACCCGTGCGGCTATTTAATGGCTCGACTAATAGCCTCTCCATCCCAAAAACTTAAGAAACCTTTTCTATACGATGCAGCCATGAAAGAATTGACCCTCTCAATTTTTCACCTGTCTGAGGGTGCGATACCCACTTATGCAAAGGCTATCACTGATTATAAGATAAAGGCACTGATTGCACATCCCTCGGCAGCTTACACCTTGGCAAAGGCTTGCTTGAACAAGGGAATTCGGATACCACTTAAAGCAGTCCTAACCACAGCGGAAACTCTTGAAGCCGCTAAGAAGCAAATGATTTCAAATGCTTTCGAATGCAAAGTATATGACTTTTACGGCAGCAGTGAACGGGTATGCTATATCCATACCTGCGAACATGGCAGTTACCACATTATCCCCGAGTATGGCTTAACTGAACTCGTACCCGCGGAGCCGCCAAATGATGACAGTTACCGTATTGTTGCCACAGGATTCTGGAATAGGGCCATGCCATTGATCCGTTATGACACCGGTGACCTGATACAACCAAGTGACCAGGCTTGTCCATGTGGTCGGGCTTTTCCTGTAGTTAAGAAGATTGTCGGACGTGAAAGCACAATCCTTATCACCCCTTCAGGCAGAACTTTGGGAACAACCGCAGTTGAGGCCATAATGGAAAATGTACTGTTTGGTATGCAAACAATGCCTGTTTTAGAAGGACAGATAATTCAAGAATCAACTGACGTTATGACTCTCGAGTATGTTCCGTTGGAGGGGTTTTCCCAAAAGGATGCCGAAAAGCTAAAGTTGTTATTGGCTGAACAGTTGCCGGATGACTTTAAGGTTAGTATTCATCCCGTCGAAAAGATCAGCAGGACGACAAGTGGAAAGGCTTTATCTCTCGCGATTTCTCAAAATCCTAAATGACCAATAATTAGCAGTTAACGAAATGGATGTTTTGAAAAAACTGACTAAATCAGTTAAAGAACATGGGGTGGCGTACACGCTTCGTAGCACCATATACAAGATAGATAGCAAAATCGAGTTATTCTATGATTACAGATTTGATCGAACATTTGGAGTTCATACTTGTGGAAATGTAAACACTGAAAATCTCAACGTTACCTTCACCCAAAAAAGTGCCGCGTGTGCAATATTAAATAAATGGGTTTGAAGTCTTATTGATGCCATAGTTCGGCACCGCTGATAAGGATTCAGACTGGCTTAAATCGTCCTTTATGGAGCGATAGTATGCACAAAAGCAAACTCAGAACTCTTTTCATTTTGCGAGACCTCCGTTGTGGCGGCGGCCAGCGCACCACTGTTGATTTGCTACGGCATCTTGACAGAAATAGGTTTGAGCCCACACTCTTTTTACTCGAACGCACGGGCGTTTACTTCTCAAAAGTGCCGCAGGATGTCAAGGTAGTATTTGCCCACAAGTCTCTTAAGTATAACAAATACTTGATACCGTATTACCTTACTAAGATAGCGGCTCAAGCACGAAACAACGATGTTGTGATTGGCGCGATGGAGCTGCGTCCGACATATCTGGCATATCTTGCTGGTGCTTTGACGAAAAAGCCCGCAATTGGGTGGATTCTTGTGCCACTTGATAAAGGCTTACAGTGGGTATCAAAGCTGCATCTCCTAAAGCTCAAGCTGTTCTATCCCAGGTTAACACGCGTTGTCTGTGTTTCGCAGACAGTGAAGCAATCTATCTTGAAAATGGCTCCTGTCAAACCCGAAAGACTTAGGGTAATTTATTGTCCCCAAGATTTAAATTCTATTATTAAAAAGAGCAAGGAACCCCTGCCGGACTGGGCTGAAGATATCGGCAGAAAGCCAACGTTAATTGCCGTCGGCAGAATTAGTTATGAGAAAGGGTTTGACCTTCTTATTAGGGCACATGCGAAAGTTCTGAAAAGAGGTATTGAACATAATTTAATAATCGTTGGAGATGGTCCCCATCGAGGCAAGTTACAAGACTTAGTTCAACGCTTGGAAGTTACAGACAGCGTATTTATGCCTGGATATGTTGAGAACCCTTATCCGTTAATAAAAAAAGCAAGTGCACTCGTATTATCTTCTCGATTTGAAGGCTTACCGAGTGTCATTATCGAGGCATTAGCGCTCGGCAAACCTGTAGTGGCAACAGCTTGCGGGGGACCTGTTGAAATATTATGCGATGGGAGAAACGGAATTTTAGTGCCGCCCGAAGATGTAGATGGTCTGGCTGACGGAATGAGCAGAATACTCTCTGACCGTTATTTGCGGGAGAAACTTTCGAGACCTGACATTAAACAGTTGAGATGTTTTTCGACAGAAAATATAGTGCCGCAATGGGAACAGTTGTTAATGGAAGTCGGTGGATAACAATACTAATCTTGACGATACCATAATGCTTATGAAATTTAATATACATTCACCAATAAGAGTCCTTTGCTATCGACTTTTAAGATATGTCATAAATCTTGCTACTCGTCAGATTGATGAAAACGAATTGACCGATTCGGCTCTGGTCTTTGCGCCTCATGCTGATGATGAAACCCTCGGCTGCGGAGGGACAATCATTAAGAAAAAGAGAGCGGGAGCAAAAATCCGCATCGTCTTCACAACCGATGGCCGCCATGCGCAAGATCTCATCCCCGAAGATGAGATGAAAGCCATACGCATAAGGGAGGCAGCCGCAGCGGCTCGTTCGCTCGGCTTGGAGGAGAACGACGTCATTTTCCTTGAGTTTGAGGACAACAAATTGAAGGAGAATCAGGAAGCTGCTATCGGTAAGGTAACAGAAATACTTCTGCAGGAACAACCAACACAGGTATTCATCCCTTATTATAAAGATATACTCCCCGACCACATTTTCACCAATAGGATTGTGATATCTGCCCTTCGAGCGTGCGGGAAAAAGGCCGTCATCTATGAATATCCGGTATGGTTTTGGTATCATTGGCCCTGGGTAAGTGTACCTTGGTGCAGTCAGCATCAGCGGCATATCCTTGTCAAGCTAAAGTGCAATATTTTGGCGGGGTTGCGTTTACTGAGGGACTTCCGTTGCTTTGTTTACATAGGAGACGTTTCGAAACTCAAACGGACCACCTTAGAAAATTATAAATCGCAGATGACACGACCTATTCCAAACCCAGATTGGCCAATGTTAGCTGAGGTGTCAAATGGGGAATTCCTGCAATGTTTTTATCAGGAGCGTGAAATTTTTCACAGGTACTGTTTCAATGGCAATGCGGCTGAACAGATGCCAAATGGAAAATCTCAGGTTAACTACAAGATTGTTTTTTGACGGTTTTTAACTAAAAAGGAAAGGGGCAATTCAATGACGTTTTATTCGGTTGTCAAGACAATTTACAAGAAAGTGCTGCCAAGTGCGGTGCGCAAGGCAATTTTCAGAAATATGCCAAGATCATTGAAACTATTGAGACAATCCGCTATCCGCAAACTGGAAAAGTCAGCTGGGTATGACGAAATCTATGATGAAAAATATTACATTGATGGTGGTTTAGATCCAGTGTATGAAAAATCCTGCCAAGTGATTGCTGAAAGTATTGTGAGGTTTTTTTCGCCAAGATCGGTTACTGACGTAGGTTGTGGCGCTGGATCTTTGCTTTCAGCGATAAAAAGGCGAGGCGTGGTTTGTCATGGACTCGATTATTCATCTGCGGCGCTGAGAATCTGTCGTCGAAATGGCTTAGACGTTACAAAGTTCGATCTTAGGCATGACGTTTTACCAAAAGATCTCAAAGCTGATGTTGTTATCAGTACTGAGGTTGCCGAGCATCTGCCAGAACATTGTGCAAACCGTTTTGTCGGTATTCTTTGCGGAATAGCTGACAATGTTGTAATGACGGCTGCAGAACCTGCCATTACGTACGTTGGAGACCATACTCATGTTAACGAGCAGCCTAAAGAATATTGGATTGATAAGTTTGCAGATAATGGCTTCAAATACAATGAAGGTATTTCAACTCAATTCCGTACGGAATGGAAGGAACATGAAATCAAGCCGTGGTTTGTTCAACATCTAATGGTTTTTCAGAAAAAACGGGTGTAGTCCGCCCTGATTTTTTAGAAAAGCCCAGCAATGCGGCTCATAGAGAGTATCTGGGAAATCTCGGCGTAGGTGTCAAATGGGGAATTCCTGCAATGTTTTTATCAGGAGCGTGAAATTTTTCACAGGTACTGTTTCAATGACAAAAGGAAATGAGCTGATAGTAGGCGCATCGATAAACAAGAAGTGCGGTACAAAGATTAGTATCAAATAAAGGAAGTCGAAACGAAGAAGAACAAATTAAACCTACGCAGATTGAAACGTGGACTACTGCGACGAGCCGGCCGTATCCTATTTCATACGAAAGAATTGCTTAGAGTGAAAACTCCCTTGCGGACACATAGCCGCTACGTCCTGGAGCAAATCATCATCCCTTACTTTGCTTCTCGCAAGGATATCAAGCACGTCCTGTTCGTGGGATGTGACTGGTACACGAAGCACTATCGGAAGTTTTTTCGTGGGCTGGAATACTGGACGATAGATTCAGATCCAAAAAAACAGAAATACGGGTCCCGAAACCATGTGGTCGACTTACTCGAGAATCTGCATTACTATTTCCCATCCGGGTATTTCGACCTTATCATCTGCACTGGTGTCTACGGATGGGGCTTAGATCAGAAAGAGCAATGTGAGATAGCCTTCAGGAACTGTTTCGATTGCCTTAGGGAGGGCGGCGAATTTGTCCTGGGCTGGGATGACCTGCCGGAAGATAGTCCTTCCTCCCCGATAGGTTGGCATCAATCTGTGCCTCTCAAGGAACTGGAGAGTTTAGGTTGGCATCAACCTGTGCCTCTCGAGGAGTTGAAGAGCCTCGCGGCATTCCAGCGTCAACGGTTTGCTCCACTTTCAACGTGGCGGTATCCTACAACGTGGCAGTATCTCGGCAGGGGTCCCTTCTGCCATATTTATGACTTTTATCTGAAACAGAACGCAGAGGGATAGGACCGCCAATACCTGCTTCGGAGTTCGGTGTCCGAAAAGGTCGGGATTTCAAAAGGAATTTGCCCTGTTATATAACGTAGAACGGTCAGCGAGTTCTATAATGACAAAGACAATGAAGGCAGTACAAATTCACAAATATGGTGGGCCGCGCATACTCAAGTATGAGGATGTGCCACAGCCTGAGCTGAGGGAAGATGAGCTATTGATTCGTGTTCACGCAGCCGGGGTCAATCCCGCTGACTGGCAAATACGCTCCGGCAGACGCTATAAGCTAAAAAAACCGTTCTCGCTGATTTTAGGTGCAGATGTGTCGGGAGTTATTGAAGCGGTGGGTAGCAGCGTTACTGATTTCCAAATAGGTGATGCAGTATTTGGCATGGTGGATATCCAAAGGGCAGGTGCCTATGCAGAATATACTACGGCCCCAGTTAGTGACATAGCACACAAGCCGAGGTCTCTTGACTACATTCAGGCAGCGGCTCTGCCAGTCGCTGCCCTGACGGCGTGGCAAGCCCTTTTTGATGCAGGGGAATTATCAACAGGCCAAAAAGTGCTTATCCACGCCGCAGCCGGTGGTGTCGGCCATATTGCAGTACAGCTTGCTAAGTGGAAGGGAGCTTATGTAATTGGCACAGCATCTGGCCGAAACGAAAACTTTTTGCGAAAAATTGGAGTTGACCAGTTCATAAACTACCGAACGACACGGTTCGAAAGTGTTGTTCGGGATGTTGATGTAGTTTTGGAGTCCGTTAATCGAGATATCCATGTGGAGGCCTTTCATGGAGAGACTCTGAAGCGTTCGTGGGGCGTCTTGAAAAAAAACGGTGTTCTGGTTTCTATCTGTGCCAGACCTTCGCCTGAAACCGCTGTGGAGTATCACGTGCGTGGTAAGCAGGTACATATTCCTTCACAAAAGAATGAATTACTTACCGGGATTGCCGAATTGGTCGATGCTGGGCACGTAAAGCCTTTCATCAATACGGTGTTCCATCTCAAGGAGGCCCGGAAGGCACACAAACTCAGTCAGAAAGGTCATACGCATGGCAAGATTGTTCTGCGTGTGATTGAATCGGATATTTAAATGGGCAAAACAGGAAATCCCGGGCTATATATATCAGCCAGCCCGCGTATATGTTTGTTCTCTCAGCGACATCTGCAGAGACTCGTTTCGAGATGCGCCGAGTACGAATTTGAAGATCTGATATGTGAGATCGACGATGCAGAGTTATTGACGCCTAATCCCTACCGTTTGTTCGCGGTCGGTCAAAAGGTTGCGAATCGGCTTGCGCGACACCTTTCCGTTGCTTCTGCCAATCCCGGCGTCAGAAAATTACGTCTCAATAAAAGCTATGACCTTTTCGTCGCCATATGCCAGCTCCCGAGTGACTTATTATCGCTAAACGCGGTCGAGGGATGGAGGCAGCGCTGCCAAACCTCGGTATGCTGGCTCGCAGAAATTTGGGCTGGCGAACTGCACAAGTTGAAAGGCCATTTGAAGATTCTGTCCCAGTTTGACTACGTCGTGATCCCTTCTATGGGTAGTGTTCAGCCGGTTAAAGATGTAATCGGGGAGCGATGTGTCTACATATCAGCCGGAGTCGACACAATCAGGTTCTGCCCATACCCAAATCCCCCAGAACGTTGTATCTATGTGTACAGCCTTGGACGTAAATCACCGGTAACTCACCAAGCCCTATCGAAGATGGCTGAGCAGAAACAGATTTTCCACATCTATGACACGATCCACAAGATGGATACGCTTTATCCTGCGCAACATCGTAGCTTGGTGGCCAATATTGCGAAACGCAGCCGTTACTTTATAGCAAACGCCCCCAAGATCGACCGGCAATTCGAGACTTGCGGCCAAGATGAAATCAGTTATCGTTTTTTTGAGGGGGCAGCTTCGGGAACCGTAATGATTGGGGAAACCAGGGAAAGCGAAGCTTTCAGAAAGCACCTTGACTGGCCAGATGCCGTGATACACATGCCCTACGATGCTCCGAATATCGCCGAAATCTTGGCATATCTCGATTCACAACCAGAGCGTTTAAAAAAAATCCGAAAGAACAACATCGTGCAATGTCTTTTACGCCACGACTGGGTGTACCGATGGAGGGCAATTCTGGACATGGTCGGCCTTGAACCAAGGCCAGCCCTTGTGGCCCGAGAGCAGCGTCTTAAAAATCTCGCCGAAGATATCACAAAGACCTTCTAATGGCACATTGCCAATTTTTTACCTCAAATGACTGCCACTGGATAAGAACTTCCGAAGCTACGGTTTAGGCACTATATACTGCACAATTGATGCATAGGCAATATATAAATAAGCAAAATATCAAAGCTATAATACTTGCGGGAAGCCGTGATTTTGGTCGTTGTCCCCTGGCGTCATACTTACCCACAGCGTTATGGCCAATAATAAGCAGGCCGGTGTTGGAGCACCTGCTGCGGCATCTATCAAGCCAGGGAATAAAGCAAGTCGTTATTTGCTCTAACGGTGACAGTTCACTGCTGCAACAATCTATCCACTTCACTGATTGCATTGACCTCGAATTCCTCGACGAGCCGCTGGCTGCAGGTACCGCGGGCTGCATTCGCGATGCTGTCAGTGGTGAGACAGATTTATTAGCTTCCTGCAAGACGGAGCTACTTCTGATATTACCTGCCAGCATTGTAAGTCCACCTAAAATTGATACCCTGATAAGCGCCCATCGCGATGGTCAATCTGACTTGACTGTGATGTTTAATCCCAGTTACGGAAACGGTAAATCTTTGGGCGAACCAGCAGACATCTACATCTGTGAAACCAGTATCCTAAAATATATCCCAAAAGAAGGTTATTTTGATATAAAAGAAGGCCTAATTCCAGAAATTCTACAGGCGGGTAAAACAGTCCATGCAGCAATACTACCGCATCACGCTGGAAATTTTCGAGATTGGCAGGGATATTTATACGCCATCACTAATTACCTTGAGAGTACTTCAAAGCCAAATGTGGATTTAAAAATCTGCAAACGAACTGATTCACAAATACTATGGATGGCAGCCAACACGAAGGTTGACTCAAGTGCTCGAATCTATGGGCGGGTCGCCATCAAGGACAGCACTCATATCTCAAATGGCGCAGTTATTTTCGGCCCGACTATCCTCGGACGAAATGTCACCATCGGAGAAAATAGCTTTGTGGCCAATAGTGTGCTCTGGGATGGCGCACAGGTAGGCGCAAATTGTAAAGTTCAACAATGCGTAATTGGCTACAGCGCCACCTTACAAGCTAATACTATCGTGGAAGAAAAGTCTATACCTTTCAAACCCCAAGGGATGCTGAAAAGTCTGATAAAAACCGCATCAGAAGCTGCGACGAACCGTGTAAGCAAATTGAAGCAAGCAGTGCAACCACAGCTTGGCAAAATTAATGCAAAATTACCAAACTGGGCCCAACTGCACAAAGCAAATACACTACTTTGGCTTATGGCCAGCTTTGTCATTATTGCCTTTCTATGGTCTTATTGGCCTAATATCAGCAAACTCATAAATATATGGCTAAGAAACGATGAATACTCCAGCGGTCTTTTAGTTCCTTTCCTAACAGTCTATATCCTGTGGTCAAGGCGCCATAAGATTGCAGGGGTCCATATAAAGCCGTCCATGTGGGGTTTACTTGTCTTTCTGGCAGCACAGGGAATTAGACTTTACTACGGACTTTACTTAGGGTTTGGCTCAGCAGAAAGGTTCTCTATTGCTCTAAGCATCGCTGCATTGGTTCTGCTTCTGTTTGGCTGGCAGCTTTTCCGAAAGGTATCTACGATATTACTGTTTCTTTTCTTAATGCTGCCCTGGCCCAACCGCGTCCAAGCAACCGTAGCACTGCCTCTTCAACGTCTGGCCACTTCGTCGGCTGTATTCTGCCTCGAGATGATGGGATATGAGATTGTACAAGAAGGCAATATCATCCATATCGGCCAGACAACCGTTGCAGTCGCCGAGGCGTGTAATGGCTTGAGAATGGTCACTGCCTTCTTTGTGATAAGTGGTTTGGTTATTCTGCTTGTCAAGCGAGCATGGTGGGAAAAGCTAATAGTCTTGGCCTCAAGCCTGCCTATCGCTTTCCTCTGTAACACAGTGCGATTAACAATCACAGCCGTTGCCTTTACGGCACTTAGTGGTGAGCATTGGGAAAAAATATTTCATAACTTTGGGGGGTATGCAATGATGCCATTAGCTCTCGCTGCGGTGGTTACTGAGCTCTGGGTTTTAACAAAACTGACAACGCTTCCAACAAAAAAAGAAGCGATAATAATTAAACGGCAATAATTAGAACTTCAAATAACAGTTAACGGAGAACCAAAAAATGAATAATTTAGAAAAATACCTTGACCATGTGATTCAACAAAAGCCCGCCGTCAACCTTGAAACGCCAATTGAACCCGACAATGAAGTTACGCCCAATTTAGTCGCTGTCATACTTCGCCGCTGGTATATTGTGCTGTTGACATTCTTTGTAATGTGCGCAATCGGAATACCCGCAATATGGCTTCTGATTCAAACCCAATACAATGTAACTGGCGCGATAAGGGTCGCCCCCATCATACCAAACATCCTGACCGGTGAAGCAGATAAAGGGGAAATATCAAATTATCAAACCTTTATGTTTACCCAGGCAGAAATAATTACAAGCGACCCAGTAATACAACGAGTAGCAGATGATTTAGCAGACAAAGACCTGGCTTTCTTTGAAAATGCAACTACCGACATTACCACAAGACTAAAACAACCACTAAAGAACACCAAAATAAATCCTGAGCCAGCAAGCATATTAAAGCAGGCAATATCTGCGGGAGTCATCAGCGTCGAACCTGCTCGTAACACTGAGCTAATGAAAATAACCATGAAAAGCACAAACCCAAAGGAAGCGAAGCAGATCGTAGACGCTTTTATTAACGCCTATATGGCCATCGAGATTTCTAACTCCGCCGAAGACCAGGACAGGAAATTGACTCTCCTGGAAAATGAACGCAAAGTGCTGACCGAAAAGTTGCAAAGTCGGCATCAGGCAATACACCAGTTGGCAGAGGAGTATGGAACGAGAGACCTGGACAAGCGCCAAGAAATGAGGTTGCAACGTGTTACGACCTTGCTGTCCGAGCTCACTAAAACAGAGGCACAGAGAATTAACCTCGAAGCCCAGGCGCAATTTCTCGAGCGAACCAAAGAGCAGTCTATCGAGCCAAAAGATTTGCTGAAAATGCGCGCTGATTTTATTAACTCCGACCCGACAATCCTGGAACTAACTCGAAGTATCATCCAATTTGAGCAGGACCTAATTGTCGCCAAACAAACAATGACGCCTGAAAACCCGACTCTTAAACAAAAACAGGAGTTATTGGATGCTTTTCAAGCAAGACTTGAAGAGAAACGCCAGGAAATAACTAAAAATTTTGATGATATGGTACCTGAACAAATCAATAGAGCCGGCAAAGAAAAAATCTTTGATGCCCAGACCAAGCTGGAACAAACCAAAGTATATGAAAATCGCCTCAAAGAAGTACTGGCTAATGAAAATACTCAAACAATCGAACTCGGCCGTAGGCAACTGAATATACAAGATTTGCAGTTTCAATTAAGTTTGGACGAAGAAATGTATAACACCGTCCGCCGGCGTATACAAGAATTGGAAATGGAACGAAAGCGGCCTGCAAGGGTCTCTGTCGCTTATAATGCTGACATTACTTCTATGCAGGATAAGCGGATTAAATACACAATGGCCTTTATGTTCGGCGCAATGGCCTGTGGACTGCTGTCAGCTCTTATGAGAGACAAAGCAGACCTTAGCCTGCGCACACCCGACGAAGTAGTCAAACGCATTGGTATCCGAATAATCGGGACCACCACCAGTTCACATACCGTCAAACCAACCCTTCTCCCAGAACAGATAGCCGCAGATTTCCAGACTATCCGTGCTAACTTAGGCCTGCTCGATGGCGGCGGAATACCTAAGAAATTGGTTATTACAAGTCCAGGAACGCGCGAAGGCAAAACTACGCTTGCTATTAATTTGGCAATAAGTATGTCCAAGTCAGGGAAAAGGATTTTACTGATAGATGGTGACCTGAGAAAACCAGATATTGCACGCATGTTAAATCTTCCCCACGGTTCAAGGGGCCTGCAGGACGTGCTTTTCGGAACAAAATCTGACAAAGCTATCTGTTCTATGGCTTCAATTGGCCTGGATGTACTCGCAGCCGATTCTCGAAATTCAACCGATGCCTACGAGCTATTGGCTTCGCCCCTGACAGCTCGGTACATAAATACGGTCAGCCAAAACTACGACCATGTGATTATTGATACTCCTCCCCTGCTGGCTTTTCCTGACACGTTGGTGTGGTCCAAGATTGCAGATGCGGTCATTCTGACCAGCCTTGCCGGGCAAACTACCGCGCCCGACCTCAAAGATGCAAAGGGCCGACTTGCAGAAATAAACGTCAGGGTGCTTGGTACTGTTCTAAGTAATGTGCGAGCCGGGCAAAGCTACTACCGTTATGGTTACAATCACTACGCACAAAACGCCTCATCCAGAAAAAATGGCAGGCGAACCAACACAAAGCTGCTGCTCGCTACACAAAGCAGACAAGATAATACCCAATTCTGACGCTTAAGAAAAATTAACCTGCCAAAGAATGCTAACGACACATTAGTTCTTCGGTTTCCATTTTGTCCCTCAGTGCAGGAATCACAAAATGAGTTTTCATTAAAACGCCAATGAACCTTATTATCATACACAAAAACTCCACAACCAATAACGGAAATGGCCTACTTTGGTTTGCCGTCTCCACAGAACCTGTTGCCGGTGTTATCCTTTGTGGGTTAAGCAAAAATGTAAGCTTGAACCACAATAGCGGTCCTAGCAAAGTTGCTTGCGCCCTCCCGGAAGAATGGAACGCTGGGCCCCACACAACCGTACCAAAGATAATACCATATAAGGAAAATTCGCTAATCTGCTTGGAGACCCTGCGAAAAACTAAACGAAAGGGAACTGCCAATTTATGGTCCATTATTTCCAACGGACGATTTGTAACACAAATCAATAGAGAATTGCTCAACAAGGTACTGGCTAAAATCCAAGCGGATGTAATAGCAGTTAATGCCGAACCTGAATTGCTGGCATATCGTGAAAAAACGCTACTGACAACCCAAGGTAAGGTGGCAGGGTTCCGCCGAGCACACTCTGATTTCGCTGAATCAACCCCTATTCCTACTGATTGGCCTCATCATATCCTTGTCAAGAATAATGTTCTGGACCGGGTTTTGACCGACCGCACCCTGCCCCAATCTTTCTCTGCTTTTCTGAAAAGGTGCAGGTCAAATACATTGACGTTGCGGGCAATTAATCTGGCTGGAACCTCGATAGATTTAGAAACAGAAGAAGGATTGCTGAATTTCTGCCGAATAATGCTTTCGAAAACTCAAATTTCAAAATCCGAAATACGAAATTCAAATTCGATATCTCCAGATGCAAAGTTCATTGGGAAAGTGCTATTAGGTAAAAACATTCACATCGGCCCCAAAGTCATCGTTGTAGGTCCAGCCATCATCGCTGACAACGTCAAAATTGCAAGCGGTGCCGTCATAAATTCATCAATTATTGGTCCGGGAGTTCACGTTCCACAGAATCAACTTATACAAAACCGCGTTGTAAAAGGACCACAATGCAACTGGAAATACCTGACTCACCCCAAAAATGGAAACTCAAAGCAAATTTTCTATCCAAAGTTCAACTTAAACCACCAGCTATGTTCCAACAACACTTTTCGATATTGGCCGATATTTTCCTATGCAGGGGGCTTTAAACAAATTGCCGACTGTATTGCTGCAACAATAGTCCTAATTTTATTCGCCCCTATAATGCCCTTCATCGCCCTGGCAATTAAATTAAACTCGCCAGGTCCCACTTTCTTCAAGGATAAGCGGCAAGGGCAACACGGCAAAGAATTCTACTGTTTGAAGTTCAGAACTATGGTCGTCGGAGCTGATAAGATACAAGATAAGCTAAGAACCATAAGTCAAGTCGATGGCCCACAATTCAAGATAGACGATGACCCACGAATCAGTTCCGTCGGCAGATTCCTGCGAAATACTTATATCGACGAAATACCTCAATTCTTTAATGTTCTGCTTGGCCAGATGAGCGTCGTCGGCCCAAGGCCTTCTCCCGAATCAGAAAATACCCTCTGTCCATTCTGGCGCGATGCTCGGCTATCGGTTCGACCGGGAATAACGGGACTCTGGCAGGTTTGCAGAACCAGACAACCAATGAAAGACTTTCAGGAATGGATTCATTACGACACCAAGTATGTCAAAAATCTGTCGTTAAGAATGGACCTATGGATATGCTGGCAAACAACCAAAAAACTGATTAAAAATTTCATTAAACAGTTCTAAAAATTTAATATATGTGGAGGAGAAAAAGAAAGCAAATGTCAAAAAGATATTTTAACTGGAAATTGGCAATAGTTTTGGTTATCGGCTTGGTCGTCTTCGGCGTAGCAGCTTTTGGACTGCACCAATGGCAGAAAAGCAGCAGAGCCGAACAGGGACTTGACCGTGGCAATAAGGCATATAATGAGCAGAGATGGGAAGATGCGGCAATAAACCTGGGTCGTTATCTTGCCGTTAAGCAAAATGATGTGCCCACACTACTCAAATACGCGGATGCGCAGCTTAACATCAGACCTCTCAAACTAAATAATATCAAACAAGCAGAAACCGCCTGGCGAAGAGTTCTCAGAGTGGACAAAAGCAATTCAGAGGCTGCTCTGAAGCTCGTCAAAATATACTTACAAATGGATGCGCCAGGAGAGGCCGAGTTAATTGCCAAAAGATATCTTGAAAATAACACCACTTTGCAAAAAGACAGCAAAACAATAAACCAAACCAATCAAGACACCGAACTTCGCAGCATGTTGGCACTGGCACTGGCTGGACAACGAAAGTTCAAGGAAGCAGCAACAGAATTGAAAGCCATCTGCACGGAATATCCTGAACAGATATTGGCTTACGAAACATTAGGCCAGCTTGCAGAGCAAAGACCGGAAGATTTCCCGGGCCCTGCAGCTTATTGGTTCGACCAAGCGGTAAAAAATAATCCGTCTGCGGCCTTATCCTATGTAATCCGTGCCGGTTTCCATTTGAGAAACAAAGATAGAGACAAAGCCCTATCCGATTTAGAGCAGGCTGAAAAACAGGATTTATCTGACTCTGTTGTGCACTTGCGCCTGGCGACGGAACTTATCAATGCAAATGTCCTGGACAAGGCGGAGAAACATCTAACATTAGTGCAAACCGCCGAACCGACAAACCAGGCCCTCTGGCAAAGCTGGACACAGTTCGCATTGAAAACACAGTCGCGGGAAAAGATGTTAAAAATAGCCGAAACCGGATTAAAAGAGCTTTCTTCTCAACCCTGGGATTTTATGCCCATTGCCGCAGAACTGTTCATCCGATGCGGCCAACTCGACCAAGCTGCTGACTGTATCTCCAAACTGCGTCAAAAGGACATCGCCCCCGCACATGTTGCTTTCCTGCAAGGCCTCATCGCCAACGAGAAAGACCACAGCTACGAAACCGTCAGATGTTTTCACAAGGCAATGGAATTAGGTGACAAATCCCCAAGAATTCAGTTAGCATTGGTGTCAGTCCTGTCTAATTTAGGTGATACCCAATCGGCAACCCGACAGTTACGCTCCCTTGTTTCTGAATGGCCTAATTTCCTTGACGGACGTTTAATCCTTGCCAGGATGTTAGCTCAGGATGAAAACTGGTCCGAAGCAGCAGAACAGGCCCGTTTGGCAAGCCAAATTTCTCCAGACAATATCGACGCCGCTTTACTGCATTTAGAAGCTCAGATTCAACTGTTGGCAACAAACTTAACAGATGAAAGTGTCGAAACGTTGCCGGATATAGAAAACCAGTTGTCCGCCCTGGAAAAAGCCACTAACGGCGCCCTTGAGGTCAAGCTTTTGCAACTCCAGCTTGCGATACAACAACATAATCTCACCGATGCTGAGGCGTTGTTAAATCAATTGAAGAAAGCCCATCCATCACAAATAAGAATTGCAATGGCAGAAGTTGACTTGCTTACTGCTCAGGGAAAAAATAACGAAGCAATATCAATGTTAAACAAAACAATAGAGGAATTTCCTCAAGCAGTTGAGCCGGTAAGATACCTTGCGACATTGTTAGCCCGCCAGGACGAGTCAGATATGTGTGAAAGTATTATTAAAGATGCACTGGCGCGCATCGAAGAATCCACCGCCCAACGAAATTTAGGATTCCTGCTCACTGACTTATATGGCGCGTGGGGCCAAGAAGAAAAGGCCTATAAATTACTGACCTCGCTTGCTGAAAAACTTCCCAATGATGTTCCCATTAAACGGCGGCTCTTAAGATGCGAACAGGTTGTCAAAAACCCCGAAAAAGCCCAACAACTCGTCAACGATATCAAGTCTCTCGAAGGCGAGGGTAGCTGGCAATGGCGATATGAACAAGCAAGAATCTGGTTCGGCGCAGACAATCTCAAAGAGCTCTACCCACAGATTATTTCGCTACTGCGGGAAAACCTGCTGGCCAATCCGGACGACCAAGCAAGCCGTATGTTGCTTGCAGCAACCTACGAGCGCTCCGGCGAGCTGCAACTGGCGATTTCGACATACCGTGATGCTTTAAGTCGAACACCCGATGACGTCCGTATAATAGTTCCTACCGTTGCTGCACTATACAAAGCAAAAGAATATGAACAGGCCGATGAGATTCTAAACCGCGCTTCCCGGACAAAGCTACACCACCCACAGCTCCAGAAATTGCAATTGCAAAGCTACCTCAGACGCGGTCAGCTAAGTTCGGCCTCAGATATTCTGCAGGAAGTTATTAATAATGACCCTAATAATCAGGATGCATGCTTTTCTCTTGCCCTGCTCAGGATGCAGCAAAATAAGTTCGCCGAGGCGGAGAAATTACTGGCTAAACTGAAGACCAGGGAACCCAACTCATTGCCCGTAACATACGCACAAATTCAACTCAACATCCGCCAGAACAAACACGAAAAGGCACTGAGTCTCTGCAATGAAATAGTAAACAACCTTAACAATGCATCCGCTTATATTCTTCGCGCCAGAACATACAGTACACTGGAACAAGTCGACAGAGCTATACAAGACCTTGAGCACGCCACATCCATTGAACCTAACAATGTTGATGTATGGGTAGCCCGGAGTCAGTTTTATAGTTCAATAGGTCAGCTTGATAAGGCAATTGCTGATATACAACAGGCATTATCTCTGGCCTCTAACAATGTGCAAATCCAAAAACACGCCATTTCACTTCTTTTGGCGTCCGGAAACTCAAAGAGCACCCAGCAGGGAAAAACCATTCTTGACAAAGCACTGAAATTGAATCCTGAGGATACTGAACTGCAGCTGCTTAAAGCGCACTCACTGCTCGCCGAAGGAACGGCCCCTGCGATTGAAAATGCTCAGCGGATTCTCCAAAAGATAACCGAAGACCAGCCACAATTCAGCGATGCATGGATACTCTTGGCCGAAATCGCCTTCGGGCAAGGACAATCAGCTAAAGCCATAGATATTGGTTTACGAGGCCTGGCCCATCAGCCTAACGACAAATCCCTGCTCCTGTTAAAGGCACGGGCAGAGGCAGCAAACTCGCCGGCCTTGGCGATTCCAACTCTAAAGGCGCTACGAGAACTCGAACCAAACGATGTTGATATTGTTATACATCTGGCCAACACATACCTAACTGCAAATCAGCACCAAAAAGCCATAAATATCCTCAAAACACAACTGACCTCTTGCAGCGATACAACTAACAGGCGAAGAATAAATACTGTCCTTGCTATAGCATTGTATAAAAATGGCAACAAGGCAGCAGCCCAAAAAGAATTTGACTTTCTGCTTCAGTCCGACCCTGATGACACAAGTTGCCTGTTAGCCCAAGCAAAATTGCTCAAAGACAACCACCTTTGGGACCAGCTAAACCAGAAGGTCGCCGATTGGTACCAAAAGCATCCCAAAGATAGTCAGACCCCCATAACTATTGCAAGCGAGCTTGCAGCAACTGAAGATGAGCGGGCTAAAAAAACAGCGCAAGATATCCTACAGACAATACTGGAGAATGACTCTAATTGCACCAAAGCTATGAGCACCCTCGCCATTCTGTTACAAATTGCCGGAGATTTCGATGAGTCAGCCACGCTTTATCATAAAGTCCTTGCGATTGAGCCTGATAATGTAATCGCCATCAATAATCTGGCCTGGATAATGTGTGAAGGACAAGGCAAACATAAACAAGCACTCGAGCTGGCTGAGA
>CAZKYA010000016.1:0-20899 GCA_964556725.1 uncultured Pirellulales bacterium
ATACAAATGGCGGGGTGTAAACAAAGCATTCCTCGCGCGGGCACCCCCACGTGAAACGTGGGGCTAAATACAACCACTGGCAAGGCCAGTGGTTGGAGGGTAAAATACGAGCATGAATAAAACGGTGGGATATATGTTAACATGGACGACGTATGGAACATGGTTACAGGGCAGCGAAAAGAGATTCGTCAAGCAAGGGAAAGTTCGAGGAGAAAACATTGCATTAAAAACAGACTGCGAGAAGAAACTCAAAAGTTTACCAGTGCGTTTTCGACACGAAGAGAAGGAAATCGTGAGAGAAGCGATATTAAAGGCGGCAAAGCGATATAAGCAAAAAATATTGGCAATAGCGGTGTGTTCAAATCATTTGCATATTGTCTGTGAGTATGTTGAAGTTCCAATCGGTGTTCTTGCGGGTTACTACAAATATGCAGGGAGAACGGCGCTACAGAAATCCGGACATAATGGAAAGGTGTGGACGAGAGGATATGATAAGCGGTTCTGTTTTGACAAAGAAGAACTCGCCGCGAAAGTCAAGTACGTTCAAAAACATCAAGAAGACACTTGATAATCACCAAGAGGATCCTTGCAATTTATTATTTATTATTTACTATTTTCTATTGTGTTGGAAGTTTAATACTGCAAAATCCTTATGATATGAGGACAAATTAAAAACCAAAATGTAAATATCAAAATTACAATGCAAAATTCAAATAGAGATCCCTCGACTTCGTCCGCCTGTGGCGGACTTCGCTCGGGATGACAGGGGGTTCGGGAAGTTCAGAGCTGCAAAGTCCTTATGATATTTTTTCGCAACTCGGTCATATTCTAAAGCAGCGGAGATTTTAGAATTGAAATAGCCGAGATGGATACGCTTATTATTGTGCCAAATGGCAGCGCGATATTTTCCCTTGTTCCTGGCATAACAGACGCCTTTGTAGCCAGAACTATTCTGGCGCCTGCGTGAGTTTCTGGCGTTTTGGGCGAAGGTAGCCGGTCTTAAATTTGCTTTTCTATTGTCCAGGCCATTATGGTTAATATGGTCAACAACAAAACCAACAGGGGTGTCAATAATGACGCGGTGCATTTTTATTTTCTTTCTACCCGTATTGGACCACCAGTTTCTGACAGCATAAAACGTATCGCAGTTCTTAGCAGCATACCATTTGTGTTTCGAGAGTCGGGGATAATCATCTGGGTCAACGATGGCGAATTTGCCCTGGGTCAAAGGAATTCGTCTAAAGGTGAAGCCATAGCGAAAGCGCCTGTACAAAAGTACGAAGAAAACAATCGGCCTTTCAATCCAGGATGGAATTTTTATGGTGATTTCCGTAATTTTCACCACCCCAACCCCACGATTAAAATCGTGGGAAATCTCGAAATCTGAATCCTTCGACTACGCTCCCTTCGACATGCTCCCTGCTTCGCCCGAAACGATGGGGCTATGCAGGGCAGGCGGGACAGGTTTTGAGTTTTGGTAATTTGAATTTGTCTCGGATTTCCCGAACGACACAGGGCAACAGACATCCGGTAAAAGCACCGGAGTTGTCGTGCTTCGAGTTTCGTGCTTTATGTCTTTGGTATTTTCGGATTTCATATTTGGCCTATATGTGGCCTTCCATAATTGGCTGAACCTGCGCAAAAGTGGCGAAAAATAGAGGATTTTTTGAGGGGTGAATTGCGATAAGTGCTTGTATAGAAAAGAATAAAAAAAATTTTAGATTTTGGGATTTTTGTTTCTGACCATCAGCGGTTTTGATTGAAATTTACTCGATTCTCGATACTGGATACTCGACGCTCGAAGCGAAAAATAAGGGAATCAGAATATCAGGGTGATAGGTAGTGGTCATCAGGAGAGCAGGGTATCAGGAAATTTAGGAATCCAACAAGGAATTATGAATGATAAAGTGATGCGGTGTACAGATTATTTGCTTCCTGGTTCGCTAAAGCTTTGAAGAATCCAAAGCTACAGAGGACGGGTCGCTCCAGTCAGCGTTTTTGATTGAAATTCCGGAGCGCAGAAGACAGAGGACGGTGTACGGATACTGTCGATAGTTATTTTAAGGGTTGAAAAGTGCAAAAGAAGCGTTAAAATTCGATTGTTTCGGCATATATAGAACAAAGAGACAAAATAGCAAAGACAGAAATTAGCTAAAGAAGGAGAAAAATGCACGAAATAAGACAAAAAAAGAGTTCGAACAGGATGCGCATTTGCGTTGTTTTTTTGACCTTTTGCTTTTTATTGACGGCTGGTTGCGCTACGAGTAATCCTGACAAGGGCTTTGCAACGAACTTTACTAACCTGCCATTTGAACTGCCGGAGATAAAGCCGCCGCAGTTTCCCGGTCGCACGTTCAATATCACGGGTTATGGTGCTGTGGGAGATGGCCATACAAAGAATACGAAGGCCTTTTCAGAGGCCATCAAGGCGTGTGTGGAAGCAGGCGGCGGACGAGTGATTGTGCCTGCTGGGGTATGGCTTACGGGTCCGATTGAGCTGCGAAGCAATCTGGATTTGCATCTCGAAGAGGGTGCGGTCATTATGTTTAGCAATAAGTTCGACGATTATCCTTTGATAGAATCGACGTGGGAAGGTCAGCCGAGAGTCCAGTGTATGTCACCACTGTACGGAAAGAATCTTGAAAACATTGCCATCACCGGTAAGGGGATTATTGATGGTTCCGGTGAGGCATGGCGTCCTGTCCAGAAATTCAAAATGACGGACAGCCAATGGAAGGAGCTGGTGGCTTCCGGCGGAGTTTTGAATGAAAAAGGCGACATGTGGTGGCCAACTAAAGAGGCATTGAATGGGCCAGAGATATTGGCATCGCTGCAAAGACGGGATGACGTGACGCTGGAAGATTATGCCGCTGTGCGTTCGTATCTGCGTCCGGTCATGGTTGCACTGATTCAATGTAAGAATGTTCTGCTGGATGGTCCGACGTTTCAAAATTCGCCGGCGTGGAATATTCATCCGCTAATGTGTGAGAACGTGATTGTGCGTAATATTAACGTCGGCAATCCGTGGTATTCCTCAAACGGAGACGGGCTTGACCTGGAATCCTGTAGAAATGCGATTGTGACCAAGTGCCGATTTGACGTTGGAGATGATGCCATTTGTATGAAATCCGGAAAGGATGAATATGGCCGACGCAGAGGTATGCCGACCGAGAATGTCGTGATAACCGATTGCACAGTTTATCATGGGCACGGCGGATTTGTGGTTGGCAGTGAGATGTCCGGGGGGGTGCGTAATATCTTCGTGCGCAACTGCGAGTTTCTCGGCACGGACGTTGGGCTGCGGTTCAAGAGCGTTCGCGGACGCGGCGGTGTGGTAGAGAATATCTTCATTGAAGATGTTCGAATGTCAAAAATTCCGACAGAGCCCATTCGCTTCAATATATTTTATGGCGGTAAGGCGCCAATGCCAGAAGATGATGAAAAGGAGCAGGACCTGACCGCTCAGCGAGAAGCCTTCCCGGTCAATGAAGGAACACCACAGTTTAGAAAAATCTATATCAAAAACATTGTCTGCAGAGGAGCCAACAGGGCGGTGCTATTGCGGGGACTGCCTGAAATGCCTATCAGAGAGATTGAGATGGATAATGTTATTATTTCAGCCAAGACCGGTATGCTATGTGTGAACGCAGAACAGATGAAACTGTCAAACGTAAAAATCCTGCCGGAGAAACTGCCTTGCTTTACGTTCTATGATAATCGTAATGTGATGATGCAAGATGTCAGCCCGACACAGTCTGAGGGAATGTTCATAAGACTGGAAGGTGATAAGACACGAAACATTCAATTGAAAGGCAAAAACATCTCCGAAATGAAGGAACGAATTCAATTCGGGAAAGGCGTTGAATCAAGTGCCGTTAAAATATCACCATCAGAATCGCCCTGATAAAGGTGACTGTTAGCTGGTAGCCGGTAGCTTGTATCATACCTGCAAAAACACGAACTAAGAAATATAGACAGGCACAGACGAGAGCAGGTTAATGCCCCCGCATCAAATCTGAAAAATGAGCTGGTTTTTTCCAGTGAGCATTTATTTTCTTTTCTGCTTTTCGTTTTTGCTTTACAATTAGCTAATGCTTTATCTGTGGTCAATATTGCTGGTATTGGTGAATGTTGTATGGCTGGTGCTGGTTGTATTTGGTCTGCCTGGGAACTGGCTGATTGTTATATCGACGTGCCTATTCGCCTGGTGGCGGTGGGGTGAGGGCGTCTTTTCCATCTATACCCTGATTGCTATTGTGGTTCTGGCTATTATCGGGGAGCTATTTGAATTTTTTGGCGGGATGCGCGGGGCAAGAAAATCAGGGGCGAGCTGGCCCGGCTCAGTTGCAGCACTTGCGGGTGCGATAACCGGCGCTATCCTCGGCACTTTCTTTATACCGATTTTGTTTCTTGGAACTTTGCTCGGGGCGTGTATAGGAGCGGGAATAGGGGCGTGGGCGTTTGAATTTGCCCGCGGCAAAAAACTCGAAGAATCTGCTCGATATGCAGTTGGGGCCGGCTTAGGTGAATTTTTAGGCATCAGCAGCAAATTCGTTATTGGCATCGTCATCTGGCTTATCGTGGCTGTCGCTGTTTTTTGGCCGTGAAGGGAGAGTCAACCCGCCGTGAAATCCGCCAAAGGCGAACAGGCGGCGGGCTAAATATAGATTGCTTCGGCCTAAAGGCCTCGCAATGACAATATTGCGTCGCCCCTTCGACAAGCTCAGGGCAGGCGTGCCGGCGACGGCTAAACGACTAAACAAAATCCACAGTTTTACTGTGGGCTAAATATTTAGTTCTTGATATACTGTGCGCCTTTAACTCTCATTTGCAGCGAGTAAAGTGACGTTCTGGCTGTGATGAAGAGCGTCTTTTTATCTTTTCCGCCGAAACAGACATTGGCTGGGCTTTCGGGAATAATAATGGTCTCGATTTTTTCGCCCTTTGAGTTGTAAACTGCCACCACGCCTGTCGTCAGGTAAATGTTGCCCTCATTGTCGATGGTCATCCCGTCAGAGCTCTCGGGGGCAAAGAGTTTTTTATTCGATAGTGTTCCATCATTATTGATAGTATATACAAATGTTTTTCTGTCACCGTGGTCGGCTACATAAAGCAGCATACCATCGGGGGTACCTATTACTCCGTTGGGTCTTACCATATCATTGATGACACGAATGACCTTTTTGCGGTCGGGGGTGAGATAATAGACGTGCTCGCCATCCTGCTGCATACTGTCTCTGTTACGCCCATAGTTTGGGTCGGTGAAATAAACGCCGCCTTTTGGGTCGAGCCATAGGTCGTTGAGACTGTTGAAAGGTTTTTCCTGATATTTATCAGCCAGGACCGTCACGTTACCATTAGGGTCGATTGAGACTAACTTGCGACCACTGCCTTGGCAGGCAAGGAGATTCCCGTCTTTGTCAAAATACAGGCCGTTAGCTCCATCTGAATTCTCACAAAATGTTGACAGATTTCCATCCAGCGACCACTTGAGGATTTTGTTGTTGGGGATATCCGAAAAGAAGATATTGCCCTGTGCGTCAGCGGCGGGGCCTTCAGTGAATATAAAGCCGCTGGCAAGTTTTTTAACAGCTGCAACGGGTGCAACAACACTTAGGTCTTCTATAACTATTTCTTCTGTATCTTCCCTGCAGCCAACAGCTGCCGCTACAAACAAAAGTAAAACCAAACAATACGATTTGCTGTTCATTCCTACCTCCTTCTGCTTTTTTAACTCTCATATATTATTTTTTATTCGTAACGCGAATTTCAATTATCTTTGTTGTCAGTGGTGCTTTGCAGCTTGCGTTCTTTTCTAAAACGCTGCAGCGGTTTTTCTAATCTTGCAAGACCAATCAGGACAACGATTGCAAGAAGGGTCGTTACGAGCGCCAGCTGGTAAAGCTGTGCTCCGCAGGCCATCCCGATGCTGGCCACTAACCATATTGTCGCAGCGGAAGTTAAGCCGTGGATACCACCTCTATCCCGAATTATAGCACCGGCGCCTAAGAAACCCACACCCGTAACGATTTGCGCAGCTATTCTTGCAGGTGAAACTTCTGCTGCAAGTCCATCGGTGATTTGTCTGGATATAACCGTGAAAACGGCAGCACCAAGGCAAATTAAAATGTTCGTCCGCAAGCCCGCAACTTTGCCGCGGATTTCTCTTTCCAGCCCGATTAAACCGCCAAGGATGACGGCCAAAATAATACTTATAAAATCGTCCGGCCAAACCATAACTTATCTCTGCCCGACTAAGATAACAATGTAATATCCACAACTACATTTTTATAAATTCTACTTTGAATCCTCAAAAACGTCAAATCAAATCATCAGACATCTTTTATTCAACATTTTGATAAAATTAAGAATTTGACAACTTCTATGAGAAAGCCCATAATCATAATAGGAATATATTCAGGGATTTGGGCCAGTTAGTTTAGTTTTTTTGTGGTGGTAAAGATGAAAACTCTTTTTCCTGAGCTCGACCAGATTGAGTTGGATGCAAGGAAGCGTAACATACTAAACTCTCCGAAAAAGGGAGGTTCTTCGACTGCTGATTCTATTCCTTATCTTGAGGAACTTGGCGTTGAGATAATCGAAAACGCCCAACCCATTCAGTTTACGCCAAATGTAAATGAACATATACACCGGTGGGCTCCGTATGTGCAAGGTTTTTCAGCGGTATTTGTCCAGAGCATTTTCCATCAATACAGAAAAATTTATCATCACCCCATTGTTCTTGACCCCTTTGCTGGATGTGGTACGGTTTTAGTTCAATCAAAACTCAATGGTTTTAAATCGGTGGGAACCGAGCTTAATCCGCTCCTGTATTTTATTGCCAATACAAAGCTCAACTGTTGGGATGTCTCTCCAAATTATTTACTTAAAACGTTTAATGAAATGACAAGAAATAAGGTGCGTCCCGCTCCTTCCTTTCTAAAATCAGCTTCACAATTTAGTTCCCAAGTGCTGCGTAACTTGGAACTTATCAATGGTGGTATTGACACAATAGAAGCATCTACTGAAAAGCAGCAAAAAGTCAAGGACTTGCTAATGTTGGCTTTCTCTGCAATTTTGGTCGATTGTAGTAATCTCAAGAGGTCGCCGTGCTTAGGATACGTAAAAAACAAGGTGGTTGATGATGCAGCACCATTTGTTCGACTTGATCATAAGGTTCACCAAATTGCCGATGACTTGCGGTTAATACAGTCTCAATATAAGGATTACATACATACAGAAAGTCAAATTATTTGTGCTAATGCGATGAATTTCAGGCACAAAACGAAGTTCGACTTGGCTATTACATCTCCGCCATATATGAATGGATTGGACTACGTTATGAATTATAAGATAGAGATGGGGTGGCTGGGATTTGTTCATAGTCAAAGAGACTTAAAGAAGATTAAAGACGATATGGTAGTTTGCGATAACGTTTCCAAAGGACTTATCCGTAAATTTTACAACTGTTCTTCGACCTACACCAACGAGTGGATTGAGAAAATAAAAACAAGCATCAGGAAAAACATTTGCAGAAGAGGCATGTATAGAAGAGAAGATATGCCCTACATTGTTCACAAATATTTTGATGATTTATATAAAGTGATGAAAAATGTCGTGCCCTCTCTTAAATCAGGCGGCAGGTTCATATTAGTTATTGGCGACAGTCTGATAGCAGATGTATATGTTCCTACGGACCTGCTCATAGCAAAAATCGGTTTGGATCTGGGACTCGAAATAGAAAAGATAGAAAAAGCAAGAGAAAGACGTTCAGGCCAAATAAGAAGCTACAAACTAAGAGAATCAATAATTACTCTACTAAAAAGGTAAGCTTATGGCTGATAACGAAATCGGATATCATGAGGACCCCAAAAATTCTAATGGTATAGTAAGAGCGCGCACAACCAAACAAATTAGGTCTTGGCAGATCGCACGTTATCAGAAAACTCTGGAAAAACTGCATGAGGAAATGGGCAAAAATCCCTTTCCTGGGAATTACATATTGTTCGATCAGAAAAAGGTTTATATAGGTGAAGCCAGTAATATTTACGAACGACTTAAAACTCACCACAAGAATCCAGAGGGCAAAATAAAAAATTGGGATAGTGCTCTGATAATTAGTGATGGTCGGCCAGCTACGCAATCTGACTTCAACGATACAGTAGTGCGACAAGCTATCGAGTCGCATCTAATCAGACTGCTAAGGGCAAATAAATATCAGGTCGTTTGTCAAGGGCGAAAACCAACTCTTAACGCAATGCAAAGAAATCTGGTTAGTTCCTTAATAGAGGAACTCAATTATTTTTTGTTGAAGAAAAATCTGATCACAAAAGCTTTGGAAGAAGAAGGCCTTGAGGAAGTGTTCGGGGATGAGTTGAAGAAACTTCTGACGGTGAGAGGGAAAGAAATTCAACAGTTAACAAAGTATGAAACGATAATCGATGACCAGAAAGCTTATATCCGCCCGGGAAGTCCGAAAGCAAAGGGCTGGCAAATTACTTTTAGAGACCGCTTTCTCAACTCTCTCGAAAAAGGTGAAGGATACCTTCTCGTTTCTCGAAATGGCGTTTTATTGGTTCCGCTGAGGGAGGTTCGAAAGCTGGTAACAGACAAAGATACGTATAAGCAAAACACGATAGACATCTACGTGAACTTTGCATCTGATAAAATAACTATCACGTACAAGGACCAAAGTATAGACGTAATAGAATACAAGTTGCGTAAGTAGGCCAGCTTTGAAGTTAGAGCGCGGGCTTATCTTTCTATCAGAGTTTCATCGACCTTCATACCGAAGTGTCTGCCGGCCTTTTCGATATGGCCGAGAACTTTGTCGCCCGGCTTTAAGGTCGTAATCGAAACCGCTTTACCATCGGGGTCAACCAGCCGAATCGTCTCGGCATTTTGCATAACCAAGCTTATCGATTGGCCTTCGGCCTGGGCCTCGATGAGCATCATAGGCCTTTTTTCAATCTTGTTTCTGCCGAGATATGCGGTTTTGCTTTTGCCCTTAAAATCGACGAGCAGGACTTCATCGCCTGCCTTCAAATCAGCCAGATATTTTGTCTTGCCGGCCGGGGCCAGGGTGTATGCGTGGACAGCACCGGCATTTACGCGGAAAGGCCGAGATGCCACGTAAGGATTATCGATGGATTCGGAGTGGACGAGAAAGAAGCCCGAAGCGGTATTGCCAACGAGCATTCCTTCGCCAAGTGTCATCTGCGTGCAGGTATCCAGACAGGCCCTGTCGCCCATACCGAGCTGTTTGGTATTTGTGATGGTGGCTGTTACGAGAGGGACCTTTTCACTTATGCCCTGGATTATTTCAGCGGTCTTTTTGATTTCGTTTACATCTTTGGTATTTAGAACGACGCCATCGACGCCTTTTTCGAGGATTTCGGTCATAAGCTTGGCCTGCTCGCTGTTCTCGACCTGAACCATAATATTTTTGCCACGGCGGGCGAGCAGGTTTTCAATGGGGATAATCGTCCAGTCGAGCATTCGCAGCACAACGATTTTATTCCCAGGCACAGCGGCGGCCTTATCTTCATCGGCTTTGCTAGAGATATCAATAAACTCGACATCGACGCCGGATTTGATATCACCGTTTTTTTCGACGGTTTTGATTTTGCCGAACTGGCGCACAGTTTCGCTTTTACCATCCGGCAGGATAACCGCCTCAGCGCCGCTTTCCAGCGCTGCTATGGCAATATCCTTTTTATATGGAACGGCATTTACCCACAATTTTTTCATTTTCCTGGCCTTTATTTTGTCTGAGAACAGGTTTTGGATATACAACATTAAACAGCAATCATACAAAGCTGTCAAGAGTTTTCGGCCTGGCTATGAACGATAGGGAAAAGGCTTTAGATGGTATGAATACGCCGAAGGCGTATAAATAGGGGTTGTTTGCCAGGTTCGGCGCATACTATTTCGTTACGCAATTTTTTGAAAAAACAGTTGTCATTTCTGCTGCTTTGAAGTATGATTACCACCTCGTCAGTTGAATAGTAAACAATTCCGTAATATATTTTTTAGGAGATTAGCTATGAGTCAGACAATCAGGAAATTCGAAATTTTGCGCTTTAGTCTTTTGCTGCTGATGTCCGCTTTCGGCGTGTCGCTCGTCTGGGCGGCCGATGCCAACGACCAAAATCAGCCACAGGCACCGCAGCCCCCGCAGCTTTCTGCGAAAGCAGAAGCGGGGGCGAGCCAAGCAGAAGACATCACAGGCGAGTGGGAAATCACGATGGAATTCAACGGCAGGCAGAGTTTTGCAACGCTATCAATTTCCAAAAAGCCGGATGGAACACTGGCTGGCAAATGGGGCTCCAGCGAATTATCCGATGTCAAATTCGATGGCCAAAAGCTCACATTTGTCCGCACCATGAGGTTTGGCGATAGGGAATCTTCAACGAACTACAGCGGGACGCTGAAGGACGGCAAACTCACAGGCACAATGTCCGGCGAACGCGGTGATTTTGCTGCCAACGGGACCCGAAAGAAGCCCAAGCTCCCTGTCCTCGGTCAATGGGATATCAAATTTAATGTCGGTGACAGGGACATTACAAGCAGGTTGATAATCTCTGAAAAGCCGGATGGAACACTCGAAGGTAAGTGGACAGAACCCGGCGAGCACGTAATTTCCAATGTTAAATTCGAGGATGGAAAACTTACCTTCACCCGCAAGAGCAAAATAGACAATATGGAGTTTGAAACGACATACGAGGGGACCATCGATGGCAACAAACTGACCGGGATGCTCAAAGGTGAAATGGGCCAGTGGCAGGCCAATGGCGAACGCGTATGGGCGGCACTTGTCGGAAAGTGGGAGCTGACTGTCACATCCGAGAGAGGGACACGCACAAACTTGCTGACGATTGAGTCGGACCTTTCCGGCAGGTACGAATCCTTTGGCGGGGAGATTCCCGTGAAAGACCTCAAGCTCGAAGGCGACCAGGTGAGCTTTAATATCGAAGGGGGCTTCGGTGACCGGGCCTTCAAGATGGAGTTCAAAGGCAAACTGGACGGAAAGACCCTCAATGGCCAGATGAGCTCGGAGAGAGGAACCAGAGAGGTGACAGGCAAAAAGCTCGAAGCACAGGTTGAGACAAAGGCTGAGCCAGCAACAAAGTGACGGTTTCTAAAGGTGTAGTGTTTTGAATTGCGGCTACAACGGCCGTTGTCGTATCCGACAACGGCTGAACAATCTGAATTCGATATTTTTGGATTTATTCTCTGTAGCAGATACCCTATTCTTTAGCCACTAGTATTCCGATTGCTTCTTTGACGCTGGCGCCTTTGTGGACCATTTTGCACAAAGCGGCGACCATTTTCTCAGGCGTTTTGTGCTGGAAGGCGTTTCGGCCAATTGATAGGCCTGCGGCGCCGGCTTTCAGGGCGCCATCTGCCATCTTGAATATATCCTCGTCACTATCCATTTTTGGGCCACCCGCAATGACTACCGGCACGGGACATCCGCGAACTACCTCAGCGAAACTGTCAACGCTGCCGGTGTATGGCACCTTGACAATATCTGCACCGAGCTCAGCTCCGACTCTTGCAGCGTGTTTTACGTTTTTGACGTCGAACTCGTCTTTTATCTTTGGGCCGCGAGTGTACATCATCGCAACAAGCGGTATCTGCCACTTAAGACACTTTCTACTGACATAGCCTAATTGACGCAGCATCTCTTTATCAGTCGGAGCACCAAGATTTATGTGGACAGAGACAGCATCGGCGCCGAGTGTGATGGCCTCTTCGACGGTGCAAATTAGCTCCTTTGCAATCGGGTCGGGACTTAGAGAAGTCCCTCCAGAAAGATGAATAATAAGACCTACATCTTTGCCTGTGCCACGGTGACCTGCCTGGACAAGGCCTTTGTGCATCAGGATAGCATTTGCACCACCTGCTACGACCTTGCTGATAGTTTCGCGCATATCTATCAAGCCCTCAACAGGCCCGATGGTTACGCCGTGGTCCATAGGAATAATTACCGTTTTGTGTGAATTTCGGTTGATTATTCTTTCCAGCCGTATCTTTTTGCCTATCATAATTAAATCTCCAATCACAGAAAAATGTAAATCTTAAAACGCAAAATGCAAAATTAAGGTATAAATTACACAATTTTCTTCGGCTTTTAATTCATAATAATCTACATAAAGCAACGTAAAAGGCAAGAAAAAAATGCTGTATTTAGTTCATCGTTCATAGTTCGTGATACATAGCTGCAAGCAGTTACCGATTTCACAATCTGTCATTGCAATCTTGATGTCTATAAATTATTATATCGTCAGGTTACTTGGTATCTGTTAGAAGATACTTTCCAAGGGGAAAAATACTAAATGACGAAAATAGCGGTTCCTATAGCAGCAGAAAATCTGGACCAGGCAAAAAAACAAGTCAAAGCTGCGCTGGCTGCAGGTGCGGAGATGCTCGAACTGCGAACCGATTACCTCGCAAACCTCAGTGCCGGTTTGGTTAAGAATTTAATTGCAGAGGCCAAAAGCGCTGCCGGCCAAATTGTGCCTGTAATCGTAACCTGCCGGGACAAGCAGCAGGGCGGTGCGAGGGGGTATCCACTACGGCTGCGAGTCGATGTTCTTGCCGGCGCACTAAAAGCAGGTGCCGAATTTATTGATTTCGAATATGAAAACTTCCGCTTTATGGAGGGTCAGGAAAGGATAACCACGACACTATCGCAGGTATCAAGAGGCCGGCTGATTTTATCCGCTCATAACTTCGAGACAAAATTTACTAATATCAGCAAACTTTATCGAGATATCCTGATTGTCTTTCCAGCGGCGATACCCAAGCTCGTCTATACGGCCAATCATATCAACGACTGCTTCGATGGCCTTGATTTACTGCATCAGACCAGCGGTGAGCGGATTATCTTCTGTATGGGCGAAGCGGGACTTGTAAGCAGAATTATCGCAAAGAAGTTAGGATGCCTCTTCACTTTTGCCAGCATAGATGAGAAGACCGCAACCGCGCCGGGGCAATTGACAGTCGAGCAATTGAAAAAATTATATCGCTTCGATTCTATAAACTCCGAAACGGAGGTTTTCGGTGTGATTGCTGACCCGGTTGGGCACTCGCTTAGTCCTGCGATTCATAATGCGTGCTTTGCAGAAAAGGGTATGAACAAATTGTATCTTCCACTACTTATTGGAGGCGGGCAGAAGGAGTTTGATTTATTTTTGAACGCTGCTCTAACCAGAAAATGGCTGGGCTTTCGCGGCTTCAGCGTGACAATCCCGCACAAAGAAAATGCCATCAGGTATGTGCGGGCGAAACAGGGCTTTATTGAGCCGTTAGCAGAAAAAATCGGGGCGGTGAATACTATTGTCATAAAAGGCGATGAGAGGATAGCCGGCTACAACACCGATTACGCCGCAGCGCTGGATTCAATTACTTCGGCTCTAAAAATCGACAGAGTTGATTTGAAGGAGATGACGGTTGCAGTTATAGGGGCAGGCGGAGTGGCCAGAGCCATAGTAGCAGGTCTTAGTGACGCAGGAGCAAGAATAAAAATCTATAACCGCACCATCCAAAGGGCAGAGCGGCTCGCCGCTGATTTTGATTGTGAGTTCGCCGGGCTGGATGAATTGAAGGATTTGGATGCGAAATTAGTTATCAACTGTACGAGTATCGGCATGAAAAAGACAGAAGACAGAGGACAGAAGACAGAAGACGGCAGGCAGGATACAGAATACAGGAGACAGGAGACAGGAGATAAAACTCCGATACCGGAAGAATACCTGAAAAAGGATATGGCAGTTTTCGATACGGTATATAACCCGGCAGAAACACTACTGCTAAAACAGGCAAAGCAAAAGAGGTTGAAAAGGATTGACGGCCTATCAATGTTCATCAACCAGGCGATGGCGCAGTTCAAACTCTTCACCGGCCAGGACGCAGACCCAGAACTTATGCGAAAAACCATCTATACGTATCTTCCAAAGAAATGACCCCCAAGCAAATAATAATCGATAAGGATGCATTCGTGGGTATTAATATCAAAGAACTTTGCGATTTTGCAAAGAATCACCTTCTTCTTGTTTGTGATACGCTTATGTACGAATGTGCGACTACTTGTGAATCAAAGCGCAAAGATATGTTGTATCGTTGCGATCGCCTCATTAAGGTGGGAGCATATCACTGTCGTTGTAGTGTTGCATACTTACAGTACGAAGGCAAGAATGGTTGTGCTTATCCTTGGTTTCTTCCAGATTTGGATATTACCAAAGAAATCCAAACTGGAAAAGCCCGTGTGGAAAATCTGCTCGAATCTTTTACTAATGAGGAAATATTTCAGACACGTATGAATGTCGCGAAAAAAATCTTTTTGGAATGTAGCAAGAATATCAAAACTCGATTAGATTTAGAAAATTCTGACGTTGGCACAGCAATAAGAAACCTGCCTTCAAACGTGCTTGAGCGATTCAAGATATTCTTAGAGTATATTGACTCACAAAACCTGCATCAACGGGGTGTTAATTCATTACCTAAAGATTTAATTAAAGATGAAACTAAATTTTGTTTGTCACCTGAATGGATAAGTTGGCAGTTTATTCGCCTAATCTATGCTATCGTGTGGAATTATTATCACCTGCGCCAGAAGGGAGGGGTACCAGTAGATAATACAGCTGAGCACGATTATCAGGATATGGAGTATGTGTTGCTCTTGAGTCGAGCCGAAGGTTTGTTGACAGGAGATAAATTTGTCAAGGCATTAGCCAAAGCCGCATTCCCTGAGAAAGATGTATTTTCCGACCTTGATGAGGTGCCGGAAGACTATAGATGTAATTGGAGTTGATAGAGACCGATTTAATTGTTGCTCTGAAGCGGTAATTTCGGTTATATTGAAAATAGAATAAGTCAATTTGTCATTCTGAACGAAGTGAAGAATCTAATAACAGGTGAAGATATATCGTTTTCTTTTGGAGGCCAGATGCTTCGCTCCTTCGACAAGCTCAGGACAGGTTTGCTCAGCATGACAGTTAAAAAATATATGATTTTTAAGTAAGGCAAAAAGATGGCGAAGAAAGAAAAAGTGGTATTGGCGTATAGCGGCGGGCTGGATACCAGTGTAATCCTGCCGTGGCTTAAAGAGACATACGGCTATGAGGTGATAGCATTTGCGGCAGACCTCGGCCAGGGTGAAGAGCTGGCCGGAATTAAACGCAAAGCACTTACCAGCGGGGCGGTTAAGTGTGTAGTCAAGGACCTGCGGAAAGAATTTGTGGAAGATTACCTGTGGCGGCTGCTCAAATCAAGTGCGGTGTATGAAGGAGGTTATCTCTTAGGCACAAGCATTGCCCGGCCTTTAATTGCAAAACATCAGGTCGATGTCGCCCACGCTGAAGGTGCAACAGCGGTAGCCCACGGAGCAACCGGCAAAGGCAACGACCAGGTGCGGTTCGAGTTGACATATATGGCTTTAGACCCGAAGCTAAAAATCGTATCACCGTGGAAGGACCCGAAGTTTACATTAACTTCGCGTGAAGCGGCTGTTGATTACGCCAAAGAACATAAAATCCCAATCGAGCAAAGTAAAAAGAAAATCTACAGCCGCGACCGCAACCTCTGGCATCTTAGCCATGAGGGGGCGGACCTGGAAGACCCTGCCAATGAGCCAAAAGACGATTTGTTTGTAATATCGCAGCCGGTCTCGAAGGCGCCCGATAAGGCGGATTACGTAACAATAGGTTTTCACGAGGGGCTGCCGATTAAGCTCGACGGCAAATTAACGAGCGGCGTGGAGATAATTGAAAAATTAAACCAGCTTGGGGGCAAACACGGTGTCGGCCAGGTGGATATGGTCGAAAATCGGCTGGTGGGCATAAAGTCTCGCGGTGTGTATGAGACGCCCGGCGGAACAATCTTAGTTGCAGCCCACAGCGCATTGGAAAGCGTGACACTCGACAGGGAAACAATGCATTACAAACAGCAGGTGGCTCTGAAATATGCGGAGCTGGTTTATTACGGCCTATGGTTTCATCAACTACGCGAGGGGCTCGATGCATTTATCGATGTCACGCAGCGGAACGTTACCGGCGAAGTTAAGATGAAGCTATTCAAGGGCCGTTGTACGCCGGCAGGCATAAAAAGCCCGAATAGTCTTTACCGAACAGACCTGGCCAGCTTTAAGATGGGCGCCGAATATGACCCGACCGATGCAACCGGCTTTATACGTTTGTTTGGCTTGCCTATGAAAGTCGCTTCGGCAGTTCACAAAAAAAAGAAAAGTGTAAAGTGAACTAAAGTGCCTAAAGTGAGCTAAATTTATGGATAATAAAGAGTTCGCTAAGGAGCTTGAAAACCGGACACGAGAATTCGCCGTGCGTATCATTCGTTTATCAAGAATGTTACCAAATACATCCGAAGGAAGAGTGATAAGAACTCAAATGACAAAGTCTGGGACATCTATCGGTGCAAATTATCGAGAAGCCAATCGGGCCAGAAGCAAAGCCGATTTTAGAAACAAGATTAAGATTTGTGAAAGCGAAGCCAGTGAAACACAATACTGGCTGGAGATAATCGTAAAGCTAAAATGGCTATCTTGGGCAAAAGTGAAGTGGGAATATGAAGAATGCGGTGAATTACTTGGTATTTTTACATCTGCGTCGAGCAAGTAAACTTTAAAGATGGAGCTGTATATTGATTTTTACGACTTTAGGCACTTTGCACTTTAGGCACTCCCTTTTGGGATGGCCAAGTCCATTTACACTTATTAGCGCCTTTATGGCGGTACCGGATTGGATTTGGTTTGTTTTCATCTTTGCGTTTGGCTGTTGTGTTGGCAGCTTTCTGAATGTTGTTATTTACCGCTTACCTCGCGACAAATCCATTATAACTCCGCCTTCCGCATGTCCAGCGTGTGGTAAGCACATTCGTTTTTACGATAATATACCGCTGGTTTCGTGGCTTGTTTTGGGCGCTAAGTGTCGATATTGTAAAGCTCCGATATCACCGCGTTATTTTATAATTGAGCTGCTGACCGGTTCGGTGTTTCTCGGCCTGTTTATTTTGTATTTTCGCACTGATTTTTTGCCGGATATGAGGCCATTTCTGGCGGGCGGCTGGCTTATTTATCTTCTTCACATCATTTTGTTAGGTGCTTTTATCGCTGCTTCGGCGATTGACCTGGAGTTATGGGTTATTCCGCTACCTGTCTGCTGGTTTGTTACCGCAGCCGGATTGATTGGTTCAGCGGCAGGAGCTTATGTAATTGACCCCGCGTTGGTCCGTGCATATTCGCTTTTGCCCAGTGCGACGGCTAAGACCGGCTCGCTGGCGGTAGGGGCAGCAATAGGTTTAGTCGTGTCGTTGGTGCTTCTTGCAACCGGTTTGATTAAAAGAAGTTACGAAACAGAAGGCGAAGGACAGAAGCCTGCCCTGAGCGAAGCCGAAGGGACAGAAGACAGAAGTGAACAAAAGTTTAATCACCGTTTGGAGGCCTGTAAGGAAATCGTATTTTTACTGCCGATTATCGTCTGCTCGGTGGCAGCTTTGCTGATTATCAGTGAACGCAGCTGGTGGGTGGGTTTATCGCAACATCCTGCTATTGCAGGGTTTCTGGGCAGTCTTTGGGGCTACTTTATCGGCTGTGGAATAGTCTGGGCTATTCGCATCTTCGGCACATTTGCATTTGGAAAAGAGGCAATGGGATTGGGTGATGTTCATTTGATGGGAGCTGCGGGAGCGGTGATAGGTCCGCTTTTCGTGGCTGTGGCATTTTTTATCGCCCCATTTTTCGGTCTGGCGTGGGCAGGGTGCCAGATGTTTTTTAAAAAAATTCGACAAATTCCTTATGGTCCCTTCTTGTCTTTAGGTATACTTGTTGTTATGATTTTGCACGACTTGATAATTGACTATTTACTATTTATTATTGATTATTGAAAAAAGTCAGAATCTGGAAACAATAGTAAATAGACAATAGGAAATAGTAAATTTGATAAGGAGATATCAAAATGCGAACCACCAACAAAAAAACAATCGCACTGGTAATTTGTCTTGTTTTGGTCACTGTATTTTCCGGCTGCACAAACTGGAAGAAAAAATACCAGGCCCTGAACGTAGAGCATCAAAACACGTTAGGTCTGCTCGAACGTGAAAGGGCAGAAAAGGGCCAGCTCGGCCAGCAACTTACACAGAATCAGCAGACCCTCGAAGAGCTTCAAAAGCAGATAGCCGAACGTCAAAAGAGCCCGGCAGAAGCTACCGGCTTTGGGCCAGGTTACGATGTTGCTTTTAATGCTGCAGCCGGGACGATTACAGTAACGCTTCCAAATGAGATATTATTTGATTCGGGAAAAGCCGACCTCAAAAAAGCGACCAGTGCCGAACTTGACCATATTCAGTCGGTGCTACAAAGCAAATACTCTGGTAAACAAATAGATGTTGTCGGGCATACCGATACGGACCCCATCAAAAAATCGAAATGGAACGACAACTGGGAGCTTTCCAGTCAGCGTGCACTAACGGTAACCAGGTATCTTATCAAGCGTGGAGTATCCGACGAGCAGATTCGGGCGGTTGGTTGCGGTGAGGCCCGTCCCATTGCTTCCAACGCAACGGCCAGTGGTAAATCAAGAAACCGAAGGGTTGAAATTGTTGTCTATATGAAGTAGATGCGTTTATGTGCTAATGAGTTGATGAGCCGGTCTAACAGCGAATTTGCTCATCTACGCAGTCGTTCATTCATGCATTTACTTACTATTGTGCCGTCTTTGTCGATGCGAATGGTAATTGCTCCATCTCTGGGTGTATAAAATGACTTTGCATCATTTGAGATAAGCTTGTCATTGCCGGAAGAATTAGCCCTTTCATATTGCCTTTCTTCGCAACTACAGAGCAAAATATCCGCATCAAAATTTTCAAGAAAATTGGGGTCGGCTGTTTTGAGTGAGCCGTGATGAGGGACAACGACGACATCGGCTTTCAGGTCTGGATAGAGCTGAAGAAGCTCTCTCTGAGCAAAATTCATTATGTCGGAGCACAAAAGGATTTTTCTGCCGGCAAATTCTATCAAAACAACCAGTGATTTGTCGTTATCATCCAATTCTTCATTCCGGCAAATCTGTTCAGTCGGCCAGAGAATTTTTATATTAGCGGTGCTGTCCAAATTCAGGTTTGTATCCAGCCGATTTACTTTATGACCTTTTTCAAGCAGTTGTTCTTCGAGAAATTCTGCAGCACGCCACTGGTCTGCCGTGTCGAAAAAAGCGTCGTTGGCGTAAATATTTTTAACTTTGCAGTGCTCGACAATCTCAGGAATCCCGTTGATATGGTCAACGTCATTATGACTTATAATAATGGCATCAATTTTGCTTAGCCCGCTATAATCTAAAAATGGAGCAACGATTCTTCTGCCGATGTCACTTTTATGCAGTGAGCCGGCATCGAATAAGACATTAGCTTTTCCCGGCAGTTGTGCGAGTATTGCCTGGCCGTGGCTGACGTCAAGACAGGTGAGAACTAAATTATCGTGATGTGTCCTTTGCCATTTTATTAAGCCCAGAGAGATGAATATCGTCGAGAGCATCGTTGTGAGGATTATTTTCTTCGTAAGGGGACGTCTAAAATGAACGAAAAAAGCAAAAGCAATTATGCAGTAATAAAAAATAACCAGTGTGATTGGAACATGGCCTATAAGTATCTGAGAGAAATCCCTTTGCGCTATATATTTTACAAGCCAGATGAGCCAGCTTGATAAAGGCTTTATTACCACATCCAGTATCGACGCCGCTGTCGGAAGCACCAGACCCACAAGCAGCTTGAGATACCCCAGAAATGAAATCACCGCTATAAACGGCGAGGCAACTACTGTCCAGATGCTCGTAAGAGGTTGAACTGTATAAAAATTGTATAACAGGATTCCCGCACTGGTCAGCCAAGCAACAAAGCTTACAGCAAATACCGCGATTACCGGCGAAGCAAGTTTAGAGACGATGCGAAAGTAAGGACGCGGTTTTCCGTTAAGCGGGTCTTCAAACAACGCTGTTAATTTTTCATTAATGAAATCCTCGATTGGTTTTGCGAACAACAGAATCGCCAGAACCGATGCAAATGAGAGCTGCCAGCCAGCTTCGAATAAATCTGTTGGTCTTATGAGCAGTAGAATTATTGCTGCTAATGATAGCGTGTTGATGGAATTAGATTGACGGCGGAAGAAAAATGACAAACAGAAGACAAGACAGATTATCGCCGCCCGAAATGCCGGCGGGTTCGATGGAACTACCAACACAAACATCGCTGCTGCAATTATACAAATAACCGCTCGTGCTCGTTTCATCAAACCTGCCGCCTTGCACAGCCACCAGACCAGCCCTATCAAGATACCGAAGTTCATCCCGGATAGACATACAAAATGTAAAAGTCCCGTTTTGCGAAACGCCTCATAAGTGGCGATGTCCATCTCTGCCCTGTAACCCAGAACAAGTGCCTGCAACAGGCGTTCACTTTCATCCTGTGGATATGTGCTGCCCAACAATGACTGCACGGCTACCTCCCTTGCCTTTCTCTTTATCTTCGCAAAAAACCCGGTAGAACTACTTTGAAGCACTTCAATGGCGTCTCGCGATTGTATGGAAGCAGCGATAAAGACATTCTTGCGAGCCAGATATTTAGCGATGTCGAATTGGCCGGGGTTTGTCGGAGGTTTAAATCTGTCCAGCCAGCAGTATGCCTGTATATAATCGCCGGCTTTTAAGTCCAGCACTGGTTCATCCACCTGAACTCGAATGGTGCCGGTAACATCCGCCCAGTCATTCCGCCGCGGCGGACTTTCAGCTACGGTTTTTATCTTTTTGAGTTTAAGATAAAAACTCGTATCGGGGTCGGTGAACTTAAACCGTGCAAATTTCCAGTTTTCGTTTCTGTTGATATAGGGGTC
>CAZKYA010000017.1:0-12287 GCA_964556725.1 uncultured Pirellulales bacterium
CCTTGGTGGTGATAAAATGATGGCGATGCCGGTAATCTGTGACGTTGGTTATGAATCATGGCGAGCCAAAGAGGCCAAAATGGTGGATGCCCCCGGCTGGGGTGCGGCTGATGACCGAGGACCGATGTGGGAAGCTGCTACCGCTATCTGTCTGCTGCAGGCCGGGGTTGATATAATCCGTATGAGACATCCGAGGGCAGTAGCTGTTGTTAAAAACTTTATAAACCAGATTTGGCAATAATTCTTAGTTAAACCTCAAATTCAAGAAAGGGAGACAGTTATGATTTTAATTGGAGAACGAATCAACGGGATGTTTACTGATGTTAAGCAGGCCATCGCAGAGAAAAATAAGAAAGTCATTCAGGAGCTGGCCAAAAAGCAAACTGAAGCAGGTGCGACATATCTGGATGTGAATGTAGGTACTGCCGCTGCGGACCAGGAAGGAACAATGCAGTGGCTGGTTGAGACCATCCAGGAGACTTGTTCGACGCCATTGTCTCTGGACTCACAAAAACTCAATGTTATCGCTGCAGGATTAAAGGTTATAAATGCTGAAAACGGTGTTATTCTTAATTCGACACCATTAAATAAGAAAACCGATGATGAAATACTTGGCAAATATATCGGGATGGCCAACCAGGCGGGGCCTAAATCAAGTATTATTGCTCTAACAATGGATAAAAATGGAGTTCCTCAGGATGTTGATACCCGTGTAGCTATCGCTGCAGAGATTGTATCAAAGGCAATGGAAAAGGGTTTTGATGCCCAGCGGTTATTCATTGACCCTATTGTCCTGCCGGTTAAAGTGCCAAATGCTCAGGTTCAGCCGGGTAATATTCTGGCTGCGATGGACCAGATAAGGATGCTCTGCGATCCTGCTCCACATATGACGGTAGGTCTGTCAAATCTTTCTCAAGGAACGACTGAGAGGAGCTTGATAAATCGGGTATTTCTTGCTATGGCTATTTCGCGTGGTTTGGATTCGGCGATTGTCGATGTGCTCGACCAAAAACTAATGAATGTTGTAGCTACGTCTGAGATGCTGATGAATAAGCAGATATATTCGGATAGCTTTTTGAAGATATACACAGCCGCGAGTTAGTTTTACGCTTTTTACTGTTTTCGCTGGGATAAACTTGTTTGACGACAGTCAGGATTTACCACCCTGCGGAAGCAGTCCGCCGACTGCGGATTCAGTTTTTAGCGTTTCTGGCCGCTAAATAGCAGAATAGTGCAAAAAAATGGCTCACCAGTTATACCTGTTTGAGGGGATTTTGATGATAATAATGACAGGTATTTGCGTAAGGCAATTTTGCAGGGATTTAGAATTTGAATTTGTCAGGGCAGGACCTGGACAGCATTGAAAGATAAGTAGAGATATGAGGAGTAACTTATGAAACTTGACCCAACGAAAATGCAGGATTGGCAGATTGCAGAAGCTGCCGAGGAAACAATGAAACCTGTCAGCCGACTTGCCCGCGAGATGGGCTTGAAGGATGATGAACTGATTCCTATGGGGCGAGCATTGGCCAAGGTGGATTATCAAAAAGCCCTTGCCCGCCTTAAGGGTGCACCGACTGCCAAATATGTTAATGTTACCGCTATTACGCCGACGCCTCTGGGGGAGGGTAAAACCACAACTACTATGGGTCTTGTTGAGGGCCTCGGGAAGTTAGGCAAGCGTGTTTCCGGGGCGATAAGGCAACCCAGTGGCGGGCCTACTTTCAATATAAAAGGTTCTGCTGCTGGAGGCGGGCTTGCACAGTGCATTCCACTGACGCCATTTTCTATTCGGCTTACAGGCGATATTGACTGTGTTACCAATGCCCATAATCTCGCTATGGTTGCTCTGACATCGCGGATGCAGCACGAAAGGAACTATGATGACACCCGCCTTGCCCAGAGCAATCTAAAGCGATTAGATATAGACCCTCAAAGAATTCAGATGTTGTGGTCGATGGATTTTTGCGCCCAGGCGCTTCGTAATATAAGAATCGGCCGGGGCGGAAAAATGGACGGCTACGAGATGGACTCTGGCTTTCAGATTACCGTCTCGAGCGAGGTTATGGCCATACTTGCGGTTGCCAGGGATTTAAAAGACCTGCGCGAGCGGATATCGAGAATCGTTGTTGCTTACGATAAGAAAGGCAATGAGATTACCACTGCTGACCTGGGGGTCAATGGTGCTATGACTGCCTGGATGGTTGATGCGATAAATCCGAATTTGCTGCAAACTATCGAAGGCCAGCCGGTATTTGTCCACGCTGGGCCGTTTGCAAATATTGCGGTAGGCCAAAGCTCCATTATCGCTGATTTGCTCGGGACAAGATTGGGTGAGTATCACATTACCGAAAGCGGATTTGGAGCCGATATTGGCTTCGAGAAATTCTGGAATATAAAATGTCGTATGTCCGGTCTGATGCCCAATGCAGTGGTTATCGTTGCCACCGTTCGAGCACTGAAGATGCACGGCGGCGGGCCGACCGTAAAGCCAGGCATACCTTTAAGCCAGGAATACAAAGCCGAAAATCTCCCATTGGTTGAAAAGGGTTGCCAGAATCTCATCGTACATATTGAGACAGTTAAGAAAAGTGGTGTTCGGCCGGTGGTTTGCATAAATAGTTTTCATACCGATACCAAGGCCGAGATACAACTTATCCGTAAAATCGCTGAGCAAAATGGTGCCTTGGTAGCGGTTTCGGAGCACTGGCTCAAGGGCGGTGACGGCGCAATAGAACTGGCTGAAGCGGTCATTCAGGCCTGTAACGAAAAGAGCAAATTTAAGTTCCTTTACGAGCTGGATACGCCTTTGAGAAGGCGGATTGAATTGATTGCCAAAGAGGTATATGGTGCCAGAGGTGTGACGTATACCGATAAGGCACTGGAGAAGGCAAAACTTTTTGAAGCCGACCCGCAGGCCAAAAAGTTGGGCACATGTATGGTCAAGACCCATCTTAGCCTATCGCACGACCCGGATATAAAGGGCAGACCCAGGGACTGGGAACTTCCGATTCGTGACATTCTTATTTATAAGGGTGCTGGTTTTATTGTGCCGGTTGCGGGGGAGATTAAGCTGATGCCGGGTACAGCTTCAGACCCGGCTTTCAGGCGTATTGATGTGGATGTAAAGACCGGAAAAGTTCAAGGCCTGTTTTAATTGGTTCCGCTGCAGAGGAATCTGCTATATTGATAATTTATTATTGCAATGCAAGATACCAAAACTGTTTGCGTTATAGGGGCGGGTATCGCGGGGGCAGCCACAGCGCAGAACCTCAGCCAGGCGGGGGTGCAGGTCTATCTTGTTGAGAAACAACCCACCATTGGTGGCCGCGTGGTCGAGATGGGTTGTAAAGCCACGGATGTGTGTCTGCGGTGCAATGTCTGTGTGGCAAATGAGCTTTTGAGAACTGTTTCTGCCTCTCCCGGTATCAATATCTATACTCGAACGCAGTTATTGAAGCTTGAGACCGGCACCAATGGTTCTCGTTACACCGCAATATTAAAACATGAGCCGACCTTTATAGACCGTAGCAAATGCACAGGTTGCCAGGTATGTGTGGGTGTATGTCCCGAAAAGTGTATAGTTAAGCCGAGATTTGCAATCTCGCCTGTAGTGCCGGTGATTGATTACTCATTGTGTAGGCGAGCTTCCGGCGAGGAATGCTCAGTCTGTGAACAAGTCTGCCCCGTCGATGCAATCAATATGCAGGATAAGGGTTCACAGAGCAGATTGGATGTAGATGCCGTCGTCATAGCAACCGGATACGAACCCTATAATGCGAGAGAAAATGCTTCGTATGGGTATGGAACAGCAGCAAATATCATTACCGGCGTTGAGGCAGAACAGCAACTTGCTGGTGGGGCTAAGATTACTCGGCCTTCGGATGGTGAACTGCCAAAACGCATCGCATTTATACAATGTGTCGGCTCAAGAAGTGAAGAAGTGACAACCCATCCTGAGGATACAGATTACTGCTCAACCGTGTGCTGTGCGTATGCCCTCAGGATGGCACAATTGATGAAGTACCAGAATGAAGATGCAGAGGTTACAATTTTTTATATGGATATTCAAAACTTTGGTAAGGGATTCAATGAGTTTTACAATAAGTGTAAGGATAGTATGACTTTCATTAGGTGCCGGCCGTATGAAGTCAAGCAGGGCCAAAACGGTTCTATCCGTGTTAAATATACTCCACCATCACCGCCGAAGGAAGCAGATTCCCAGATTTGTGAACAGGAGTTTGATTTGGTTGTTCTGGCGGTCGGGATTCGGCCGATGCCGGATGCAGCAAAGCTGGCGGAAACGCTGCTGGTGCCGATCGATGAGCAGGGATTCTTTGGCTTTAAGCGGGCTTGGTGTTTGCCTTCGCTGCAGCGTGAAGGTGTATTCGTAGCCGGGGCATGCGAGTCACCCAAGGATATAGAATCCTGCATACGCCAGGCGTCAGCGGTGAGCGCCGCAGTTCAACGGTCATTATTCGTGAAGCGCGATACGAGATGAAAGGTATGAAATACGACAAAAATATAGGCGTTGTGCTGTGCGACTGCGGTCGGTCTCTGCACGACCGGCTTGATTTTGACCGGCTCAGCGAGCATTTAAGCCAGTTGCCTGCGGTGAAGACCTTAAAGCTTTGCTCGAATTTCTGCCAACAAAATGAATGCAATGAGTTGATAAAATCCTTTTCAAAAGAGAGAGCAAAGCGTGTAGTAGTAGGAGCTTGCGACCAGGGGGTTTTTGACAAAACTTTGCGCGAAGCGATGGCAGAGGTGGGTCTTAATCAGGGACTTCTGTGGTGTGTGAATATTCGTGAACACTGCGGTTGGGTTACAAGCTCGCCGAAGGCAGCTACGGATAAAGCGATAGATGTTCTGACCGCAGCTGTTCGGCGTGTAGAACTGGCTGCACAGGTTATGCCAAAGAAAGTCCGCGTGAATCAAGATGTTTTGGTTCTCGGCGGTGATGTAGCGGCGGTGCAAACAGCGATTGCCCTTTCAGAATTGGGCCATCGGGTAACGCTGGTAACAAAGGACGAATCATTAGGTGGTTCAGCAGCAGAGACGCCTGAGCTTTATGCTTATCTGGCTTGCGATTATTCTCAGGCCGAAGAGTTCGTGCGAAATCAAATAGCTGAACTTATCAGGCGAATAAAGGGGGACAGGCGGATTCGTGTTCAAACATCTTCATACTTAAAATCCTTAGAAGGGGAATTTGGCAATTTCACCGCAGTTATTGGTTCGAATGATTCGGAACAAAAGGTCTTTGCAGGGGCGATAGTTTTAGCCACTACTTCGGTCTCGGTGAAGCACCCAGCTTCGCGGAGAACTAAGTCAGAATTAGCACAACTGTTACATAGTAAAAAAGATATACCTAAACGAATCGCTATAATGATTGACATTCTTAGAGAGCAAGATAGGGCTGTATCTGCCCAGGTCCTTTCCGCAGCTGAGTTGCTGGTAAAGCGTTTCGGAGTCGAAGTGAAGTTGTACTGCCACAACGTTCGCGTAGCTGCGACAGGCCTGGAAAGTTTATATAGAAGAGCCAGAGAGGCCGGTTTGGTGGTTGTAAAATTTGAGACTCCGCCAGTTATTTTAGATGAAGGTTCGAAAAAAATAGTGTGTGTGGAAGAGCCGACAACAGGTTATGAAGTGTCAGAAGAATTTGGACTGGTGATTACGGCCGATGCTCTTGCCGCAAACGGCAATGAACTTTTACGCTTGGTCAAAGATTTGCGTGCTGGTCCGGAGGGCGAATTGCAGGTGGATAACGTATGGTTTTTGCCGGCAAAGACAAATCGAGAGGGCATTTTTGTTGTAGGTTCGGCTCGGGGAAATAATGAATATATAGATGCTCAGGCGGATGGTTTGGCGGCAGCAAACCGGATACACGAATCGCTTAAGAACAAAGAAATCGTAGTTTTGGATGATGCAGCGGTTGTTGATACTGATAAATGCGTGCTTTGTTTGACATGTATGCGGGTATGCCCACATGGTGCGGTAGGTATCGACGTTGATAATAATGTTGTTTCTATCTCTGCGATTGCTTGTCAGCGTTGTGGGATATGTGCTGCTCAGTGCCCGGCAACAGTTATTCAGTTACCCCGATATACGGATGAGCAAGTTGCAGTAGAGCTTGGTGATAAACCATGCATAGCAGTTTTTGCCTGCGAGAATTCGGCTTATCCTGCGGCTACGGCAGCAGGATTTAGTGGTTCCAAATACAATGCTGGTGTTCGGTTGATTCGTGTTCCCTGTGCCGGAAAGGTGGACCCGCGTCAGGTTCTGCGAGCGCTGGAATGCGGAGCGCAGAAGGTGATGATTCTTAGCTGTCATCTGGAGAGCTGCCAGTATCTATCTGGCTCGACTCGGGTGGCAAAAAGAATAGAACGTCTCAATAGCGCATTGGAGAAGGCAGGAGTTGATAAAGAACGAATTGTGTTTGGACAATTGGCGTCGATGGAACCAAATAAGTTTCTCGATTTCGTAAAGGATTAACTGCAGAGGATGCTGAATTTGTAGGAATAATATTTTAAAAACTCGACGAATTAGCTGTGAAATGACGTCGTTTCATTCCCGATGTCGTTTCGGAAATAAGGAATGGAGAACAAATGACAGCACAAATTATAGATGGCAAACAGGTGGCCGCGGATATGCGGGCGGAGCTGAAAGACGAAGTGGCCAGACTAAAAAAGCAGGGCATTGTGCCGGGACTTGGAGTTATCCTGGTTGGGGATGACCCTGCATCAAAGTCCTATGTTACTGCGAAAGAGCGCACCTGTGAAGAGATTGGTATTTATTCCGATGATAACCGGCTGGCCGCAGATACATCACAAGAAGATTTAATGGCTCTGGTCGAGAAAATGAACAAAGACCCTAAAATCCACGGAATATTGGTTCAGCTGCCTTTGCCTAAGGGTCTTAATGAGGCCGAGGTCCTTCTGGCGATTGACCCTGCTAAGGACGTCGATGGATTTCACCCAATGAATGTGGGCAAGATGGTGGTGGGTGAAAAGGCATTTCAGCCCTGCACACCACACGGGGTTATCCAATTATTGATTCGCAGCGGTGTAAAAATAGAGGGAGCCAATGTAGTAATTGTTGGTCGAAGTAATATTGTGGGCAAACCCCTGGCAAATATGCTTATTCAAAAGCGGCCAAACCGAAACGCAACCGTTACGGTCTGCCATACACGCACAAAAGACCTTGCTCATCACACAAGGCAGGCGGATATTGTCATCGCTGCTGCGGGTAAGCCTAATACAGTTACAGCAGATATGATAAAAGAAGGTGCGGTAGTGATTGATGTTGGTGTTAACCGTGTCGAAGACCCGACAAAAAAACAGGGCTATCGTCTTGTCGGCGATGTAGATTTTGAAGCGGTGAAGGAAAAGGCCTCACTTATTACCCCGGTGCCGGGCGGAGTAGGCCCGATGACAATAACTATGCTGCTTTATAATACTGTAGAATCGGCTAAAAGAACTGCAGGGCTCGGAGATTAACAATGATAGTTGCAGAGCAGAAACCAATTGAAGAAATTAAAGGTTATCTTGCAAATCACAAGCGTGTACTTGTTCTGGGCTGTGGTACCTGTGTAACCGTATGTTTGGCAGGCGGCGAAAGAGAAGTCGCTACCTTAGCTTCTGTCTTGAGACTGTCAGGAAATCTTGAAGTCCAAGAGAATACTATCGAGAGACAATGCGATGCTGAATTTTTCGATGCCATAAAGGAGCAGGCAGCATCCTGTGATGCAATACTGTCGATGGCCTGTGGAGTTGGAGTGCAGATGGCGGCAAATGTCTTTCCGGAGATGCCCGTTTATCCTGCGCTGAATACGATGTTCTGTGGCACTAACGATGGGGCCGGCCAGTGGTCGGAGAATTGTCTGGCTTGTGGGGACTGTAAGCTCGGTATCTTTGGTGGGGTCTGTCCTGTGACAAGATGTTCAAAGTCGCTTCTTAATGGTCCCTGCGGTGGTTCTGTTGAAGGTAAGTGTGAAGTTGACCCTGAAAATATTGAATGTGGCTGGCAGTTGATTTACGACCGGCTCAAGACGCTGGGTAAACTGGATGTTCTGGCTGAGAATTTCCAGCCCAGAGACTGGAGTAAAACCCACAATGGCGGCCCAAGAAGGCTTTCGCGAGAAGATGTTGCAGGATTGTAATGGTTAAATACGAACTAAAATCCGGTAGCGATCTGGAAAAAGTGCTTGCTGCAGGTAAGTTTGCGGTGACAGCCGAATTAGGTCCGCCTAAAAGCGCCGACCTTGACCTTATCAAAAAGAAAGTAGAGCTGCTTAAGGGCTGGGTGGATGCGGTGAATATAACGGACAATCAAACCGGAATTGTCCGCCTATCAAGCATAGCTACTGGTAAGCTGATTCTCGATATGGGTCTTGAGCCAATCATACAGATGACCTGCCGGGATAGGAATCGCATCTCTATGCAGTCGGATATCTTAGGAGCTTATCTTTTGGGTATTCGCAATATTTTATGCCTGACAGGTGACCATCAATGTTTCGGCGACCATCCCACAGCGAAACATGTTTTTGACCTTGATTCGGTGCAGTTGATTCAGATGGTCAAAAATATGCGTGACAAGAAGGTTTTTGCTTCCGGCGGAGAAATCAGAAACTCGAAGAAGGCAGAAATCAAAGAGCCGCGAATGTTTATCGGCGGGGCGGCCAATCCTTTTGCAGACCCGTTTGAGTTTCGGGTTATTCGTCTTCAGAAGAAGGTTAACGCCGGGGTCGATTTCATTCAAACTCAATGTGTCTATGATATGGAGCGCTTTAGTAAATGGATGGAGCAGGTGCGAGATAAAGGATTGCATGAAAAGTGCAGGATTTTAGCCGGTGTTACCCCATTGAAATCTGTTCGTATGGCTGAGTATATGCGTGATAAAGTTGCCGGCGTTCGCATTCCGGACTATGTTGTCCAACGTTTGGCCAAGGCCGAAGACCCTAAAACTGAAAGTATTAATATTTGTTTAGAGCAGATTGAGCAACTGCGGCAAATAGAAGGTGTTGCTGGTGTTCATATAATGGCTATCGAGTGGGAAGAAAAAGTGCCGGAGATTGTCGAAAAAGCGGGGCTGAAAAAGTAAGTGAGGGTTATATGGAAAAGATAGAGAGCAAGAATCTCGATTCTCGGTTCAAATATGATGTTGCTGCCCATCCGGGCGGAGAGAATATTAAGCTTTGTTTTGCGTGTGGCACGTGCACGGCGGCTTGTCCGGTGTCGGCTGTGGACCCGGAGTACAACCCACGTAAGATTATCAGGGAAGTTCTGCTCGGGATGCGTAGAGAGGTTCTCTCTTCGCCGGTAATCTGGCGATGTGTGCAGTGTTATTCCTGTAGTGCTAAATGTCCACAGAATGTAAATTTCAGAGATGTGATGAGGGCACTACGCGAAATGGCAGCAAAAGAAGGATATGTCGAAGCTGGGTTACTGCAGCAAGTCGAACAGTTAGATGAATTTTCGCAGAAACTCAGGCGTGACCTGGTGAATGTGATGTTGACCGACCGGGATAGATTCAAAAAACTGAAACAGAAGATGGAAGAAATTATCACGACGCCATCTTGACAAGATACCAAATGCATTATTTTGCGTTTGAGAGGGGCTTATTTTGCTATATGTCGCAAAATTGGCCCGGATGAGGTGAACGAATGGCCGACAACTTTGTTCTCACTACCTGTCCTTTTTGTGGATGTGGGTGTGGGTGTGGATTGTATCTTCAGTCCGAGAACGGAATGATTGTTGGTTCATAATTTTGATTTAGGAGAAGAAAACAATGAGTGGATTTTTATCTCCGAAAGAGGTCGCAGAAAGTGTTGTAGTGATTGGTAAAAATAAGTCAGAACTTCGAACGCTACCTATGTTGCTGCTTGGGATGTTAGCAGGAGTGTACATCGGCTTCGGTGCGGAATTATGTACAATGGTTACACACGACCTATCGAAATACCTTGGCGTGGGTTTTGCAAAGTTTGTGGGAGGAAGTGTATTTACGGTGGGCCTGATGCTTGTTGTTATTGCTGGGTCTGAGCTTTTTACCGGGAATTGCTTGTTGATGATAACTGGTGTTCTTGCTCGTGAAGTTCCGATGAAAGGAATGTTACGAAATTGGTTCTTTGTGTATTTGGCAAATTTTGTAGGAGCGATATTGCTTGTTATCATTATGTATTACAGTGGTCTGTGGAAAGTTGGTAACTTGGGAGTAGGTGCGGCGGCCCTCGCGACTGCTGTTGGAAAAGTGGACCTTTCCTTCACGGAGGCATTCTGTAGAGGAGTTGGATGTAACTGGTTAGTTTGTCTGGCAGTCTGGTTGGCTATCGCTGGGAAGGATTCAATAAGCAAGATTTTTGGAATTTACTTTCCCATCATGGCATTCGTTGCGAGTGGTTTTGAGCACAGCGTAGCAAATATGTATTTTATCCCGATGGGTTTGTTTCTAAAAGGGGAGGTTGCTGTGGTCAATGCGGCGGGATTAGCCGAAAAAATCAATAGTTTTACTTGGTCAAGGTTCATTATCGGAAATCTTGTTCCCGTTACCTTGGGTAATATTATTGGAGGGTCATTATTTGTTGGCGTAGTTTACTTCTTAATTTATTTACGGAAGGAAAATTGAAAGTACTTAATGTTTTTTAGAAATCTCGGGCAGTAAGGTTATGAAAAAGACAATTTTACTAACTATGGTGACCTTGTTTGTTGTAGCGGGCCCGGCCCTATGTAAGGAACAAAAACTGGGTGTTACCATCGATGTAACTTATTTGAGTAAGTGGATGTCTAAAGGTGCTGAGGCCTACGGCCAACAAGGAGCACTTTTTGAGACTATTGACTTTGATTTTTGGGGTACAGGGTTTGGTGTAGAAGTCACTCACCGTAATGCCACGGCAAGTGGAAACGTTGATAAAGAAAGGTTTGATTACAGACCATATTATAAAAGTAAGCTCTTCGACGATAAATCTTACGCTACAAACTACAACATTAGTTGTGGATATGAACACTATCCTGGCCTTGCCAGAGACAAAGCTAATACCACTTATGAGTGGATATTCGCCTTTTCTTGGCCGAATGTTTTGCCTAAAGGCTTCATCCCTAGCTATATAGTTCATTATGAGTATCCTGCTGGGAGCAATTATGCATATAACTATGTTACCGGTTGGGTCCATCGTTTCGGACTCGGCTATGAATTTAATGTGCAGGGCCTTTTGAGAAAAACCTCGGAGCAGACTATTTATCTGTCCAGCGAGTTGGCTTATACAGACGGACTTGGCGGTGCAACCTCGGATTGGTCATACGCCACCTTTGGCATCTCAACAAGATTTAAAATCAATGACAACCTATCCTTTGTTCCGGGACTTTATCATCAAATCTCAATGGATGATTCGGTCTGCGAGCGTCATAACGTAACATATTGCAGTTTGAGTATGAAGTATAAATTATAAGACATTGTAACATCGTATGAGGCTTAATATGAGGAACGAGATACGAAATGATAGCTCCTACCAAGAATAAGCAGGAAAAAGTTGGGGCTGTGCTTGTAATCGGCGGTGGTATTGCCGGCATCCAGGCCTCGCTCGACCTGGCTGAATCTGGCCAGAAAGTGTATCTGTTGGAAAGTTCACCGGCCATTGGTGGTAATATGGCCAGACTGGACAAGACATTTCCGACAAATGACTGCTCGATGTGCATCCTCTCGCCTAAGATTGTCGAGTGTGGTCGGCATCTGGATATAGAAACAATTACATGGTCTGAACTCGAAGATGTCTCGGGCTCAGCGGGCAATTTCAAGATAAAAATTCGCAGACGTGCCAGGTATGTTGACTTTAATAAGTGCACGGGTTGCGGTGAATGTGTCGAATTGTGCCCTGTTACTGTGGCAAGCGAGTTTGAAGCTGGAATCGGTAAAAGAAAAGCGATTTTCCGGCCTTATCCGCAGGCATACCCTAATACGTTTGTTATAGATAAAGGTCTGACTGCTCCCTGCAGGAATGCCTGTCCAGCCGGTGTAAATGTGCAGGGTTTTGTTGCTCTTTTGGCCCAGGGCAAATTTGACGATGCCTTGGAGCTATACCGCGCAAAGAATCCTTTTCCTGCTACCTGTGGCCGTATCTGCACTCACATTTGTCAAGATGCATGCAACAGGGGCAGATTGGATGAAGCGATGGCAATTCGTGACCTGCATCGGTTTCTTGCAGACCGTGAAATCAGCGCTGTCCGAAGGGGCGAATTACCAGAGGTGACCGACCATATAATTGCCAGGCGAAGGGCTGAATTTCCTCAACAACGCGG
>CAZKYA010000017.1:12387-20837 GCA_964556725.1 uncultured Pirellulales bacterium
ACTCATAAGAGTCGGCGGCTTGGTATTGATGGTGAAGACCTTAGAGGCGTCATTCACGGCACCAGATTCCTGCATCGCGCCAAGATGGAACAACCAACCGATATCGCAAATAAGGTTGTAAGCGTTATCGGGGGTGGTAACGCAGCTATCGATTCAGCTCGGACGGCGTTGCGTCTCGGTGCCAGGCGAGTAACAATCCTGTACAGGCGCAGTCGTGCGGAAATGCCAGCAAGTGATGAGGAAATAAAGGCCTGCGAGGACGAAGGTATTGAGTTTCGCTTTTTGGCCTCACCAATCCGAATTCTGGGTACCAGCGGAAGGGTAGCCGCCTTGGAATGTGTTCGAATGGCGCTTGGGGAGCCGGATGAGTCTGGCCGAAGACGTCCTGTTCCGATTAAGGATTCCAAATTTATTATCGAATCCGATATCGTAATTCCTGCCGTAAGCCAGGAAGCTGACATAGGAGTTTTAACCAACCTTAAAGCTGTTCAGGTTACAGATTTCGGTTTGGTCCCTGTATCAGGCACTGAACTGGAAGGAGTCCGCGGTTTTACAGACCTTTTACGGGCTGCGAGTCTTGGCCTGCCGGTTGACCTCGGCGAAAAAGTGATAGTAATCGGAGGAGGTAATGTGGCTATTGACGTTGCTCGAACGGTTATTCGTTTGGGTGTTAGGGACGTGCACCTTGTTTGTCTCGAATCCCCCGATGAAATGTTCGCCTCTGCGAAAGAAATCCAGGTGGCGAGGGAGGAAGGTGTTGTTATCCACAACAGACTTTCGCCAAAACGCATCGTCGGAAGGGATGGACACGTCAGCGGTGTTGAATTCAGGGAATGTCTATCTGTCTTCGATAGGGATGGCCGATTCAGCCCCGTCGTCAGACCCGGTTCTGAACAAGTAATGACTGCAGACTCGGTTGTAGTGGCCATTGGGCAGGCAGTCGATTGGGAATTATTAAAAGCAGCCGATGGCCTGTTGGAGACCCGGGCGGGTTTCATTTATGTTGACGAAGGTACAATGGCAACCAATGTCAAGCGGATTTTTGCCGGCGGAGACGTCGTAACAGGTCCGGATGTGGCTGTCAATGCAATCGTCGCAGGACATAGAGCAGCGACCTCTATCGATAGATTTTTGAACGGTGAAGACCTTAAAGAAAATCGGGATGACATAAAGCCACGGCTTTTACCAAAAGATTTGGCGCCCATACCGCAGACTCCTCATAGCCGACAACATAGAGTCCCTATGCCCACTTTGCCGGTGGAAGAAAGAATTAAAGGTTTTGATGAAGTCGAGCTTGGATATACCGAAGAGCAGGCTATTCAGGAGGCAAAACGCTGCCTGCACTGCAGTATATGTTCTGAGTGTTTACAATGTGCAAGCACTTGCAAGGCCGGGGCTATTAATCATCATCAGCGGGATACGGTTGAGCAGATTGATGTCGGTGCGATAGTGGCTGTGCCCGGCTTTGAAGAATTTATGGCCCAGCTTAAGTATGACTTCGGTTATAGCCGCTATCCTGATGTGGTCAGCAGTACACAGTTTGAAAGAATCTTATCTGCTTCGGGCCCATTTGCCGGGCACGTGCGGAGACTATCAGATGGAAAGGAGCCCAAAAAGATTGCGTTCCTGCAATGTATAGGGTCTCGTGACGTCTCCTGCGGAAATGCTTACTGTTCATCTGTTTGCTGTATGTATGCCATTAAAGAAGCAGTAATTGCAAAGGAGCATCTTAAAGGTCTTGATGTCACCATCTTTTTTATGGACCTTCGGGCGTTTGGTAAAGATTTTGATAAGTATTACGAAAGGGCCAAGTCGCAATACGGCGTTCGTTTTGAACGGGCGCGGGTGTGCGATGTTTACAAAAGAAATAGCGACTCCGAGTTGACTGTTAAATACGCTTCTGAATCCGGGCAGGTGTCTGAAAAAGAGTTCGATATGGTGGTGCTGTCGGTCGGTTTGCAACCTGCTCAAAAACAAAGAGATTTGGCAAGAAAGTTGTGTGTCCGGCTTGACCGATATGGATTTATCTGGACCGATTCCTTACGGCCTTTGGAAACTTCGCGTCCCGGTATTTTTGTTGGTGGTACGGCATCCGGTCCTAAAGATATACCTGAGACCGTAATCCAGGCCAGCGGTACTGCCAGCAAGGCATCACAACTTTTGGCGGATGTCCGGGGTACTCTGACGGTTGAGCGGGAGTTTCCGCCTGAACGGGATGTAAGCGGGCAGGAACCGCGAATAGGTGTATTCGTATGCCACTGCGGAATCAACATTGGTGGGGTTGTTGATGTGCCACTTACAGCAGAATACGCTAAGTCTCTACCCTATGTAGTTTATGCTGAAGACAATCTTTACACATGCTCTCAGGATACCCAGGACCATATTCGTGAGAAGATTGTTGAGCACAATCTTAACCGTGTTGTTGTGGCATCGTGCTCACCGAGAACCCATGAGCCGCTTTTCCAGCAAACCTTGCGCCAGGCAGGCCTTAATCCGTATCTGTTCGAGATGGCTAATATCAGGGACCAGTGTTCCTGGATTCATATGGGCAGGAAAGAAGAAGCCACAAAAAAAGCCAGAGACCTTGTGCGAATGGCAGTAGCCAAGGTATCGCTGGTTGAGCCCTTGGCACAGGCACGGCTGGATGTGACCCCTTCGGCTCTTGTAATCGGTGGAGGATTAGCCGGTATGACGGCATCTCTGGCTGTTGCCGAAGAGGGATTTGAGGTTACCCTGGTTGAGCGTGAAAAGCAGCTCGGAGGAAATCTCAAAAATCTGCGATGCACATTCGATGAGCCGAACGTCGGTGCATACCTGAAACACCTTGAGGAGCATATGCGGAAACATAAAAACATTACCGTCTATACAGATGCACAACTTGAGAGCATAGAAGGATTTGTTGGCAACTTTGAAAGCACTTTGAGAGCCGGCTCTAAAGAGACAAAGGTCAAGCATGGTGTTGTGATAGTTGCTACCGGTGGAAGTGAGTATAAGCCCGATGAGTATTTTTATGGACGGAATGACTGCGTGCTTACGCAATTGGAGCTTGAGGATTTGCTTTCTGGTGAAGAACCGCTGGCTGGAGTAAAAACCGTCGTTATGATTCAGTGTGTCGGCTCCCGCGAACAAGGGCATATGTATTGCAGCAGGGTGTGCTGTAATACCGCTGTCAAAAACGCCCTGAGAATTAAAGAGCTTTCTGCGGAAACCGAAGTTTACATATTATACCGTGACATCCGCACTTATGGATTTAATGAGGATTACTTCCAACAAGCCCGCAGCAAAGGTGTTCTCTTTGTTCGATATGAGTTAGATAATAAACCCAAAGTGACCGATGAGGACGGTCTTAATGTAACAGTGTATGAGCCGATTCTTGACCGCGAAATAGAATTGTCGCCGGATTTACTGGTGTTAAGCAGCAGGATTGAACCTGATAGCGGCAATGAAGCACTTGCTCAAATGCTTAAGGTTCCTATGAACGAGGATGGATTTTTGTTAGAGGCACATGTGAAGCTGCGGCCGGTGGAGTTTGCCACCGAGGGTATATTTGTAGCCGGCCTCGCGCATAGTCCGAAGTCTATGGCGGAAACCATCGCTCAAGCAGAGGCAGCATCGGCGAAGGCCTGTACCATAATCTCGAAGGATAAATATGAAGCCGAGCCGACGATAGCTGCCGTTAATGAGGACCTTTGCGATGGCTGCGGTATTTGTGTGCCGGTTTGCGAATACAATGCCCTGGAAATTGTAAACCGCTCCGGCGGCAAAGAAGGTGAGAAAATCGTGAAAATTAATGAGGCGATGTGCAAGGGCTGTGGAGGATGTGTTGCTGCCTGTCCCAGCGGTGCTATGGAGCAAAAAGGATTCAAGAATGAACAAATGCTGGCGATGATTAAAGCAGCGTTGGCCGACTGAGATCGCCACTCTGGCATAAGGAGCAAGATATATGAAATGTGAGATGTGGAATAATGGAAGATACATTTAAGCCGAAGATTATTGTTTTTTGCTGTAACTGGTGTTCATACGCTGGCAGTGATTTGGCCGGGATAAGCAGATACCAGATTAAGCCTTATTTTCGGGTTATAAGGACTATGTGTTCGGCCCGTGTCGACCCCGAATGGATTATGGAAGCTTTCAGACTGGGGGCTGATGGCGTGATGGTAGCCGGCTGTCACCCGGGCGACTGCCATTATATCGGCGGAAACTATCGCACCAGGAGACGAATAGCTCTGCTTCGTTCGTTGTTAAAACAGTTTGGGCTGAATCCGGAGCGTCTGGAACTGGCCTGGATTTCTGCTGGTGAAGCTGAAAAGTTTGCTAATACCGTCAACGGCTTTATCGACCGCATTATCGAGCTTGGCCCGAGTCCTTACAGCAAGAGCGCTGCGGCTATCGAAGCCACTGATTCTGTGAAAGAGGTTGCTGATGTCTGAGAAGATAAAAATCGCTATAGCCCAGGGTGCAACATGCTCGGGATGTGACATTGCTATATTAGATCTGGATGTCGAGCTTCTGAAGCTTTTCGAGGTGGCGGACATTACCTTTGCACCTCTTATTACAGATATAAAATACAAAGATGTCGAAGCAATGAAGGATGGCGAAATCACAATATGCCTGTATCACGGTGCTGTCCGCAACAGCGAAAATGAGCATATCGCCAAGCTTTTGCGCAAAAAATCGAAGATTATGGTTGCTTATGGTGCCTGTGCGGCTTTCGGCGGCATTCCGGGTCTGGCTAATGTTACAACCAAAAACAAAATTCTTGATACTGTTTATGACCAGACTGCAACGACGGTCAATCCTGAACACACCCGGCCACAGACGCGATATGTAAGCCCCGAAGGCCATAAGCTGGAACTGCCTGAGCTGTTTGAAACTGTCAAGACACTGGACGACGTTATTGAGGTGGATTACATCATTGGAGCTTGTCCTCCGACACGTGAAATGAATGTAAAGCTGCTTGGGGTAGTTCTGGATTTTGTTCAGGGCAAAGCTGAGCTACCGCCTAAAGGAATCATTCTTGCATCTGAAAGAACCCTCTGCGATGAATGTCCGAGACAAAAACCTGACAAGGTTTTTATCGATGAAATCAGAAGTGTAGATTATACGGAACTGGACCCCGACAAGTGTTTCCTTGAGCAGGGGATAATGTGCTTTGGTCCGGCAACTCGCGCCGGCTGTGATTCAAAGTGTATAAAGGTTAATATGCCTTGCCGGGGGTGTATGGGGCCGACAGCAGCGGTGCTCGACCATGGAGCCAGTTGCTTAAGCGCCTTCACATCCATCTTGAAGGTCAGCGGCTCTGAGTCGGAGCTGCCTGAGGAAGAAATTGAAAAATTGATGGCCAAAATGCGTGACCCGTTGGGGACATTCTACCGCTTTACGTTGCCGAAGTCGCTTTTGAAAAGAGTAGTAAAAGAAGCGTGAAGAATTAAGAGTAAAACAAAATACGAGATATAACAGATGAGCTATCCAAAACTTAATGACGAGAAATACAAGGTTAAAGAAAAAGTTATTCGCATAGCCCCCGCTACTCGGCTTGAAGGGCACGCCCAGATAAATGTTTTTCTGGATGACAATGGCGAAGTCGAAGATACCTATTTTCAGGTGGTTGAACTGCGGGGCTTTGAGGAGTTTTGCAAGGGAAGACCTATTGAGGAGATGCCACGCATCACGACACATCTTTGTGGCGTATGTCCCTGGCCGCATCATCTGGCGGCAGTAAAAGCTCTGGATATGGCATACAACATTGAGCCGACACCAGCCGCTAAAAAGCTGCGTGAGCTGGGTTACTGTGCTCATATGCTTCACAGCCATATTGCTCATATTTACGCTTTAGCGGTTGGGCCGGATTTTATATGCGGTTGGGCAGCCGAGCCGGAAGAAAGAAATATCTTGGGCGTGATAAACGTTGTCGGCCCGGAAATTGGGAAAAGGGTTTTATTCAATCGGGCATATACCCAACTGATTCAGGAAATCGTCGGGGGCAAGGCAACGCACCCGGTTTTTGGCCTGCCCGGCGGAGTGTCTCAGCCGCTGTCGCAAGAGAACCGGGATAAAATTGCAAAAATGGCGGATGAGCTTGTCGAATTCGGCAAGTTTACACTACAGGTAGTTAATGATTTTATTCTGAAAAATAAGCAACTGGTTGATGTTGTATTAAACAAGGATTTGTTCTACCATGAAACTTATTATATGGGGATGGTCAATCAAAATAATGAGCTTAATTTCTATGACGGTGAAATTCGCATCATTACTCCAGGTGGTCAGGAGTTTGGTCGATTCGGCCCAAAGACATATCTCGAACATATGGCTGAGCACGTTGTGCCTTGGAGTTATCTTAAGATGCCGTATCTTCGTAAGGTTGGCTGGCATGGTTTTAAGGACGGTCCTGATAGTGGTATTGTTCGGGTGGCTCCCTTGGCAAGGTTGAATGTGGCTGATAGAATTCCGACGCCGTTGGCTCAGGAGGCGATGGAATACTTCTTTAATACTCTTGGTGGTAAACCGGCCCATTATACGCTTGCCTTTCACTGGGCCCGTGCTATTGAGGTTATGTATGCAGCCGAAAGACTTAAAGAGTTGATTGAAGACCCCGAAATTACTTCTAAAAAGGTCCGCAATATTCCCACAGAAAGGCCCACCGTAGGGGTGGGTATTATCGCTGCGCCTCGTGGTACGCTCATTCATCATTATGAGTGTGATGACAATGGTTTAATCAAAAAACTGAATCTTCTGGTTGCTTCCAGCATTAATTACCCTGCGATGAATCTGTCGATGAAAAAGGTAGCAAAGGCGGTCATCCATAAGGCTGAGGTCAGCAACGGCATACTAAATATGCTGGAGATGTGCTTCCGTGCTTATGACCCCTGCTTTTCCTGCTCGACGCATGCTCTGCCAGGTCAGATGCCTATGGAGGTGAGAATCTTTGACAGCAGCAGGCAACTGGTGAGGGTTATAAAACGCCTGACCGACGAAAAATGAAAACGCTGATACTTGCCCTTGGCAATCCAATTCTGTCGGATGATGGGGTGGCTCACGAAGTAGCCGACCGCTTGGCAGAGCGTTTACATTCGTCGTGCGCAAAGGAAAATGCGCAATATGATATTATCAAGTCTTCTGCAGCTACGATGGATATTATTCCAAAGCTGGCTGGGTATGAACGGCTGGTTGTAGTTGATGCCGTCCAGCTTGGCTCTGCGCCGCCTGGAACGGTGCACCGTTTCAGCTTTGACAAGCTGGCTGATACTATACGACCAAGCTCCCCACACGACATAAATTTTGCAACTGCTCTTTCGATGGGCAGGAGATGGGGATATGATATTCCTGATGATATTCGCATTTATGGGATAGAGGTTAAAGAACTGTCGAGGTTTGCTGAAACCTGTACACCGCAGGTTGCTGAAAAGCTGGATGAAATAACTGAGCATATTCTCACCGAGCTTGAGAATTGAATCCCTTGATACGCAGGGAGCTTGTTTCGCTGTAAGTGGCAAAATTGACACCTGTCACGTCGATATAATCATCATCGAAAAAATCAAATTGCTTTGATTGGGGGCTAATTATCTGATTTTACTTGACAAATTATGCTGGATTTTAGATAATAGTATTGTATCATATAGGCATTCCGTTATAGAGGAACAGAGCAATGCGTCTGTTTGTAAAACAAAAAGACGGCAGTATCAGAGAATTTCAATTTACCGAGGGACCTATTTCCATCGGCAGAGCAGCAGAAAGTAAGGTTTTTCTGCCCGATAGGACGGTTTCGAGGCAGCACGCAGTTATTCTTCGGACGGATGAAGGCAAATGGATGGTGGAGGACCTGGACTCAACGAGTAAAACATATCTGAATGATAAGGCGGTGCATAAAGCGGAAATTAAGACCGGTGATTGTCTTCGTATAACGAATTTTACCATTGAATTCGATTTCGAAGAGCAGAGCAAAGCTGAGAAAAAGATTCATATGGGAGATACCGTCCACCTTGAAGCTGAGTTGGCAACACCTCAGCACGAAACAATAGTAAGAAGGCCGGATGCCAGCCATGCACCTGCTATGCGTTTAGCTGCCAGAAGACTAACTGATTTTTCGCAGGCGACCGAGGCAATTTGTAGTGCAGGTGGTATCGAGGAATTGCTGGTTACTTTATTGAATACGATGTTAAAGCAGTTCGGTGCGTTTCATGTCTGGAGTGCTCTTAGAGAGCAGCCATCCGGCCCGATGACTTATCACGCGGGTAAAAGACGAGATGGAAAGCCGGTGGATGCAAGTGAGATTAAACTTATGGACAAGATTGAGCAGGCGCTGGAAAAAGGTCAATCCATGGTTTTGCCTCGGGTTGCAGCTCAATTGGAAGAAAAGGAGAGAATACGGTCTGCATTGATATCATCAATTATCCGGCCAGCTGGATGTTATGGTGTGTTGTATGTGGACAATGCTATGGTTCATAAGCACT
>CAZKYA010000018.1:0-20701 GCA_964556725.1 uncultured Pirellulales bacterium
TTAAACTGGCGGTTATGCAGCTACATAAAGACCCCATAGACCTGCTTGTTGCAGGTATCAATAACGGAGCAAACGCAGGAATAAACGTTTATTATTCCGGCACCGTCGCTGCTGCTATGGAGGGCGCATTTTTGAAGATTCCAGCCGTCGCAATGAGTCTCGCTCACGAAGAAGATATGGATTTTGAAAAGGCAGCCCACTATTGTGCTAAAATCCTGAAAAAGCTTATGCCGGCAGAGATAGGTTCGACAAGCTCACTATATAGCGGCGACGTTATAAATATCAATATACCGCAATTATCAAAAGGCGAGCCAAAAGGGGTAAGAGTTGTGCCTCAATCAAGCAAGGGCTTTGAGGAGTATTATATCCCGCAGAAAAACGAGCAGGGCCAAACTGTCTTCCAATTAGCCGGCAATTTACATCGCGTTGATGGAACGCCAACCGACACGACGTCACTGGAAGACGGCTTTATAACGATAACTGCTCTGGCATCTGATATGACTAATCACCGCAAAACACACGAGCTTCAATCGCGATTTAGTGAGGTTATTCTATAAGCGGAACTTAATGGTAAAAATAACGCAGTCCAATGGGTTAAATAACTCAAACCGACCATCCTGTTCGTTTATCATAAGTAACGCCGATATAACCCTTGCAGATAGCAAAGCTGCATTCGACGTGAAATTTAGGGGTTATTCTTCCTGCCATCCTGCTATTATCTTTTTATTTGAAAAAGACTTGCAAATATGCCAATAGCTGATTAAAATACGGGATTATTGTTGATACTGTTTTGAAAGTTTTTTATAAGATTGTATAATTCGTATCTCGTGAATTGCAAAAAGGTTAGACACAAGACATAGACAACAAAGAAAGGTTTTGTTCGAAAAATGCAAACAAAGCAGGAAAAAGAGAAGATTATCGGCGATTATAAGACTCACGAAGGTGATACCGGCTCACCGGAGGTGCAGATTGCACTATTGACCAGTAGAATTAACGAGCTTACCGAGCATCTGAAGATTCATCGCAAAGACCACACATCCAGGCGTGGTCTGCTTAAAATGGTCGGGAGCAGGTCGGCCTTGCTCAAATACGTGAGCAAAAAAGACGTCGGGCGTTATCAGGAAATCATATCCCGGCTCAACTTGAGAAAGTAAAACCGTGAGCTGTTAAGTGCGTCTCGTCAATCGCGAACCTCCACAAGGTATGAGATACGAATAATGAGGTAGTATATGTTTGAAGTATGCAGAGTAGAAAGACAAATTGGGGGCAGAACCCTATCCATCGAAGCCGGCAAAATCGCCAAACAGGCAGACGGAGCTGTCGTAGTCCAATACGGCGATACTGTCGTCCTTGTTGCTGCAGTAACGGCACCGCCCAGAGCCGAGGATATTGATTTTTTCCCGCTGAGCGTTGAATATCGGGAAAAACACAGTGCAGCAGGCAAATTCCCAGGCGGGTTTATTAAGCGAGAAGGAAGGCCAAGCACCAAAGAAACCTTGACGGCAAGGCAAATCGACAGACCCATCCGACCGTTGTTCCCGGAAGGTTACTTCCAGGAAGTCCAGATTGTGGCGGACGTTTTAAGCGCCGACCGTGAAAACGACCCTGATGTCCTGGCGATGGTCGGTGCCAGCGCAGCACTAACCATCAGCAAAATACCATTTTTAGGGCCTATCGGGGCCTGCAGACTAGGCAGAGTAGATGGAGAATTTGTGGTCAATCCCACACATAAGCAGATTGCAGCCAGCGACCTAAACCTGCTTGTCGGCGGACGTAAAGATGCCCTAAATATGATTGAGGCCGGCGCCAAGGAGCTGTCAGAAGAGATTATCGCCGGAGCTGTTACAACGGCACAGGAAACTGTCCATCAGGTTTGTGAGATGATAGAGGAACTGGGCAAGAAGGTCGGCGTCGAAAAGGAAATTCCTCTGGTAGAAATCGACGAAGAGCTCTATTCACAAATTCGTTCGCAGGTAGCCGATAAGTTATACAAACTCAAGCAGATACCAGTCAAGCAGCAGCGCAATACCGCCGTGCAGGAACTTTTTGACCAAATTAGTGCTGAATACTGTGTTACAGAGAACATCCAACCGGAAACTGCAACAGGCGTTGTGAATATCTCCGTGCCGAAATGCGATAATACAATGTTTAAGCGTATCTTCGAAAAGATAGAGGGTGAAGTAGTCCGCAAGATGTTGTTAGAAGGTAAAAGGCCCGATGGCAGGGGCTATAACGATATTCGTCCTATTAGCTGTGAAGTCGGGATTTTGCCCAGAACCCACGGTTCAGCGTTATTTACACGAGGAGAAACACAGGCACTGGTGACTGTAACGCTTGGCACTATCAGGGATGCACAAATCATAGACGGTCTGCTGGATGAGTACACTCAAAATTTTACGCTCCATTACAATTTTCCGCCATTTTCTGTCGGCGAGGTTCGGCCGGTTCGCGGACCCGGCCGAAGAGAAATTGGTCATGGGGCACTGGCAGAGAAGGCGTTAGAAGTGGTCAGGCCGCCGGAAAATGAATTCGCATACACCATCAGAGTTGTCTCCGATATTACCGAGTCAAACGGCTCCAGTTCAATGGCTTCGGTCTGCGGCGGAACATTAGCCCTTATGGATGCGGGAATTCCAATCACAAAACCAGTTGCCGGAATATCAATTGGTATGATTAGCGGCGAAAAAGGTCGCTATGAATTGCTGACCGATATCATCGGCGAGGAAGACCACTTCGGAGAAATGGATTTCAAGGTTGCGGGAACAGTTGACGGCGTTACGGCAATACAGCTCGACATAAAAGCCGAGGGATTGCCACATAATATTATGGTCGAGGCATTAGAGCGGGCCAAAGAGGCACGCCTGGAGATTATGAAAGTTATGGCAAAAGCCATCAGTGAACCCAGGGCTGAGTTGAGCGTGTATGCACCGAAGCTGGTAACTATCGAAATCGACCCTGAACTAATCGGCAAGGTAATCGGCCCGGGCGGTAAGGTAATCAAGAGTATTCAGGAACAGACCGATACGACAATCGAGGTCGAGGAGGATGGAACTATCTATATAAGCTGTCTCGGCGGTGACGGTCATTTAGAGGCCAAAGAGATTATCGAATCGATTACACAGCCGCCCCAGGTCGGCAGGATATACAGGCAGTCAAAAGTAGTATCTGTGAAAGACTTCGGAGTATTTGTTGAAATCACACCGGGCGTCGAGGGACTATGCCATATTAGCGAACTTAGCGAAGGTTACGTAAAGAATGTTGAAGAGGTTTGCAAAGTCGGGGATGAGATACCGGTAAAATTATTATCCATTGATAACCAGGGCAGGTTCAAGCTTTCTCGCAAAGCCGCTCTTGCTGAGATGCACCAGACAGAAGAAAAAGAACAAAAGACCACAGGAGACAATAGTAAAATTGCTTAGAGGGTAAATTCATCCCCACTATTGAATCTTGATTTAGCCGCCGTCACCGCGTGTATCATTTTTGCTTTTTATTTCTTAATTTATTCTCTGCAAACTAAGTGGTGCAGAGGAGCAGACAAGTGCAGCAGTTTATAACTGGTTTTGTTATTACTTTATTGGCAGTTTTGCCGGTCGTTGTACTTCTGCGCAAAAACTCCTGCGCCCAAAAAACCACAAAAAAGTATGGTCTCGGAACAAGATAAAATCCAGAGAAATAAAGATGGACAGCTTGACAAGCTGGAAGAGCTGAGTAAGCTGACCGGCGAACTCGCGCATGAAATCAAGAATCCGCTTTCTACTATCAAGATTAATCTGAAACTTATCAGCGAAGAGCTGGAAGGTTCGGAATACGGACGGTCGGCGGAGCAGAGCGACCAGGGTCTCAAAAGGGCACTTAGAAAAATAGCCGTTATTCAAAAAGAAACAGACCGGCTTGAGCAGATTCTCGACGGGTTTCTGCGATATATCAACAGGACCGAATTACAGTTGTCCAGCGTCGATATCAATGAGCTTATCAGTGATATGACCGATTTTTACGCGTCACAAGCCCATAGCCACTCGATAACCATTCGGCAGGGCTTATATAATAAGCCGCTTATTTGCAAAGTCGATGCAGGTATGTTAAAACAAGTGATATTGAATCTATTTATTAACGCCCAGCAGGCTATGAGCAATGGCGGTGAGCTGCTTATAAAAACAAGCCGGCAAAAAGAAGAAGCAGTTATTCAAATCAGCGATACCGGCAGCGGCATTGCACCTAATAGACTGCCTAATATATTCAACGCATACCACTCGTTTCGGCCGCACGGCAGTGGATTGGGTCTGCCAACGGCAAAAAAGATTGTCGAGGCACATAACGGCACAATAACCGTTGACAGTGAGCTGGGCAAAGGGACATTATTTACTATAAAACTGCCTCTGCAGAACCAGTGAGAGAGTGATTTGATGAGCACAGATGCCGTAATTTTGGTTGTTGACGACGAGCGTGACCACGCCGATGGTATCGTCGAGGCGCTTGAGAAACAGTGCGCTAAGGCAATTGCTGTTTACAGCAGCAAAGATGCGCTTGAAATCCTCCGCGAACAAACAGTCGATGTTGTCGTAACCGATTTGAAACTGGGCGGTGATATTGATGGACTGGCTATACTCAAAGAGGCCAAGAGGAACAATGATAAGACAGAGGTTATTTTAATCACTGCCTATGCAACCATCGATACCTGTAAGGAAGCTATAAAGCGGGGGGCCTACGATTATCTGGTCAAGCCCATAGATATTGACCAGCTTCGCACGCTTGTGGACCAGGCCGGACGAAAAGTCCTCGCTGTAACTCAACGTCAAACCCAAAAGCCCATAACGGCAAAAGAGTATTTCGAATTTGAGGGAGTGAGGGGCTCCAACCCAACAATGCAGGGTATATTTGAGGTCCTCAGGCGCGTTGCACCGACAAATATATCCGTCCTGATTGAAGGTCAATCCGGCACAGGCAAGGAGCTGCTGGCAAAAGCAATTCACAACAATTCACCGCGCAGAGACAAACCCTTCAAGCCGGTAAATTGTGCCGGCCTGACCGAGACTTTGTTAGAAAGCGAACTGTTTGGCCACGTCAAGGGTGCCTTTACCGGCGCAGCCAATGACAGAAAGGGATTGTTTGAGATAGCCGATAAAGGGACATTACTTCTGGATGAAATTGGTGATATGGCCCCGAACTGCCAGGCCAAACTGCTGCGAGTGCTCGAAGATGGTATCGTAATACCTGTGGGCTCTAATAAAGCAACCATCGTAGATGTCCGGGTAATCAGCGCAACCAACCAGAGCTTGACAAAACTTATAGAAGAGAAAAAGTTCAGGCAGGACTTGTACTTTAGAATCAAGGGCGTGAACATTTCTCTGCCGGCCATCCGCGACAGGGCGGAAGATATACCGGAACTGGCTGAATTCTTTCTCAAAGAGGCCGCTGCCGAAACCGGTTCTAAAGCTACCGGTATAACGAATGCAGCTATGACGGTCCTTTGCAACTATGACTGGCCCGGCAATATTCGTCAGCTTCGAAACTGCATAAGGACGATGGTTGTGATGCGCGAGGGGGATAAGCTCGATGTAGGTGACATTCCGCCCGAAATAGCACAAAGGCCGCAATTAGCCCCCGGCAGGGGGGCAGCAACCACTTTAGCTGGCACATCTCTGAATGAGCTGGAAAAAAAGGCCATCATAGAGACGCTGGCCAAAACCAAAGGCAACAGGGAAAAAGCGGCTAAAATCCTCGGCATCGGCGAGAGAACACTCTACAGAAAAATCAAAGAATACAATCTGTAGTTTCACCGCCGAGAACGCCGAGAGCGCAGAGGAAAGAAAATAGCCACGAAAAGGCACAAAAGATAATATACAAAAACTCGGCGTGCTCTGCGAACTCCGCGGTAAAAAAAAGTTATTTTTATCGGCCTTTTTTCTTGACATTTCCGTCTCAATCTGATATACAATATTTTGTTTTCAAGGAGTGGTGGTGGAAAGCCCCGGTGGAGGCCCATTTCTAGCTTTCACCTGCAGAGACCATATTTTGCGAAAGAACAGTAATTTTTTTGAAAGGAAGAAAAATGAGATTAATCACATTATGCTACTCAAGAGGCAAAAAAACACTCAGAACAAAAACGCTGTGCGCTCCGTTTAAAGTTTTTTTCGTTATAAGTTTGGTCTTGCTGGGCATTGAAGCACCAATTTTGTGTCTCGGTAACTCAATCGTCATTAATCCAAGCGATGACGGTTCGATTTATGACAATGGCAACGTTGTTACATCCGCTTATTTGATGGCTGCAGGCTACATCCGAGGCGTAGTTGAATTTCCCATCAGTGCTATTGACGGGCAAATTGAGAAAGCAACTTTATCGGTAAATCCGTATGGACTTCCTCTTTGGGGCCCAGTTGTGCATTTGTATGGGTATCCGAGCAATGATGGCAGCTTGACGAGTTCAGATTATGACGCCGGTGTCTTTTTAGGAGACTGGTCGTTGCCTGATTTGGGCTACGGCGAGGATGCTTATTTTGACGTAACAAACTTTTTGAAGACTGTTACAACTCCCTATGTCGGGTTCAATCTTCGAACTGAGGGAACGGATGTTTTCAGTTCCCTCGAGCATAACTATGGTCATCCTTCACAGCTAAGCGTAGTCTATATCCCAGAACCGGCTACGGTTTTGCTGCTTGGCTTGGGTGGCGTTCTGCTTCGCAAGAAAATTAGAAATCAAAAATAAAAAAGCAAAATCACAAAGCAAAATTAAAAAATGTAGAGGGTCAAGTTTCAACCGGTAGTTTCGCAGGTTAAGAGTTTTGATTTTTAATCTGTATTTTTGATATTTTCATCTTGATTTTTGATTTTGTCCCGTCGCCATTCCGGCCATTGCTCAGGCGTAACTCCCGGCCATAATCCTTTCTTTTGTCCGCGGGCGACAGATTCCAACTGCTTGTATTTGTAATAAAAACTATGCCGGAATCGTGTGTCCGCATACGCAAAACCCTCCGACAACAAAGCCTCATTTAAAAAACTTCCATCTGGAAGTTGCACATAAGCCAACAATCTCCCATATTTATCCCGAGTGCGATGCTCTTCGAGATAAATGGTAACCTGCTTTCCAAGAGTTACTTCGCGAGTAAATTCAGCGGCTTCCGGGCCGAAATGCATCTGGCCTATCTTGGGATGTTTTGTCTCCGGTGTATCAACCCCCCAAAGCCGAACTCTTGTGTGCTCATATTGGCCATCAGGTATATCAATATCAATAGTATCGCCGTCAACGATATTTTTCACGGTAAAGGTCTTTGCGTGATACTTTTCGAAGTCGCTGGTCTTTGCCTGCTCCTGGGATTTTGGCTGACGCTGGCGGTTTTGAACAATCGGGCTATGGTCAAGCCAGACAAAGACCGCCGCCACAAGCAGAAACAAAACAATTACAGCGCTTCTTCGGCACCTGCTCATTGCATAATTTATTTTGTATTTCCCAGCCACTAAGGCACCAGGACATTAAGAAGTGTAAAGTGCCTAAAGTTTGGAGTGCCTAAAGTTACGGATTATTTTTCTACTTTAGCTCACTCCCATAAGGGATGGCCAAGTCCATTTAGGCACTTTAGTTCACTTTAGCACACTTTTATTTTCTTCGCGTCTTTGCGGCTAATCTTTTCTTCGTTTCTCGGCCGGTTTATCCAGCTCAAAGGCGGCGCTGACGGCTTGAAGTGCCCTCTCAGCCTGTTTCTCGTCCACGACACAACTGATACGAATTTCACTGGTGGTAATCGAATCGATATTAATTTTGGCTTCAGCCAATGCACCAAACATCCTGCCGGCAACACCATAGTGTGTCCGCATACCTACTCCGACCACTGAAACCTCAGCAATATCGTCCCGAATAAAGATGTTTTCACAGCTAACATCATCTTTGACTTTTTCCACCGCTTTTTTGGCAGCAGCCAAATCCGAGATGCCGATTATAAAGGATAGGTTTGCCTTTTCGGCACTGATTTCAGTTTGCATGATGTCACTGACAACAACTTTGGCTTCTGCCAGACGGGCGAAAATCTTTGCTGCGTTACCCGGAACATTATCGACACCGACAAGACCTATCTTTGCCAGACCTTTTTGTATGGTTGCTCCTGAAACTACAACGCCTTCCATTTGCGGCACCTCATGAGTAATTATTGTCCCTTCTTTTTCATTACCACTATTTCTTACGTGAATTTTAACGTCGTATTTTTTACCAAACTCGACGGCTCGAGTATATATGACACCGGCACCAAGACTTGCCATCTCAAGCATTTCATCGTAGCTAATCTGGTCCATTTTCACAGCGCCCTTAAATATTCGCGGGTCTGTAGTGCAGATTCCATCGACATCAGTATAAATCTCACACTCCTGGGCTTTTAAAGCTGTGGCAAGTGCAACTGCGGTTGTATCTGAGCCGCCTCTGCCGAGTGTCGTTATGTTTTCTTTCTCATCTATGCCCTGAAAACCCGCGACAATAACAACTCTGCCCTTGTCCAGCTCCTGACGGATTCGTTCGGCATCAACACTTTTTATGCGCGCCCTTGTATAGTCGCTATTGGTAATCATCCGAATCTGACCGCCGGTAAAACTGATAGCATCATACCCCATAGCATCCAGTGCCATCGCAAATAGCGAGACCGTCTGTGTCTCACCGGTGCTGAGCAGCTGGTCAAGCTCACGGCTGGGTGGCTCCGGATTTAGCTCTAAAGCATCTGCTATAAGCTCGTCAGTCTGGTGCCCACGTGCCGATGCCACCACAACAACTTGATAGCCGCTCTTAAGAGTTTTAATTACTCGCTCAGCAGCACGTCGAATCTTTTCGGCATCAGCAACGGATGTTCCACCAAATTTTTGCACAATTATCGCCATTACCAACCCATAGAGATTAAATTGTCAGATACAATCTATTAAATTCGACCTTAACGGCCAATTTCTTTACCTTTTTAAGAAGTACTCCATCAGTTCGAAACCATTTTCTACCTTAAATCCCGCCTTTGCTGCATTGGCCTCGTTAAAAGTGGCATTCAGAACACCGCTGATATTGTCGCCTGCCATAGCAAACGGCACCGGCTCAGGTGAGTGGGCCATCGTGGAGATAGGGGTCGGATGGTCCGGCATCACCAGGATTCGCCAGCTTTCATATTTCTTTAGCGCATCAAGCACAGGCCCGACAATATACTTATCAATTTGCTCGACGGCCTTTCTCTTCAGCTCGATACTGCCACTGTGAGATGCCTCATCAGGCGCTTCTATGTGCACAAAAACAATGTCATATTTTTCCAGCGCCTCTATCGCAGCAGAGGCCTTGCCCTGGTAATTTGTGTCAACGAAACCGGTGGCACCTGGCACATCTATCAGGTCAAAACCGATAAGCTTCGCAAGACCTCTTACCAAATCAACTGCCGTTATAGCGGCACCTTTGAGTCCAAAGCGCTTTTGAAAACGCTCCATTTGGGCTTTCTTGCCCTGACCCCAAAGCCATATCGAACTGACCTGATTCTCGCCAAGGTCCTTTCTGACTTTATTAATATCATGGTCTGCGAAAAGCTGCTGTGAACGAGCCATCAAATCGATAAGCAAATCGCTACCTTTGCCTCGCGGCAAAATTTTTTCAATCGCCTTACCTATATAATCGTGTGGCGGATATGTCTGAACGTCGAAATCGAGCCCTTTGAAAACCAACAGGTGTCTGTAGCTGACACCTGCATAGAAGCGCCTTTGCTCACTGCCGAGCTGCTCATCCAACTCCTTTATCAACTTGCCGGCCTCCTCGGTAGAGATATGCCCGGCACTATGGTCTGCCATCTTGCCGTCCGCAATGGTAATCAGATTGCATCTGAAAATCCAGTTGTCCACAGACAAGCTGATATTGCGTGCTACTGCCTCAATTGGAGCTCGTCCGGTATAATAGCGACGCGGGTCATAGCCAAGCAGACTCATCTGAGCAACATCGCTGCCGGGCTCCATACCTACAGGAACGGTGCGCACAAGACCCTGTCTGCCTTGCGTGCTGATTCTATCCATATTCGGTGTTTTAGCAGCTTCAAGAATGGTCTTATTTCCTAATTGCTCCAGCGGTTCGTCCGCCGCACCATCAGGAATTATTATGGCGTACTTAGTCACTATTCCTTATCCTCTGGAATATCCACGATTCTTATGCAGACCGGCTTGCCACCAATAACATCAAGTCTTTCTATGCCTGCTAAAGCAGCCGTGACCTTTTTCTGAAGGGTAGGATGGGTCGTAATCACCACCGGCACAGTATTTTCAGGCCCGGTTCCCTCGTGCTGCAACGCACCGGATATGCTTATCTGGTGCTCGGCGAGGACCTTGCTCCATTGAGCTATTACACCCGGCTGGTCCTTGCACATCACCCTGATATAAAAGCGGCTTACAAGATTATCTATTGTCTTTATTAGCGGTTCTACTTCGCTCCTTGGTTTAAGATGCAAATGCCGAAAAGTGGTGGCGGAATTACCCAGAGCGACATCGATAATATCCGCAACAGCAGCGCTTGCAGCGGGCATCATTCCTGCACCTCGACCGTAGAACATCACCTGACCAACAGCACTGCCAAATATACTAATGGCATTAAATGAACCTTCCACACGAGCAAGGGGGTTATCTTCGGCAATAAAAGAAGGATGCACCCGAAGCGAAATCCTGTCTTGTTCGTCTTTTTGTCCGATTGCCAACAATTTCAAAACATACCCCATCTCACCGCCATAGCGGATATCGTCTTTCGAAATCGCCTCGATGCCCTCAACAAAGATGTCATCGAGCGATATTTCGCATCCGAAAGCAATGGAAGCCAGGATAGCGAGCTTATGGGCGCTGTCAATGCCACTAATATCCAGAGCAGGGTCGGCTTCAGCATAGCATTTCTGTTGTGCCTGAGCCAAAACCTCACAAAAATCGGCGTCTTTGGCGGTCATATTAGAGAGGATATAGTTACAGGTCCCGTTGACGATACCGTACATTGACTTTATTTCATTCGCTGCCAGCCCTGTCCGGACGGCCGAGATAATAGGGATACCGCCGGCACAACTGGCTTCAAAGGCAATACAGCGATTATTTTTGCGAGCCGCTCTGTAAAGTTCATTGCCATACTCAGCCAGCAGGGCCTTGTTGGCAGTAACCACATCCTTGCCTGCTTCAAGCATTTTTAGCTGAATTTGCTTTGCTGCGTCAGTTCCGCCGACCATTTCAACGCCTATTTTAATTGTGTCATCGTCTAACAACCTATTCAAATCATCGGTAAGAATACCTTTGGGTAGCTTCACCGGCCGAGGAGATTTCGTATCGATATCCACAACGCAGGCAAGTTCCAGGCGCAGACCGGTTTTAGCTGCTATTGAATCCGCTCCCTCGATTATCAGCTTTGCCACACCACTGCCCACGGTGCCAAAGCCAACCAGACCAACTTTTACTATTTTCTCTGCCATAACAACACCCATCGTTATTCCCACAAAAGTTGTCCACCATACGCACGGCTGACTTGTCCCCGACTCTATTCGGGTAGCGGCAATCCAAATATTTAGCCCCCAAATAAATTTGGGGGTTATACTTAGCCCCGCATTTTACGCGGCGTTAAAACTACCAGCTATAGGTTAAATAGTCAATAATCAATTCATTTTTAGCTCAAAACAAGTTTCAAAAATATCGAAAAATATGCTATTGTTGACAAGGCACTATCAGTCGATTATCTTGTTTATATCGGCTCGAAAAATCTAATTTATTATAACGGGCAACCAAATTCGTTGCGAAAGAGCCAAGAGGAGCAAGGAAGCAGGCATGAAATGTGCAAAACTGTTGCTTATTATAGCAGGCATTACAATCTGGTCAGGATGTAAACAGGAGAAAACAAAAATGAAAGAAGGAACATTCGGCAACGACCTAAAATTTCTCAAAAAATATACCGACGTGTTTGTCTTATCAGATAAATCCGGCAAAAGTCAGGTGGCAGTTATACCCAGATATCAGGGTCGGGTAATGACCAGCACCGCAGAAGGGGCGAATGGATTGAGCTTCGGCTGGCTCAACCGCGAACTTATCACATCCGATAAGCTTGCCGAGCATATCAATGTATTTGGCGGTGAAGACCGCTTTTGGATAGGCCCTGAGGGTGGACAATACTCAATATTCTTCAAAAAAGAGGTGCCTTTCGACCTCGAACACTGGTTTACACCGGCCCCCATTGATACCGAACCATTTGACCTTGTCTCCAGGTCTAATAACAGCGCTGTCTTGAAGAAGGATATGAGATTGGAGAATTATTCAGGAACCATTTTCAACCTTCGAGTTGACCGTCAAATCCGCATTCTTGAAAAGGCTGAAGCCATCAAGGCATTAGGTATAACACCAGCCGACACAATCAAAATAGTCGCTTTTGAGTCAAACAATAAGATGACCAACACCGGCACAAAGCCCTGGGAAAAACAAACAGGCCTGCTTTCCATCTGGATTCTTGGAATGTTTAATCCGTCGCCTGCAACAAGGGTAGTGGTGCCGTTTCATCCCGGGCCTGAAACCGAACTCGGTCCGACCGTCAACGATGATTATTTCGGCAAAGTCCCCACCGACCGGCTGGCAGTCAAGGAAAACGTATTATTCTTCAGCGCCGACGGCCAATTTCGAAGCAAAATCGGTCTTTCGCCTCAGCGAGCAATTTCTGTGCTCGGAAGTTACGATGCGATAAACAAAGTTTTGACAATAGTCCAATACAATAAACCCCAGGGTGCCATTGACTATGTAAATTCTATGTGGCAGCTTCAGGAGCACCCATACAAAGGCGACGTCGTAAATTCTTACAATGACGGACCTGCTGAGCCGGGTGCCAAACCTTTAGGCCCATTCTACGAGCTGGAAACATCGTCTCCGGCAGCAAAGCTAAAGCCGGGCGAATCATTAACTCACATACATCGGACATTCCATCTGCAAGGTTCGGAATCAGACCTTAATGCCGTTGCTGAAGCTATACTTACAGTCTCCATCAACAAGATAAAATCAGCTTTTTAAAAGTAAAATGAAAAAATTACTAATTGCGATTATACTTACGCTCTGCGTGGGCAGCTCCACAAAGGCGGATTTAACAAAGAGGATTGATGGCATCATCAATCAATCTTCACAGAAAAAAGTCCAATTTTCCATTCATATTGTAGAAGCTCACACCGGCGAAACAGTGTACAGCCATAATGCAACAAAGCCGTTTATACCGGCCTCAAATATGAAAATAATTATCACCGCAGCAGCACTGAAATACTTAGGCCCGAATTTCGAGTACAAAACAAATATCGGTCTTTTGGGTGACACCCTCGTAATAATCGGAAGCGGTGACCCGCTGCTGGGGGACAAGGTTACGGATGCTAAATACGGCCGAGAGGTCGGTTGGATATTTGAAGATATAGCAGGAGCTCTAAAACGCAACGGCATAAAAACAATCAAAGACATCATCGTTGATACCAGCATATTTGACGACCAGCGTGTTCACCCAAACTGGCTGGAAAAAGACCTCAACCGCTGGTATGCCTGCGAAATATGCGGCCTGAATTACAATGACAATTGCATAGAAGCTACTGTAAAGAATAACAACGGCAAAGCAGTTATCTCCGTCGAGCCAAAAACAGATTTCGTAAAAATCACCAACAAGGTAACTCCAACCGCAAAAGGCACAAGCAAAGTCGGCTCTCATCGGACTTTGGAGCCAAATAAGATTATTATTGATGGTAAATGCAATAAAGAGGCAGGGCCATTCGATATTGCCATTGAAAGACCTGCTGCGTTTTTCGGGTTTATGCTGGCCGAGAATCTGTCTTATGCCGGCATCAAAGCAAAAGGTCAGCTCATAGAAAAAAACATCGATGTTAGTTCCAATCTAAAAATACTCACCCAATATAACACACCGCTAACTGACTGTCTGGCTCGATGTAATAAAGATAGTCTCGGATTGGCAGCCGAAGCACTTATAAAGACCATTGCAGCCCACAACAGTCCAAACAAAAAAAGCGGCAGCTGGGCAGGGGGGCAAAACCTTATCTCACAATACCTGCTGAAACTTGGTATAAATAAAAACGAGTTTTATATAGATGATGCAAGCGGCCTGAGCCAGCAGAACAAATTAAGTGCAAATGCAATAACACGAGTTTTGTTCGATGTCTATCAAAGCAGCAACTGGTTGCTCTACAGGGATTCACTTGCGGTAGGGGGGATGGATGGAACAATCAGCAAATATTTCACAGAGCCAAATTACAAAGGCAAAATTCTCGGCAAGACTGGCTACATTAACAAAGTCAAAACATTCTCAGGTGTTTGCTCCACAGAAAAAGGAGATTTTCTTTTTTCCATTCTTGCCAACAACGCCAACGCCCAGACCCGCAACGCAATCAACGACATCGCAAAAGCAATCATCGATGACGCCGATATGTAATATTTATAACCACACAAGGCAGGGGAATGCTATCAACGCTTAAAATACGCTACCAGGCCGTTCTCGTATGCTTTTCTTTCCCATTTTTGACGGTCCGGCTCGACCACAGCCCGAAAGAGACCGTCTTCGAGAAAACCCATCTCTACGCCGAGTATCACCGCTGAAGGCGGCGCCTTTTCAATCAGTTCTCCAAGCGTTTCCGGACATACACTATGTGTAATGGTGCGGTCGGCAGGTGACATAAAGTGTGCAATCCTATAAACAAACGAACCTGCTGAAAACTCGGTATAAATATCGCATCCGCCCTCTAAAGCATAAAGAGGAGCCAGTGTAAGTATCAATTTCGGGCTTTTGGTTCTTTCGGCGATGTCTTTTGAAATCTTATGAAACTCAATCGCCGTCCAGCTTTGCGGCTTGCACAGCTCTGGAATCCTGGACAGGACAGCAGGATATGATACGATTGCCACCAATACGGATAGAGCAACTACAACAGATGCAATATTAAAATGCCAGTTAAGACCGGTCTTGTGAACAAGCTTTCTCAAATGCAGCAATGGATATGCCGCGCCGATTATCAAAAAAGGCACCGGTGCCGCAAGGTGTTGTTTCCATACCATCGGCAGACCCAAAGCAATTATAAAAAACGCTAACGGCAGCAGGGCAGCAAGTAATGCATCTGCCTTATCCGATATGGCCAACCTGCGGCGCTGCCATAAAATCAACAGGCAAAGATAAACATATATTACCATAAGCGCCAGGTAGCCGGGTTTTATCAGTGAGCTGTATGTAAGGGCGAATTTATTATGAACCATACCTATTTGCTGCAGCCATTCGCTATTGAGTATTTGTATCACGAAACCGTCTAAAAGAAACGCTCGCGGGGCCTGGGCTATCAACCAAACAGGCCATATCAAAACGATTGCAGAAGCAATCAAAAATGGCAAAATGGTCATGACCTTTTGCTTTAACAACTTTCCGCCTTTGGCCAGCAGAACAGCGAAAAACAATAGCTGCACAAGTGCTGTCGTTATTCTCATACAGGTTGCCAATGTCAACAGGACACCAATGCTGGCAATTCGCCAGTATTTTGATTTACGTTCAAGGTCAGCCGTCAGGCCACGGCGTGCCTGCCGAGCCAGGGTGGATACAAATAACCAGAAGGAAATCACAACGCATAAGATTACGACATCGTTGTTCCACGCAAAGCCGTTGGCATAATCGACGCTCGGATTGAATACATACAGCACGGCACCTGCCAGACCAAAGAGCATCCCCGATATTTCAAATGGCTTAAAGATTCGTCGATATACAGCGACTATACACACCATTACGAAGATATCACATACAGTCGAAAGCAAACGGCCTGCAAGCAGATAGTAGGTTGTGTTAAATATCCTGAACAAAGCCGCACAAATCAGCGCATGGTAGGGCATCTGGGCCACGTATGAAAAGTCTCTGTAAATCATCCTTCCCTGAGCTAACAGCACTCCTGCCGTGCAGTACATCTGCTCATCACGGCCGAGGGGCTTGGTCATACTATTTGCCACGACCGCAAAGGAAAGGATAACAAGCACCAAAAAAAATAAGATATAAATGACTTTCGGTAACATCTGGTTATTGCATTTCACTCAGAAAAAATTTACAATATTATTAAAGAAAGCGAAAAAACAAAATGAGAATACAAAAACAGAGCGCAAAAGTAAAATTAAAAGTTCGCAGTAGGAAATACAAAACAAATATGTCTGAATTACATTTTTTGCGTATCAGTTTTTCGGCAGGCTTATTTTGAATATGCTTCCCTTGGCGACCTGTGACTCGACCGAAATCAGACCATTATGGGCATCTATTACTTTTCTGCAAAATGCAAGGCCGAGGCCGGAGCCAGAATATTGGGATGGTGATTCTTTACCAGTTTTCGTGGTAAAAAACGAATCAAAAATATTCGCCAAATCAATCGGTTTAATCCCACAGCCGGTGTCCCTTATTTCTATCTGAACTGCATCGGGTTTATCTATAGCTTGAATGGTCAGGGTCCCGCCACGAGGCAGCATCGCATCACGGGCATTAAGAACCAGGTTCATCAAGACCTGCTGAATCTGAACCGGCACCGCCCACACAGACAGACCTTGCGGAATTTGAATCTCCACCGTTATCCCGTCCTTGCCAAAGTCCCGACACAAACAGCTGAAAATCTCCTCTATAAGAGTAATTAGTTGAACCTTTTTCTTTTGTTGCTTCTCACCGTTTGCCAAAGCAAGCATACTTTCCATAATCTTCGAGGCATGCTCACAATTTCGCACTGTTTCTTGAAGCACCTTCCTGACAAGGGCCTTATCATCGGGGTTTTTCAGAGCAAGACCTGCATAACTTTTTAGCGGCGTGAGCAGATTATTGATTTCGTGGGCAATCATATAGCTGACGTTGCCGATGTTGGCAAGAACCTGCATTTGTGCAATCTGTGACTGCAAAGCGTCATTCTGCCGTTGCCGCTCCACCAGACATTGGTGCAAAGAAAGACGTTTCTCTATAACACTTGCCAATTATCTGCTTCCGGTATAGAATTTTATGGTTACTGGTAAATTTTACCTGAAATTCTTGACTTACAAGTATCTATATCGACTTGTTACGCAGTTTTTCTTGAACAATGAATGAGCAGGCAATCTTAGAGGAGCTTCTGGCTCTGCTTGAAGCAAAAAATGTTAAAATCCGCTACGAACCACTCGGCGGAAGCGGTGGGGGACTTTGCTCTATAAAAGGTGAGCAGATATTCTTCGTCGATACTCAGGCCCCAACGGCTGATGTCGCTGCACTTTGTGCCGAGGCCGCCAAAAAAGTCGTTGATATTGAGAAGGTCTTTATTAAACCACAAGTCCGTCAGTTTATCGAAAATCACAGCAGTCAAGCTACTTAAAAGGTGCAATCTAATGAAAATCAAATGGCTGACAATTTATATAATTTGTATGATAGGATTCATTATGCCTATGACCGCAGGAGCGTTCGGCTCTCCGAAGATTCCTGACACATTTGTTAATTCTATCGGTATGAAATTCATTCGCATCGAGGCCAGCTCTTTCCTAATGGGCCAGAAAGAAGGCGGCGACTGGGATGAGCGACCTGTGCACAAGGTTACCATCGGCAAACCCTTTTGGATGGCGGTAACGGAAGTCACAAATGCCCAGTATGAACAGTTCGACCCGGAACACCGCGAGCTGCGTGGAAAGCTCGGCTTTTCCAGTCAGGACGATGAAGCCGTTGTTTTTGTTAGCTGGAATGAGGCGGCCAAATTTTGTGAATGGCTCTCAAAAAAGGAAGGTAAGCCCTACCGCCTGCCGACCGAGGCCGAATGGGAATACGCCTGCAGGGCGGGCACCACCACGGCCTACCATACTGGCGATAATCTGCCGGAGGTTTACCATAAGAACCAGCAAATAACCTGGCAACCAGAGCCGGTGTCGCTGCAGGTCGGCACCACACCGGCAAACAAATGGGGCCTTTACGATATGCACGGCAATGTTGAAGAGTGGTGCCACGATTGGTACGGGCCCTATGAAGAAGGTGAGCAGATTGACCCTGTTGGATACTCCGACGGCGATTTTAAAGTAACACGCGGAGGCAGTCACAGCACAGATGTCTCATATCTGCGTTCTGCAAATCGTCTTGGAACACTACCGGAAGATAAAAGCTGGCTGATAGGATTTCGGCCTGTCCTCGGAGAACTGCCCAAAACAAAAGAACTTTCCCCAGCAGAACCACCATTAAACCGGCAAAACGTAAGCAAGGAAATCCCTCCTGCTTATAGTGAGCTTGTCGAACCTAATTTAAATAAAGGCCCTGACCCTGAAAAGCCGTATTTCAAGGGCCCTATAGAGTACGTCAAGATTCCCCCTAACTCCGATGGCCCAATGTATTCGAAGCACAACCATGACCCGGCATTGGTCGATTGTCCCAATGGCGACTTGTTAGCCATCTGGTATTCGTGCCGAACAGAGCCCGGTCGAGAGTTAACCATCCTGGCAAGCCGTCTGCGATATGGCTCGGAGCAATGGGAGCCGGCTTCGGTTTTCTGGGATGCGCCGGACCGCAATGACCACGCTCCGGCACTCTGGTTCGATGGAAAAAACACTATTTACCACTTCAATGGCCTTTCAGCCGCAGCCACCTGGGGCAATCTCGCTTTGATAATGCGCACCTCAACGGATAATGGTGTCACCTGGTCAAAAGCACGACTCATTGCCCCGGAGCACGGCTTCCGACATCAGCCGGTCGAATCCGTTTTTAGAACGCAAGAGGGCTTTATCATCTTACCGTGCGACGCCGCAAGGGGGGGCAGTGGTGGCACAGCCATGCACATAAGCCGCGACGGAGGCAAGACCTGGGTTGACCCCGGCGCCGACCAGCCAAGACCTGAATTTGCTTTGGGCAAGACCGGCGCCTGGATAGCCGGCATCCACGCCGGCGTAGTGCAGCTAAAAGACGGATGTCTTATGGCCCTCGGCCGCGGCAACGACATCGACGGCCGGATGCCGATGAGTATTTCAAAGGATATGGGCAATACCTGGACATATTCACCCAGTGAGTTCCCGGCAATTGCAGGGGGGCAACGATTGGTTCTAAGGCGGCTGCAAGAGGGGCCAATTCTGTTAGTGAGTTTCACAGACAAAAAAAACCAGTATAATGGTATGCTCATACGTGACACTGCCGGAAAGGAGCGTCGAGTGTATGGATTGTATGCAGCAGCTTTATTTGACGAGGGCAAGACCTGGCCGGTCAAAAAGCTTATTACCTCCGGAGGCCCACCGAAGGAGGTTGGCAGCACTGACAATACCGTCATCTTTACTATGGACGAAACACACGCCGAACCCAAAGGTTATCTGGCCGCAACACAGACACCGAACCGGCTTATACACCTTATCAGCAGCAGACAGTATTATGTGTTCAATCTGGCCTGGCTGAAACAGCCGATGCCCGCAGAAAAGGAGTAGCCAAAAATGACAGCAAAAAAGGTAGCTTTAATGGTTGACGAGCAGTATCAGGTCCTTGAAGTCTGGTATCCTTATTATCGACTCCGCGAGGCAGGTCTAAAAGCTGATTTTGTTGCAGCCAAGGCAAAAAAAGAATATCATTCAAAAGAAGGTTACCCCTGCGTATCAGATATTGCAGCCGGAGACGCCAACGTCAATGATTATGATTGTATGATTGTGCCGGGTGGTTTTGCCGCCGATTATATGCGAAGAAGCACGGATGTTATAAAGTTCGCCAATGATATGGTAAATGCCGGCAAAGTGATAGCAGCTATCTGCCACGGCGGATGGCTGTTATGCAGCACAGAAGTTTACAATGGCAAAAAGGCAACCTGCTTTATGGCAATTAAAGACGACATTAAAAACGCCGGCGCCAAATATGTTGACGCCGAATGCGTTGTGGATGGAAATTTGATTACGTCACGCAAGCCGGATGACTTGCCGGCCTTTTGCACTGCAATCTTAAAAGCACTGAAAAGGTAAAAAGGGAAAAATTAGCAACCAAGACACAAAGTCACTAAAAAATAAATGTTAAAAAACAAATATGTCTTATTCCTGGTGTCTTTGTGCCCTTGTGGCAAAAAGTAATAGGAGTAATTTTCTTATGACCAAGAAAAAAACAGAAATCGAGCAAGAGAAAACACCCACGGTCCTGATTGTCGATGATAATCAGCAGAATCTTGAACTCCTGCAGGCGTATCTCGAGGATATGGATTGTGAAACCGTCCCCGCGCACGACGGCCTGGAAGCGTTGAAGATTATAAGCAAAAGCGCGCCTGATTTGATTTTGCTGGATGTGATGATGCCAAAAATGAGCGGTTTTGAGGTCTGTAAACGGCTAAAAAACGACCCCAAAACCAGCGACATCCCAATAATAATGGTAACCGCACTTAACGAATTCGGCGACATTGAACGCGGCATTGATTCAGGCACAGATGATTTTATCAGCAAACCCGTGAACAAGCTGGAGCTTGTAACACGGGTTAAAACTATGCTGAAATTAAAGCACTTAAGCGACAAGCTCGAGCGCACATTGGCATATTTAAGAGAGATAGAAAAACAGGCCCAGATGGAAACATCGGATTAGGAAAATAATCCGGTATGGCAGGGGGGTATAAAGCCCGGAAACCGGCCTTTAGAACCGCAACAACCCCTACAGCACGCACAATCGCCACATACATCGCAAAAAATAAAAATCCAAAAAACCAATGGTCAAAACCGCAATTAACACGCCTCTGGTTATTGTCGATATCCTTAATGGTATATGGCC
>CAZKYA010000019.1:0-20329 GCA_964556725.1 uncultured Pirellulales bacterium
TCTTGAATTCCGGATTCCAGACGATAATAGGAGCGCTCGCATAGCTAATCAGACTTTCCAGGTAATCCTTTGTCTCGCGCAGTGCCTCCTCTGCCTTCCTGCGCTCGGCACTTTCAATAATCTTCCACTCGCCTTCTCGCTTAATTAGTGCAAATTGATGGGTGGAGACCACATCCACTATCTCGGATGCTCCACATCTACCAAGGGAATAGGTGCAAATAGCGAGCATTCGATATTTACGGATTACACTATCTACTACTGCCTCATAATGGGCGAAATCTTTCCAGTCGCTCTTTTTAAGCCAAAATGTGTTTCCGGTAAGGCGCAGCCCATCAAACCCTCTCTTTACAGCTTTGTCATGCTTTTCGAGCCAGCCCTGTAGGACCTTATCAGCCTCAAATTTGCCGGTTTTGGTATACCAGTCTTTGTAACTTATTATCTCTATCTGGCCTTTTGTAAGATAATCTTCTAAATCTGGAACTGCTTTTTTAAGGGTCTCTTTTGCCTCCTGGACACTTAATGGCTCTGAGGTAACCCACATGCAGAATTCGTTATTCTCTAAGCCCGCTTTGAAATAAGGCACAAGAATATCTACTAAATCTTGTTTGCCTTCGTAGAAAAGGCACAGGTGCGTTCCCCACGGTGCAGGGTCTATGACATCAATTCCTGTTTTTCTGCCAGATTGTTTAGTTTCTTTAACTGGCATCGGATTTTTTACTACTACCCCCATTTATCTTTTTACATAGCTATTTCTGATATGTAATCTGGCAATTTTTAGCCAGAACCACCCCATTAAAAAAATGTTTGTGTTTTTGCTCAGAAAATCTATTGCTGATGTAGTGCTTTCCTGCTCTTTTCCGGATACACTACCTTGAGCTTGCTGAGGCCGTCGTCATGGGGGCCTCTTTTTTCAGTCCTGCCGGCTTGGGCAGGGTAAAGCAGAAGTTGTTTCCTCGCTCCTGCTTGTTTTCGACACATAAACGCCCGCCATGCAACTCCACCAACACCTTAGCTATCGGTAAGGACAAAGCTTCTAAGAGTGGGTCGTAACTATCCGCTGGCGGTCCTTCATCTATGTCATCTGATGGTGTCAGGTTTGTGAGTTGTTCTTGTTGTTTATGGAGATATTCTTTAATCATGGTAAAGTGATTGAATATCTTGTGTATCTCACTGCTGTCAATAGCTGGGCCATCGTCTTGCACTTCTACTCGAATTTGATTGTCAATCTCTCTTATTAGGACATTAATATGGCCCCCTGTGGAAACTGACCTTATTGCATTTTTAACAAGATTATTTAACACCTGCATTATCCTGTTGCGGTCCGCATTGACAATAAGCTCGGAATCAGGCATAAAGCTTTTTAATTTAATGTTTTTCTCAGATACCAGAGGTGAAATGGCTTCTGCAATTTCTGAAACGGCTGAGCGAAGGTCGAACTTTCTCGGCTCCAGCTTCATTTTATCTGTCTCGATTTTTGAAATATCAAGATAGTCTCCGATAACCCTTTTGGCCTTGCTGATGTTCTTCTCAGCCAACAGCTTCTTCAATGACTCTACAACTATAATAGCCAGTTCGCTTTTTAATTGACTTTGCCTATCCAATTTCAGATTTTCGGTTCTAAGCTCATCTTCTATAAGAATACGTTCTGAAATGTCGTGAGCCACCGCGACTACCGCGACTTCATTGCCCTTTGGGTCTTTTATGATTGACCTTGATAATGAAACCGGGAATATACTGCCGTCTTTCCGTTTGTGGTAAAATCCTACTTCCCAGGTACTTCCCATAGTTCGTGTTTGGAAAACACTTCTGGTATTTTCACTTTGAGGTTTTCCTATCCACAGGATATTACTGTTGTTTCCAATGATTTCTTCTTCCTTATATCCGTATGTTTCACGAAATGCTTTGTTGACGAAGATAATCTTGCCTTCCATATCGGTAATATAGACGCTGTCATTGGTGCTCATAATAGCGCCTGATAGCAACCGTAGTTTTTCTTCTGTTTTCTTATGCCTAATGGCGTTTTCGACTGTTATTGGAATGGCTTTCAGGTAGTTTCGTTCAGTGTCTTTTACCAGATAGTCATAACTTCCGGCTTTCATAGCAGTTACGGCTATTTCTTCATCTCCGGCTCCGGTGACAAGTATGAGGGGCGTATCCTTAACCATATCGAAAAAATCAAAAACTGTGCCGTCCCCGAGTGAGTAGTCAGAGATTATGATATCAAACTTTTCGGAGACTAAGACGCTCTTGGCCTCTGAAGCAGAGCCGGCTATTGTGCAATCATACGGAAGCTTTTGTTCTTCCACTGACCGGTTGAAGGCCATTTGGTCGAGTTTATCGTCCTCAACGACCAAAACTTTGTATCTTGTATTTTCCATTTTTTTTGTCTCCCAAATCAACAGGAAGATGTAAGAAGTTGACCTTGTTTTTTGGCAGCGTTGTGCACTGCTGGAAAAGTGAAAAAGAAAGTGCTGCCATTACCGACTTCGGATTCCACCCAAATCCTGCCGCCATATAACTCCACTATTTTCTTTGCTATAGTAAGTCCGACACCGGTGCTTTCGTGTTCATCTCGCGGTGACAGTGTCTGGAACATTTTGAAGATTCTATCGAAGTACTTTTCTGCGATGCCGGGGCCGTTATCAGTAACGCTGAATTTCCAGAAGTCATTCTCTTCAACACATCTAATTTTTATTTGGCCCTGTGGTTTATCCATAAATTTGACAGCATTGCTTAAGAGGTTCTGGAATACCTGCGTAATGCGTGTCCGCTCACACCTAATCGTAGGCATTTCATTTTCTACTGTAATTGTGATGTTTTCTGGCGGAGAGAGCATATCGATAACTTCTGAGACAAGTTCATTGAGATTCACAACAACTTTCTGCTCTTGAACACGTCCTATTCTTGAGTACTGTAAGATACCATCAAGCAGATTGTGCATCCTGTCCACTCTGTTTATAAGCAATTTCATTTGTTCTTTGCCCTCGTCATCGAGCTTATCTGTATAATCGGTTGATATCCAATCGGCTAAAGTTTTAATGCCGCGAAGCGGTGCCCTCAAATCGTGTGAAACTATATATGCGAAGTCTTTTAGTTCTTGATTGGCATTTTCCACCTCCTCAAGAAGGTTAGTCTGATTTTGCTCTGACTGCTTGCGCTCCGTAACATTGCGAGCGACCGCTATTATGTAGTCTTCCGTCCCTTGGCTTACAAGTTTCAGACTTGTTTCAGCAAGAGAAGTTGTTCCATCCTTGCGCTTAAGCAGGCCTTCTTTAATAATATTTACTTTGTGTTTGAGTTCTTCTGCTTGTTCTTGCCAGGAAGAATCATCCGGTATAGACTCATCGATATCTTTAATGCTCATATCGAGCAGTTCTTTTCGTGTATAGCCGAGACTTTCATGTGCTCTGTCGTTGAAGTCCAGAAAACGACCCCATTTGGGTTCTAATACAAAAATGCAATCGTTTGACTGCTTTATCAGATTTCGGAACAATTGTAGTTCATCTGCTGTCTTTTTTCGGTCTGCGATACTACCCAGCCGCTCGGCAACAGCGTCTAACAAGTCGCGTTCTTCTTCAAGAAATGGGTTTGGGTCGTTTTCTTTTCTTTCTCCGAGGTAATAGACCTCAATTGTGCCGGCCTTTTCACCGTGAACCATGATTTGGGCGTGTTGACTCAATTCGCTCTTTTTGAAATTATCTGTTTTATAATGTATTCCATTAAAAGTAACTCTTACGCATGTGATGTCACTGTACCGGTATGCATTACGAATTAGATTGGCTGATTCCTGAAATATCTGCTCCAGCGAGATTTTCAGCTGCTCAAACAGATGTGATAGCCCATAGAGACAATTAATCTGTTTGATGTGCTCTTGTAACTTCCTTCGGATTTGCTTGCGCTCGAGTGCATAACGAATGATTCGAACCAGGGCAAATTCTACAGACTTACCTTTCGTGACATAATCTTCTGCTCCTTGCTTTATGGCCTCAAGTCCCATTTCCTCATCGGCCAGACCGGTCAACACGACTATTGGAACATTTGGATTTGCAGTATGTGCTTTCTGCACAGTCTCAATGCCGCTGCTGTCAGGAAGACCAAGGTCGAGCAGGACAAGGTCGTAATTCTTGTTGGTGAGATGTTCTGTTGCCTCGTGTAGAGTCTGCGCAGTTTCTACATTAAACTCTACCGACTGGGATGATTTGGCTAAAGCCATCTTTACCAACTGGCGGTCAACCTTATCATCATCCACTAATAAGACATTGATTGCTTTTGTTTTTGTATTCGTTATCATGGCTAACCCTCTTGCAGATGACAAACCAGTATTCACTGAGAACTTGTATAACGTCATGAAATCCTTCTAAGGTTACAGGTTTCTTAATGTATCCTGCTGCCTGTAGTTTGAAACTTTCCAGGATGTCTTTGTCCGAATCCGATGTCGTCAGAATCACTACAGGTATTATGTCAAATTCGTCATCGACTTTTAGAAGTTTTAAGAGTTCTTGCCCGCTCATGCCTGGCATATTCAAATCCAGCAGAATCAAATCCGGCATTGGAGTTTGGTCATCGCCGTTTTTGCTGCCCTGCAGGTATTCCAGGGCTTGTTCTCCGGTGTTTACAATATGAAGTTCGTTGGCTATTTTCGCCCGGCTGAGTGACTTTTTTACCAATTTCTGGTCTGCCAAGTCGTCTTCAACAAGTAATATCACTGCTGTTTTGAACATGTTCATTTTCGGCTCCTTTCCAATATCTTGTGTGGCTCACGGCTTTTCAAGGTGCCTTTTAAATTGTCTAAAGAACCTGAGCCCAAAATCAACTTTTCACCAATGAGGAGTGTTCGAACCAGTATTTTATGCTTTTGCTCATAATCTCTTTAAGTTTCTGTACACTTCCGGGCTTTTGTATGTATCCCGCTGCATGTAGCCTGTAACATTCCTGAACGTCAGCTTCTGAGCTTGATGTTGTTAAGATAATCACGGGGATGGTACATAACTGTTCATTGGTTTTAATCTCTTTCAAAAACTCTTTTCCGCCCATACCGGGCATATTTAAGTCGAGCAAAATTAAATCTGGCCAGGGACTTTGTCCATCGTCATTACAACTACGCTGCAAATACCTCAATGCCTCTTCACCTGTGCTGACAGTACGAAGCTCAACATCTACTTTCTGGTCGGCCAATGCATTCTTAGTAAGCTTTTGGTCCCCAAGGTCGTCTTCGACCAACAACATTACTACGAACTTTGACGAATCCATTTTTGTTCCCCCTATTTATCGTTACTTTCCGATTTTGCAAAAACTAATGCCGGCTCGCTTTGCTGTTCTTGCACACTGCCCGACGCCGGCAGTGTAAACCAAAAGGTTGAGCCCTGGCCGTAAGTTGACTCGATACCGATTTTTCCTCCATGCCTTTCGATAATCCTCTTGCATACAGCCAAACCTATACCAGTTCCTTCGTATTCATCTTTGGAATGCAAACGGCGGAACATAACAAAAAGTTTATTGTGTTGCTCTCTTTTGATTCCGATTCCGTTGTCCTGCACCTCCACACAGACCATTCCATTATCTTCTTTGTGTGCTCGTATGGTAACTTCCGGTAAAATATCCTTCTTATGATATTTCAGTGCGTTTGATATAAGATTCTGCAGTAACTGTCGTATTTGAGTAGAGTCACCTTTGACGGCCGGCAGAGGTTCGGGCACCGATATGGTGCCTTTGGTTTCTTCGAGCTTGACCGCTAATTCCAGTTCCTTGAGCTGCTCTATGATTTCATTTAAGTCAAGCTGCTTAAATTGAACACCTTTTGTGCTTACCTGCGAATATAAAAGCAATGCTTCAATCATCTGCTGCATTCTATCAGCCCCGTCTATCATAAAATTGAGATTCTCCCGTTCATCATCGCTTAGTTTATTTGCCAGAGATTCAGCCAGTAATTGTCCGAAAGAGGTTATTTTTCTTGTTGGTTCTCTGAGGTCGTGCGAAGCTATGTAGGTGAACTCTTGAAGCTGCTGGTTTGATTGGATGAGTTTTTCATTGAGGTCTTTGAGAGACTGTTCTGCCTTCTTGTAGTCGGTGATATCTCGGAATATACTCTGTATTAGTTTTTTGCCGCCAACTTCGATTAAGCTGGCCTTTATTGCAACATCTTTTTTCTCTCCATTTTTGGTAATAACCTGCGTTTCCAGGGTCTGGCCCTGTTTTTCTCCGAGATGCTGTTTGAAAGTATCGCTAAATTCTCCCACAAATTTTTCTGGAGGATGTAAAATCCGCTGGTGTTGTCCAATCAGTTCTGATTTTTCCCGCTCAACCAGTCTTGTTGCTGCAGGATTGCAGTCAACTATTATGCCTGTTTCGGCATCAGCTACGAAGATGGCATCTATTGTTCCCTCAAACTGTATTCTGTATTTTTCTTCGGCTTTGCGTAATCGTTCTTCTGCCTTCCTGCGTATGTCAATTTCCTGGGTTAGCTGTTTATTGGCGGTCGTAAGCTCGGCGGTTCGCTCCTCGACTCTTACTTCGAGCTTTTCCTTGGCATCGACTAATTCTATGTCTCGCTGTTGGATTTGCTCCAACATTTCGTTGAATGCACCGATAAGCAAACCCACCTCATCGTTACTTTGTTTTACAGCTCGAGTAGAATAGTCCTTCTCTTCCGAGACGGCTTTTGCGACCTCAGCCAAACTTAGGATTGGTCCGGAAATGACCTTTTGAAGTCGTGATGACATCAGAAAAGCTGCCAAGGAAGAAAGGAAGAGAACAGCGATGATTATACTTATATTACGCTTGAGCATCGCATACATAGGACTCATATCCGACCGTAGGCAAACCGTCCCCACTGTTTCTCCATCGAGAATAATAGGTTTGAAAACGGTTAAAAAACCGTCCCTGAAGCTAAAGCCGCTCTCTTGAAACTTGGTCGGATGGACTTTTATTTCAGCGTAATAACGATAATAAGTTGCAAATAGCTGATTTTCTTTATTATAAATACAGCCGAAGACGATAGAAGGTTCCACACGAAGAGCCCGAAGAGTTTCCTTTGCATCGTCTGCATCCTGGAAGGCCAGAGCCGCTTTGCAGTTTTCCGCTATCATTTCTGCCTGTGTTGACAGATTTTTCACCATATTATTGCGAAACGTACTATACTCCCAGCCGATAAATGCGGTGCCTGCCAGCACCAGCCCGGTGACGCATGCCAGCATAATAATCAATATCAGCTTATGCTTTATTGCCATGTTTCGCAAAACAGACATAATTACTTCTTTGCCTCGTCTGATTGTTTTTCTTCGATTATTTTCTTCGCCAGTTTTAGAAGCTGAGACCGGATTTTAAGTTTTGCCTGCTTAGCGGCAGTGATATTAATTTCAAAACTTACTTTTTTCTCCTCCATAACGAAATTAATAACACCACCGGATTCGAGAAAATCTTGAGTATCTGCAACTGTCAGGACGCTGTGGTCTTTAACCAGATTTATGGTTTCTCTGAGCTTTGCCTTTTCCGAATAGCAGATAAACAACAAGTGGCTTTTTCTTATGAGGTCGATTTGTTGACGCACCTCAGATTCATTTTCCTCCCCGGATTTTTCAAGTTCTTCAAGACCCTTAAATCGCTGTATGATAACATTCCTTTCCTTAACGCTTTTGTCTTTAATAGGCTCAAATGCGTCGCCGAAAGGATCCTTACCTATAATGCCTATGATGATTGGCTCATTACTGTCTGGAAGTTTTTCTTCGGGCCAATCCACAAACTTGATAAAGTTATACAAAAATGCTGCTTTAATCTGGTATTCACGGTTTTGAGCAGAATCAGCCTGGGCTTTTATTGCAGTTGGTGCTGCGAATAAAGCCAGCATTAAAACTACAAAGATGTAAACCTTAATTCTCATTCCTCATCACTTATTGAATCCACAATTGTATTTATGTTAAACAAGTATAGCACTTTCAATAGACACCCCTGATTTTATAGAAACCAATCTTTAAAATCGCACATGATAGCGGAAGCCGACCACTATCGGTTCTTCTATCCAGCTGGTTTTGTCCGGGTATTTGTTTTTGTACCCTGAAGAATACGAGTACCGCTTGTTATCACCGATGACCGGAATACCCTGAACAAAGACTGTCATAGCGGACGACTTATTAATGTGATACGTCAATGACACACCGGCCATAGCTTGCATATCGTAGCCATTTTGGCGTTTAATATGCGCTATATTTGCAGCGTTTCCGCCGGCTTCGGCAAGTGCATCCAGCCCGTCTTTCAGCCCTTCAAATCCCCAGAAGATTTGCACATCGCCATGTAGAGTTAGCTTGTCGTCCAGAAGTCCAATGTTGGTGAATAGCTTTGTGGCATGATTGGCCCAGTTACTCAAGTCGTTGCCTTTGTCGGTGACACCACTTGTAGCATTGTAGTAATCTGAATAGCTGATACCGGATGCGGTTACGTTGTCAGCAAGTTTCCAGTCTAATTGTTTGACGAATGAATGATTAACTCCAAGATTAAAACTGTCTTTCTCGTATTTTGCTTCCAGTTCCAATCCGATGGTTTTCAGCTCGCCAATCGGTGCAGCCCGTCGCAGGTCTGCGTCCCAGGCGATTACCTCATTTTGGTTATAGAAGATAGAGCTCTGGAACGAGAGGTTTTTAGTGAATTTGCCGGAGTAAATCAGTTCAAGTGTATCCAGTATTTCAGGTTTGTTGTCGTTTCCCAGTGTCTCATTTATGTACAGTTCTTCCTGAGTATTCATTCGAACAGACCGCTGGGCAATGAACTTTAGATATTCGTCTTTGCGGAGTCCCTGAATCCAGGCAAATCGCGGCGAAAACATGTAGTCCGTGTATGAATGTTTATCCAGGCGGGCTGATAGTAATGTTGTAGTCTTCTCAGTCCATTTGATATTGAGTTCTCCCAACAGGGCGTGGCTGTATGTTTCCCACCCGTTTCCGATGGCAAAGTAATTTGCAGTGGTTTCCTTCACTTGCCCAGTACCGCTACCATACGCATCTGAAGACGGTCCGCTGATCATAGCTTCCGACAGACGCAGGCCGTCGTCTTTATCTTTTCCCCAGGCTGGACCGATGGTATCGTAACTAAGCTCAAATCCTAAAGCCGCTTTAATTTTTCCCTTGTCCGGCTTGTAATTGAGCATAAATTGAGCGTAATATTCATTTTCGGACCAAATCCACTTGATATTCTGTAGGTTGTCTCTATCGTTATTAACGATTTTGCTGTCCCATTTCTCAACATTATGCACATCGATGGAACTTAAACCGAATGTTGACTCTATGTTCCAGTTCTCGGTAAAAGGAGTTTTATTTTCCAATGCAAACTGATAATACCGAAACCGTGTCTGACGGAAATCTTTCCAGTCGTCGCCAAACTGATATTTTACAGCCGAGCCCTGCATCAGTTCGTGCGAAGAAGTTACATAGCGGGCCCAGAATCGCCAGGTATCCTTAAAATGAACGTCTATATGGGCCTTGATTTGTGCTTCACCATCATAATCCGACAGGTAGGTAGCTGCAGGTCTATTGCTTTGCAGTCCATCGGTAGAACCCACGTATCCGCTTGTATTCTTGTCAACGCCAAATAAGTCTGGGCTGTGACCGGCCGTTTGAACTATGCTGAAATAGGTGTATAAATCCAGCTTGTCTGTTTTCCGCCCGTAGCCGATGTAATTGCCAATGCTGTCATACTTATCCCAGAAATGGCCGCCTATCTCGACACCTGGTGCTGTACTCGCTGTTTTAGTATAAATGTTGATTACCCCGCCGATAGCGCCTGGCCCATAGGTGACCGACCCGGGGCCGCGGATGATTTCGATACGCTCAATATCATTAAGGTCCCAGTTCACCAATTCCAGCCGTGCTCCGTAGTGCGCCTTGATATTGATGTTGATCCCGTTTAAGTTGACCAGGAATTTGTACGGACGGTCCACGAGTGTCCCGCGAATCCCCGGCAGCGGACCGACGCTGTGATTCATCCAAAATGCCCCCGGGACATAGATTTCCAGTAGGTCCATCAGAGTGCGGGCCGGGGTTCGGGCGATTTCATCAGCCGTAATCACCGTTACACTGGCGGGAGTTTTCATGGGGTCTGTTTCCGTGATCGTCGCTGGAACATCGATTTCTATAGCCATTAGCTCAGTGAGGGACATTTCAAAGAAATCTGCTGGTTTATTTACTTCCTGCTGTTCTGCGAGTAATTGAGACTGGAAAGTAAACACAGACAAGAAAGTCAAAACTATTGCGAATATTCGGACTAAAGAATTTCTTTGCGTAAACATTTTTTTAACCTTTAATCTTTTTAACCTTTAATCGTTATTACTTTCCCCCATTTGCAAAAAATAATACCGGCTCTTTTTGCCCTGCGAACACTTGCGGAGCAATACAAAATATAAATTTTTTTGTTAAAGAGTTTTTTTGCGAAGCCACTATTAGCCCCCAATTAAATAAGATGAATAATCCTGCAATCCACACCCTTCTATCTCCTGCGTCATTTAATCCCATCTTTATTTCTGCGCTGTCCCGATGCGTTCTCTGTTTATAATCCCAAAGTAGTCCGTTTACCTGCTATATAGCTGCTTTCTTATCAGCTCTTCTACGGAACTTCTGCTAAGTTGTAGAGATTTACCCGCCTTCACAGAAACAAATTGCAGCGCCTCCTTCTTAATAATGTTTCTTTGCTCCCAACTAAAACTTCCATTGAGAGATTGTTTATACACTTCGAAATTATCGTCATAAAAATATGGTCATTTCAGAAGAAACGGATTTTTTCCACAGCGATTGAATTTTCTTTTTATGTTTTCGGATGTAAAATCTTTGGATTCTTGCCTTCATAAATGGTTGTTATGGTGCCAGAAACTACCTCTATTTGGTGGGTTTAAGTGAGTATCTGCGTTTTTGTATTGACAATCGCATTTGAAGCTGCTATAATTAAATCTTGTTAGGAGTGTATTTAGACTGCCCGGGTGGCAGATATGTCGGCGACCGATAATAAAATTACCGTCTGATAACTTGACCGATTTACTGAGTTTCAAAAAGGGGAAAAATGATGAAAAGTCCCTCTAATTTTATAAGTAAAGTAGTTTTGGCTTTTATCTTATGCGCTTTGGTTTACTGGCTTAGTGGGTGCAGATATGCTGTTAGGGCAGGCGATTACGTGGGAGACGTCGTTACGGATGTGGCGATGCTCGGTAGCGGTGAGGAGTTCGCACGCCCCGGTGAAACCGAAGCGGAGTGTCAAAGGAGGATGGCACGCATCAAGCGTATTAATCGACAGGAGATGTTGGCAGACATAGATAAAGTTCTGCTGCTTGATAAGCCGAGCACACTAACTGATAAGAGGATGCACTGATTCGTGTCCTACGTCTCTCTGCAATACGCCTGGAGGGACTCGAACCCCCAACTTTCGGCTCCGTAGGCCGACGCTCTATCCATTTGAGCTACAGGCGCCAAAATTTTCAATCATCATACTATAACAACTTCTCAAGGATACTGTCAACTCTTAAAGCAGCCGCGGAAAAAGAAGTTGACATACCTTACGGGGATAGATAAATAAAATTAAGGTGCAGAGCGTTCGTGTACCGATTACGTCCGATTTATTTGTAAGGCGTGTAGTATTGGTTTGAGCGATTGAAATGGTGAAATTATCGAAGTTTGGTAAGAGGATTGCTGTTGCCTCCGGCATAGGCCAGCTGATGGATGACCTCGGCAATGCCCTTGCGCAGGGGCAGGATATTCTGATGCTCGGTGGAGGGAATCCTGCTCATATCCCCCAGGTCCAGCAGTATTTCCGTGAGAGTATGCAGAAGCTGCTTGTTAATGGCCAGGAATTTGAAAGGGCCGTCGGAAATTACGATCCATCCCAGGGCAATAAGGATTTTATTGAAGCGGTTTCTACTTTACTGGCTAACCAGTTCGGCTGGGATATCAAACCTGAAAACATTGCTTTGACCAACGGCAGCCAATCGGCCTTTTTTATCCTTTTTAATATATTTGCAGGTGAATTTGACGATGCTCCCGACAAAAAAATCCTGTTTCCCCTTGCCCCGGAATATATTGGCTACTGCGATGTCGGTTTGGCGCCGGATTTGTTTGTTGCAAACAAGCCCGAAATCAGGCATATCGATGACCACTTCTTCAAATACCATATTGACTTTGACCGGATTGATATTACCGATGAAATCGGGGCTATTTGTGTATCACGTCCTACTAATCCCACGGGAAATGTATTAACCGACTCCGAAATTGAAAAAATAAGTGAAATTGCCGGTGCGAACAATATCCCCTTAATTATTGATAATGCTTATGGCACACCGTTTCCCAATATTATTTTTATCGAGGTCAAACCTATTTGGAACGAAAACACGATTGTTATTATGTCGCTTTCCAAGCTCGGCCTGCCGGGGACTCGAACTGGAATTGTTATCGCAAATGAAGAGGTTATCTCTCTGGTTTCGCATGTCAACGCTGTAGTGAATCTTGCCCCGGGCAGTATGGGTGCTGCTATTGCGACCGATTTGGTTCGCAGTGGAAAGATAATAGAGTTAAGTCGAGATGTCATCAGACCCTTCTATCAGAAAAAGTCAGCCGAGGCCGTAGAACAACTATGCGAAGAATTGAATGGAATTGATTTCTACATACACAAGCCTGAGGGTGCGTTTTTCTTATGGCTGTGGTTTCCGGAACTGCCAATTTCTAACGCCGAGCTTTATCAACGGCTGAAAGATAGAGGCGTCCTGATTGTCCCGGGCCACTATTTCTTCCCAGGCCTGAAGGAAAAGTGGCAGCACAAATACGAATGTATTCGTGTAAATTACTCCCGTGACAGAGAAACCGTCACAAGGGGCCTAAAAATCATCGCAGAAGAAGTTAAACGCGCATACGACACCGCTTAGTCATACAATTCCATCAGATGATTGTATCCAATTAGAATTAACAAATGGAGTCTGACCGACAACTCATTGAATGGTTTATAAATTTTCTTATTTGACAGTTAAAGCTCTATGTAGTCTAATTTGCCGCAATATATTTACGGGTAAGTTAAAATATCCATTGAGATGCCAAAGAAAATGGGAGAATTTTGAATGCCGAAGCGAAAGGACATAAAGAAAGTGATGATTATCGGCTCCGGGCCCATTGTCATCGGCCAGGCCTGCGAGTTCGACTATTCCGGCACCCAGGCCTGCAAGGCGCTTCGGAAGCTGGGCTACGAGATACTTTTGGTCAATTCCAATCCGGCGACGATTATGACCGACCCGGGTATGGCTGATGTAACCTATATCGAGCCGCTCGACCTGCAGAGTATGATTGAAATCATTGAGAAGGAACGGCCGGATGCGCTTTTGCCCAATCTTGGTGGCCAGACCGGACTTAATCTGGCATCGGAACTTGCCCGTGCAGGTGCTCTTGAAAAGTATGGCGTAAAGGTTATTGGTGTCGAGATTGATGCTATTGAGCGCGGTGAAGACCGAGGTGCCTTCAAAGAAACAATGAACCGTCTGGGCATCGATATGCCAAAAAGCAAGCTGGCCTTTAGCGTTGAAGAAGCTGAAAAAGTTGCCGATGAAATCGGCTATCCTGTTATTATCCGTCCGGCCTACACGCTGGGCGGAACCGGCGGCGGGGCGGTTTTTAACATCGAGGAGCTGCAGACCGTCGCTGCTCGAGGCCTTTCTGCGAGTCTTGTCGGACAAATTTTGGTTGAAGAATCTGTCCTCGGTTGGGAGGAATTGGAGCTGGAGGTAGTTCGTGACGCTAAGGGGCAGAAGATTACCGTCTGCTTCATTGAAAATGTGGACCCGATGGGTGTCCACACGGGAGACTCTTACTGTACTGCACCAATGTTAACTATCGACCAGCAGCTCCAGAAGGAGCTCCAGAAATACTCATACGACATTGTCGATGCCATTAAGGTCGTAGGTGGCACCAACATCCAGTTTGCTCACGACCCCGATACAGGGCGGGTGGTCGTTATTGAAATAAATCCAAGAACCTCGCGCTCGTCGGCGCTTGCCTCAAAAGCTACTGGTTTTCCGATAGCTTTTGTTTCTTCATTGCTCGCTGGCGGAATGACCCTCGATGAGATACCATACTGGAGGGACGGCACGCTGGAAAAATATACGCCCAGCGGAGATTACGTTGTGGTTAAGTTCTCTCGGTGGGCTTTTGAGAAGTTCAGAGGCGTCGAGGACAAGCTCGGCACACAAATGCGCGCCGTCGGAGAGGTGATGAGCATCGGCAAAAATTACAAGGAGGCATTTCAGAAGGCCATTCGCTCTCTTGAGATAGGCCGATATGGCCTCGGTTTTGCGAAGAACTTCAATAAGCTTGCTCTTGGTGAGCTATTGAATCTTTTGACCTTTCCAACCAGTGAAAGGCAGTTCATTATGTATGAAGCCCTCCGCAAAGGCGCTGATGTGCAAACGCTTTATGAAAAAACAAAAATCAAGCACTACTTTATTGAGCAGATGGCTGAACTTGTCGAGTTGGAAGAAAAACTTTTGAAGTATAAAGGCAAAATGCCTCCTGACAAGCTGTTCATACAGGCAAAGAAGGACGGCTTCGCTGACGGCTATCTCTCTAAAATACTTGGCATCTCAGAAAGTAAAATTCGCCAGAAACGCATTTCGCTTGGCGTTGTTGAGGGCTGGGAACCTGTCCCGGTAAGTGGCGTCGAAAATGCCGCATATTATTTCTCTACCTATAACGCTCCTGACAGTGTTCAAACCACCAAAAGACGCAAGGTTATGGTTTTAGGTGGTGGGCCGAATCGTATCGGCCAGGGCATTGAGTTCGATTATTGCTGTGTTCACGCCGCCTTTACGCTCCGGGACGAAGGCTACGAATCGATTATGGTAAACTGCAACCCCGAAACGGTCTCAACGGATTACGATACCTCTGACAAGCTTTATTTCGAGCCGCTTACTGTCGAAGATGTCCTGAGCATCTACGAGAAGGAAAAGCCCGAAGGTGTTATTGTTCAGTTCGGCGGTCAGACACCGCTTAATATAGCCAGTGAGCTGGCCCAGGCAGGCGTGCGCATAATCGGGACTTCACCTGAAACTATAGATTTGGCTGAGGACAGGGACCGTTTCCGCATGGTGATGAGAGATCTCGGCATACCACAGCCGGAATCTGGTATGGCAAGCAGTGAAGATGAAGCGCTCGCTATTGCAAAAAAAATCGGCTATCCCTTGATGGTAAGACCTTCTTATGTCCTTGGTGGACGCGCTATGGAGGTGGTCCACGATGAAGATATGCTCAAACACTACGTCGCAAAAGCTGTCGAGGTAACACCAGAAAGGCCGATTCTGATTGACAAATTCCTTGAAAACGCCATCGAAGCTGAGGCAGACGCAATCGCCGATGGTAATGATGTATTCGTCCCTGCTGTTATGGAACACATCGAGCTCGCTGGCATTCACTCCGGCGACTCCGCCTGCGTCATACCACCGGTCAGCATACCACAGAAGCACATTGACACCATCTGCGAATACACGAAAAAAATTGCAATTGAGCTTAAAGTTGTTGGCCTTATGAATATTCAGTATGCCATAGCCAACGATATTGTTTATGTTCTCGAAGCCAACCCGCGGGCATCACGAACTGTTCCTTTGGTCTCAAAGGTCTGTGGAATCTCGATGGCTCGACTGGCAACCCAGCTTATGCTTGGCAAGAAACTTTCTGACCTTAATCTAAAGCACCGCAAAATTCCGCACTTTGGTGTTAAGGAAGCCGTTTTTCCGTTCAATATGTTTCCAGAGGTTGACCCTGTTCTTGGGCCGGAGATGCGCTCGACCGGCGAGGTGCTTGGGATGGCAGATTCATTCGGCCTTGCATTTTTCAAATCTCAGCAAGCCGCTAAGCAGCAGCTTCCTGCCGAAGGTACAGTTTTGATGACTGTAACTGATGACGACAAAAAATCTGCTCTCGAAGTTGCAAAACAATTCCAGAAGCTTGGCTTCAAAATCAAGGCAACTGAAGGTACTCATCGATTCCTGACGGATAATGGTATCAAGAGTGAGCGCATCCTCAAAATGCACGAGGGCAGACCGAATATAGTGGACGCCATAAAGAACAACGAGATTCAACTGATTATCAATACTCCCGCAGGCAGGGTAAGTAAGTACGACGATTCTTACATCCGCAAAGCTGCTATTAAATATAAAATCCCTTATATAACCACAACCGCTGCTGCCGCCGCTGCTGCAAAGGGCATCGCTGCCCGTCGAAACGGTTCAGCTCCTGTGAGGTCGCTGCAGAGTTACCACTCAGGCATTAAATAAGCCCGTGTTACTTACCAAACAGAATTGACCCTTCGGTAAAGAATACTCCTGCAACGCAGGCCGTCATAAGACAAGCCAGTGTTGCTGCGATAAGTGCCCGAAATGCTGCTCCCGTTATATTTCGGGATTTGTCAGGAGCTAAGGCACAGACACCTCCCACAAAAATCGCCATCGAGGCAAGATGAGCAAATCCGCATAGAGCGTATGTAGTAATCACTGCCGAGCGTGGATGCTGTAACAGGTTCTGCTCGAGAGCAGTTGCCAAATCATTATAAGCCACAACCTCGGTAACAATTAAACGCTCACCTATAATCTTGGAAATTACCGTCCAATCAGACTTGGGAACGCCCAGAATTATTGTAAACGGATAAAAGATGTAACCAAAAATTGTTTTCAATGACAATTCGGTATTGATGTTAAATAGTGAATTTATCTTTGACCCAGCAGATGCAGAATCCAGAACTTTTATAACAACATCGTTAATTACCAGAAAGACTTTGGCTCCTGCAGGCACGTGAAAAATAAAAGCCGCAATTAGTAGCTGTAATCCAATCCCCCAGCCGATTACCCTCCAGTTCATATTTCTTTTGTCGTTCGATAAAGCCCCACGCAAAGCCAATCAAAACAAATATCCCCGCAAAACTAACAAGATTATAGATATCCATATCTTACCCGTTCATACTTCGAAATTCCTTGTTCGATATTCGATATTGGTCCTTGCGGTATCTTTTTTACCAAAGTGTATCGGTTGCTTTCTCCGGCTGCAATGCAATCTTTGCCAGATTCGGATATGCCCTTAAAAGTCCTTCAGGCACCTGCTGTTTTTCACCGCTTAGTAGTGCCTTCAATTCAATGGCGTTAGCCAGTTCAGCCCCTCGAAAATGATTATTGGCAATGACCGTAAGTGTCTCAAAAGCCAGAGCCAGTCTATCGATTCTTTCCTTTATTTCTGCAATCTCATTTTTACTGTAATAGTAGTCGTAAGTTTCATCTCTGCCTGCTTCTTTATCGAACCATTTTTCTTCATTTCTGCCGTGCAGCCGAAAATAGCCGTTTTTGCCGACAGTGCATGTCTGCAAATCAAATGAATTCCAGGTCGTCGGATAATCGAGATTACAGACCGATACCCCCAGTTCCTCTAAAAATTTCAGCGCATCTTGACTTTCCCACGATTTATGTCTTACCTCCACAGCCAGATTAAACGTATCGGAGAAATTTTTTACTATCTTTGTCAGATGTTGTCGATTTTCCTTGCTGTCATCAAAGTCATATCTAAATTGCGCAAGCAGATGCTTTAACTTATCCGCCTGCAACATCGGCTCAAGGCCTTTATGAAACTGCTTTACCATTTCAGCAGCGATTTTACCTTCGTGTGTAATGTCCCGATGCAGCTTTGCTATAAAGAAAAAATCCTCTTTTTTAGAGGTGCTTTCTAACCACGACTTTGTATTTTTTTCATCCGGTGGCCGGTAAAAGGTATTGTTGATTTCTGCACAATCAACAAATCTGCTTACGTATTCAAGCTTGTCCGCCGTATGTCTGGCGGACTGGTTCATCTTCGCCCGCTCATACACAATCCCCCTCCAATCCGGATACGACCAGCCCGCTATACCGATGTAAACTTTCCCTGCCATACATTACGTTTACCGGCTTGCTGTAGTCCAATACTCAATCGAAAATCTTTTTATATTTGCTTTGTGTCTGCTTTTTATTCATTAGAGCAGCGTATGCCTTGTCGCAAATGTTTTGCTCCAGCGGGCAGGCCAAATCTGCACCGCTGACAATGCTCAGAAACCGCTCCTTGTGCTTTTCGGTGAAATCTTTTCCCTTTTTCAGAACATCATAAACCTCGTATAACGCAATAATGTATATCACCGCCAATCTGACCGCCTCTTCGTAAAATTTGACATAATTTACGTCCTTTATATACTCTCGATACATTAGCGAATCAGGCCCATCCGTCTCATATTCTTCCTGCGCCTTCCTATAGGGTCCGAGTGTCTTGCATGCTCTGAGCGTCAGCAGCAGGTTATCAACCGAATCTTCTATTTTCTCTTCCGGCGGAAATGTCCCGTATGTTTCAGCAAAGCCGCGCTGCAGAAAGTAACGGAACCAGTCTTCGGTGTTTTTGGTGGAAAGGCCAGAGACACAGTCCACCCATTTATTGAAATCCTGCTCAAAAAAGTCGTATGTGGCTTTCTGTTTTCCCCGCAGCACCTGTCTTTTATCGCGATACACCTCTTCATAGAGAAAGTAATCCTGAAAAACCTCACACTCACGGTGTTTCTTGCGGTTCTCGCCGCTGCGGTAGTAGGGCTTGGCAATCTGGTTCACAACCGGATGGATAATCTGGTCGGCTGCGATGTGGGTCAGGTGTCCCGCAATGTAAGCCAACTTGCGAATATCGTTAGCTTCGAGCGTTAACTGGCCATTTTCATGGATGACGTCTTTGAATAGAATCTCGCCGAGCTTCAGGGGAAATATGTTAACCTGGTTCGAGTGCAGATGGTAAGACCACGGTGCTACGCCAATGGCCTGAACGAAACCTTCGGTTAGCATATCTTTGACCGAGCCGGCTATGTTACAATAGTAATATAGGTCTGGCCCGATGCTGCCGAGGTTCATATATGCCCTGCAGTTTTTTGCCAGGGAAGTATCATCGATTATTTGAGCGAAGTCTGCAACCTCGCTATCTTTTTTTGTTTTCAGCCATTCGAGCGCCTTATGCGCTATGACCATATGTGCTATATTTGCCGGCATACTATTTTCACTCCTTTATAACTCACCAACATATCAAATAGAAATATCTTACCCGAATCTCCGTGCACTTTGTTACCAAAATCTGCCGCGATTTATTTTAATCAGTGGCTATATTTTCTTTGCAAACTCTGTGTTCTCTTCAATAAGAAAATAATCGGTGTAAATCTGTGTTCATCCGCGTCTAATTTCTTTGTGCCTTTGTGGCTATATTTTTTCCGTGAACTTTGGGCTAACGAAGACTGAGATATATATTTCACCAAAAATGCCTTTTTGCAAATGCGTGGCCGGAGCCGGATTTCAGGTAGTTTTCAAACAATTCGGCTTTATGATCGTTGGCGAAGCGCAAAGCAACCACTGTCTGCCATGGCGCATACTTAGCTGTATGTGGTGACTGGCCGGAGTTATGTTCCTTCAAATGTTTATTCATGTCCTCAGTTATCCCAATATATCGTTTGGCTGGATAAGAAATACTCTCAAGAAGATAAACGTATTTCAAATTTTTCCCCTATTGAACTTAAGTATGCTGTTATACTGACTGACCTACTTCGCTAAAGCTACGTAGGTCATTCTGCATAGCTCGGCTGTAGCCGAGCGACGCAGAATGGAGACGAAGGGAATCGAACCCTCATTTCCGCGATGCGACCGCGGCGTGCTCCCGTTACACCACGTCCCCTGATTCGACTCTTAACAATATCTTACAATATCACCTTGTAAATTCAAAGTGTTTTTAATCCCTGCCGGTTAATTTAGAACTGCCACTTATCATAGCAGACTATCTTTTCTATCGGCTCACGATTTGGCTTTTTCGGTCCATCAGCAGGATAACCAACCGTCATCAGCTCGATTATATTTATATCGGCTGGAATACCAAGTATTGACCTGACTTTTTCCGTCTCGAATGAGCCAATCCAGCAGGTTCCCAATCCCAATTCCGTTGCCTGTAGAGCAATATGTTCGAGCGCAATAGCCACATCAATCGGCCCGATTGCCTGCCCGCAGCGCATCACCTCATCGCTGTTACTGCATGCGGTTATGATAGCACCTGCCTTTTCGAAAACTAAAGGCCTGTTTGTTGTCTGGGCGACTTTACTTTTGATTTCTTTATTCGTTACTACCACGAAACGCCAGTCCTGAGTATTTTTCGCCGATGGTGCCAGCCGGGCCGCTTCCAAAAGTTGGTCGAGCTTCTGTTTTTCTACTGGCTTATCCTGATATGCCCTGCACGAGTATCTCTTACGAATGGCTTCTTGTACTGTCATAACTACACCTCAAATTTCAAAATGATATGAAAAG
>CAZKYA010000020.1:0-5625 GCA_964556725.1 uncultured Pirellulales bacterium
CAGGCAAAATTCAGCTCTGTGGCAATAAACGATGTCTTTATCACTGCCGGGCCTTTGCATAGAATGATTGAGCTGAAAGTGGCGGTTAACGACCAGTCGGTTGCCAGTTTCGTAGGCGATGGTCTGATAATCTCCACGCCAACGGGCTCAACGGCCTACAATCTGTCGGCAGGTGGGCCTATTCTTGACAGCTCTATGGAGGCAATGGTTATTACGCCGATTTGCCCTCATTCGCTTAGCTTTCGCCCCATCGTTATCGAAGCAAACAGCAAAGTTGAGATTTCGAGGGTCCAGCTCGATGAAGGCACGACTATATCGATAGATGGGCAGGATTCTTTTAAGCTCTCAGGTGATGATATTGTCAGAATCGAGAGAGAAAACAGTGATTTTCTGGTCGTAAATAACCCCCTAAGAACCCGCTGGGACACATTAGCTTCTAAACTGGGTTGGGCTGAAAAGCCGAAATATAAGAGAGACCCGATTGTCTAAAGGAGCTAATTGTCCGATTATGAACATACTTGGGGGTAGTGAGGTATTTAACACTATGAGGAAATGGCTAATTATTATAGTATCGTTAGCACTATTTGCGGGAACGAGCTGGTCAATCCAGAATCCTTCAACCAGCAATCCTGCTGGCATAAGCACTACGCCTGCGAGCAGCATAAGCAGCGGTCTGATTAGCAGTCCCAATCCAATTGATAGCAGCGGTAACATAGTAATCACCGGCAATGTCCGGGGAGGCAGGTACTACCGAGGTTCTGTGCCGTATGGTGCAAGCACGAGTTTCGGAGCAACACTTGGCTCAACGTCACTCGATTCTTTTTTGAGGAATTCAGCCGGCTCAGAATACTCAGACTATTATTCCGGAAAATACGGACCTCAACCATTCTATTCACCGACGGGAACGGTAACAACTGCTACGCCGGGTCTGCCAGGTATTTTCAATTTGTCGACCACACAGACTGACAGCCGTGTGTCGGGGACATCTAATCTGAAAATCTCATCTCAAGCTGCCGGCGGTACAAGCTCATCCCTGCAAGTGCAAACAGGTACCTTCTCCACGCAGAACACAAAGGTGCCAGATTACGATTTGAGGCCTGTTCGGATTAATCCAGCGGAACTGGAGAAACTGATTTCAGACGGCGTTGCTGTAGCCGGACGAGCCAGGAGACTGGTGGATGAGGATGACCTTGCTCAGATGGAACGATTGCGACGTGACCTGGAACAGCTAAAACTCAAGGCCTCTGACCTGAGGCAAAGCCTTGTTGTCCGCGATGAATCCCTGCGTCCGTTTAATAAGCTCAAGCCGGACGAAGACAAAGAGATGTTACAACCAATTAAACCACAAGCACCAAAAGAGACGAAGCCGGCTTTCGATTTAACAAAACCTCCGCAAGACCAAGAGCAGCTCGACCTGCATAGGCAATTAAGACAACAGCTCGATAGCTTACAAAAAGCTATAGAGCAACTACCTACTGCGCAGGAGGTCAAAAAAACCGCGGTTGAAAAAGAGGAGCCAGGCCAGGAGAAACTTTATTCTGAAACGTTCCGCAAGCCTATAGCCAAAGAAAGTAAACGTGAGAGAAGCCGCACGTTTTCAAGAGAGGAAATTTCGGAACTGGACAGTGTGAAGCAACCTTCCGAACTGCCGGAGGCGAAAAAAGATGTTTTAGCTTCCTCCGATACCGATTTATCCGCCAAGGCTAAACTCATTTTAAGTGAATACAAGACATTCGCTTCTTTCCTTGAAGACAAGTTCAGCCAGCACATCAATACTGCGGAAGTTTATCTAAAACAAGGCAGGTACTACCAGGCAGTAGATACCTATTCACTGGCATCTATTTATAAACCGGACGACCCACTTTCATATGCAGGCAAGAGCCATGCGTTGTTTGCCGCCGGCGAATATATGAGCAGCGCCCTGTTTCTTTCCAGAGCGCTGAAGATATCACCTGAACAAGCACGGGTAAAAGTTGACTTTGTGGCCATACTCGGTGACGAAGAAAAGCTCGAGACAAGGATAGCCGACGTTAAGGAATGGCTCCAGAGAAGCAATGCCGCTGAACTGGAGTTTTTGCTGGGCTATGTCTATTACCAGACTGGAAGACTGCAGGATGCCCAAAAGGCAATAGACGCAGCTTATGAAAAGAATCCGACGTCGCCGGCTGTAGTTGTGGTCAAACAAGCCATCGAAGATGCGCTAAGCTCCACAAGCACCAAATAGTATATTTCGGGTTCCTGAAAAAAATCGCAAAATGGAGTGCCCAGACATACAGGAGGTTTTTGCTGCGGGGGGTCTTTTATCGCAATCGTTTTCTGGTTTTGAAGAGCGGCCGCAGCAGTTGCAGATGGCCTGTGCGGTTCAGCAGGGGCTTTCAACTCCGCGGCATCTGGTTGTCGAAGCTGGCACGGGCGTCGGCAAAAGCTTCGCATATCTTGTCCCTGCGATTGAGCTTGTCCGCCATACATACGGCGGACTGGTCAGCAGAGGAAAAAGTAAGGTTCTAATCAGCACGTTTACCATCACCCTTCAGGAGCAGCTAACTAATAAAGATATTCCATTTCTGGCGGATTGTCTGCCATACCAATTCACAGCGGCTCTGGCAAAAGGAAGAGGCAATTACTTATGCAGACGCCGGCTGGAATTTGCCCTGCGAAGGCAGGGCTTATTATTCGACAGGGGGGCTTCGGAGCTTGCGCTGATAAACGACTGGGCCAGGCATACCGAAGATGGCTCACTGAGCAGTCTCAATTTTGCTCCGAGCACAACGATATGGGATGCGGTCAATAGCGAGCACGGTAACTGTCGCGGCCGAAAGTGCAAACACTTTCGTGATTGCTTCTACTGGCGTGCAAGGCGAAGTCTGGATATCGCCGATATTATTGTGGCTAACCACGCACTATTATTTAGCGACCTTGTTCTCAAAGAACAGGGGGCATCGGTGCTGCCTGATTACAGATACATCATCATCGATGAGGCACAGAATATTGAGCACGTGGCTGAAGAGCATTTCGGGATAGATATCAGCAATCACAGAGTTACATTTTTGCTTAACGGTCTTTACAATCCGAGAACACATAAAGGACTGCTGGCTTTCACTAAGGCGGATAAGGCGATTGATATGCTCGGCAGGATAACCAAAGAATCAGACAGCTTTTTTAAGCAGGTTCGCACCTGGTATGAAAGCAATAAAGACGAAACCAACGGCCGATGTTATGTAAACTTTGTCGATAACAACCTGTCGGGACATCTGCAAAACCTGCGGTCGGAACTATCTAAACTTGCAAAAAATACCGAAGAGGTCGATGAGAAATTTGAGATTCTGCGTTTTGCAGATAGATGTGCGGCTCTGGCTGAAGATATTGACTGCTTTATATTGCAGAAAAGAAAGGATTATGTCTATTGGGTCGAGGTTGATACGGAAAGAAAGGCAACAATTCGCCTAAAAAGTGCGGCTCTAAATGTCGGAGAGGATGTTAAGCGCTGTTTGTTTAACAGGTATGAATCGGTGATTATGACCAGTGCAACATTGAGCAGTGAAGCAATATCTGAAAAAGGCGGGTTTGATTTCTTTGCAAGTCGAATAGGGCTGGAGCATTTTGATTCGCTCAAGCTGGGGTCACCCTTTGATTACGAGAAGCAGGTTACAATTTATATCGAAAAGGACCTGCCTGACCCGAATGAGCCGGAATTTATCGAAAAGGCAACAGAATCCCTGAAAAAATATCTCCTGCAAACAAAAGGCAGGGCCTTCGTTCTTTTCACCAGCTATGAGATGCTCAACGATATAGCTGATAAACTGTCCAATTGGCTGACTGAAAACAAAATCGAGCTTCTGCAACAAGGGGCGGGACTTGATAGAACTGTGCTTTTGAAGCGTTTTAAGGACCAAACCAGATTAACCGCAGAGAACGCAAAGAACGCAGAGAAAAATGGAGGACAGAGGACAGAAGACAGAAGACAGACGAGGGACGAAGGACGAAAGACGAGGCAAGCAGTTTTATTCGGCACGGATAGTTTCTGGCAGGGAGTTGATGTGCCGGGTGAGGCGCTGAGTAATGTTATTATTGTTCGGCTGCCTTTTGCTGTGCCGGATAAGCCGTTAATTGCAGGGCGTCTTGAACAGATAAAAGAGCAAGGCGGAAATCCCTTTTACAACTACCAACTGCCATCAGCGATTATTAAGTTCAAGCAGGGCTTCGGCAGATTAATTCGCAGCAAGAGCGATACCGGCATCATCGTTATTCTGGACAGTCGAATCGTCAATAAGCCATATGGACAAAGATTCTTAGATGCGATACCGAGATGTAAAACGAAAATCGTCGCTCGTCGCCCCGCCGTTAGGCGTCCTGCGGAGTGACCCGTGTCTCGTCCATCAAATATCAAGCATCAGGTCTTGTCTTGTCATTCTGAGCCCTTCGCTTCGCTCAACATGACAGGCGGGAAAAAATCACTTCCTGCGGTTTCTAAGACACAAAGTACCCAAGCCAAGCAGGAGAAAAGTGGCCGGCTCGGGGACCAAAAGAAATGCATGGCCATCACCATCAGGATTATATCCATAGCCTGCTATCCAGCCATAATCATTTATAGAAAAGGTATATATTAAAGTCCAGTTGTCTAAAGGATTTATAAGTGTGTTAAGGTCAATATTTTGGCCATTACCTGTGGAATCAAATAAAGTTGCCCTAGGAGAACCACCTGGGCCACTTTCTGACCAACCCACAATCTGACCTATGTTATTGATACAATAAGCACTACTCCATTCACCACCAAGCGTGCCGAGGTCTATATTATTACCACTTCCTTTCGGATCGAATAATGTCGCGTGCCACTGGCCCGAACTATTTAAAGCGCCTCCAACGATTTGTCCATTGTCATTGTTTGACCAAGCTTCACTTCTATCACCACCAAGTGTGCCAAGATCTATGTTGTTACCGTTGCCGGTCGCATCAAATAGCGTGGCATGCCTTGCCGAGGGGTTAGAAGGTAGAATATTAGCTTCCCCTACAATCTGCATGTTATTATTGACAGATATAGCACAGCTACGCGGGCCTACAAGTGTACCGAGGTTGATATTATTACCATTACCGGTCGAGTCAAACAACACTGCATGTCTGTCTCCCTGATGGTTTGTCCCTGCACCCACGATATATCCATTGTCGCTGATTGAATAAGCTATACTATAATTTCCACCAATCGTTCCAAGGTTTATATTATGACCACTGCCGGTTGGATCGAACAAAGTCGCGAGTGTATCACCAGAATCGTTTCTCGCATGTCCTACGATGTGACCATAATTGTTGATAGAATAAGCGCAACTATAATTGCCACCAAGAGTACCGAGGTTGATATTGTTGCAACTTCCAGTAGAATCAAAGAAACACGCATAAGGATAGGCGATGCCCACAATTTGCCCGGCGTTGTTTATCGACATAGCATCACTTGATTCGCCACCAAGTGTGCCGAGGTCGATGATCTGATAGACAACTTCGGCGTTGGCACAGACGGGCAGGAACAAGGCAATAACCAGAAAATATATGAAAATATGGATTTTCATCAATGCTCCTCCTAAAGAGCAATTTCCTCAAATACAGTATTTATTATAGGAATTTTCTGCAGAAAGT
>CAZKYA010000020.1:5725-20141 GCA_964556725.1 uncultured Pirellulales bacterium
TGCCAGTGAAGCTCCGCATCCCGCTGGAGCAGGTCTTCAACCTTTTTGCAGGCCAGAAGGACGGTGGCGTGGTTTTTGTTGCCCATAAATCTGCCTACCTCCGAAGACGACATCTTCGTGTGCTTTCTGGTCAGATACATACTGAAATGCCGGGCGAGGGCTATGGTTCTATCTTTCTTGGATGAATGTATATTGGCTGGCGTCAGGCCGAAATACGTGGCAACGGTTGATTCGATATCGGATATGTGCACAATCGGGTCGGTCCTGGCAAGGTGTTCAGCAAGTACCGTCTGGGCCATAGACAGATTGATTTTTTCATTTTGCAGTGCTGAAAAGGCAATTAATTTCAGCAAAGCCCCTTCCAGCTCCCGAACATTGGTCCGCAGATTCTCGGCAACGTATCTTATTACGTTTTCAGGGATTTGCTTTTGCGCCGGGCTTTTGGCTGCCAGGCCAAAGCTTGCTCCCATTATAGTTTCAGCGTATTGTCTGCAGATTTGGCAGCGGGTATGGAAGTCGGGGTTGTCAATCTTAACAACCATCCCAGAAATAAAGCGGTTGACCAGCTTTTCGGACAGCTGCCCTATCATCTTCGGATGTGCATCAGAGACCAAAACGACCTGCTTACCCGCCAGATTGATTGTATTAAAGGTGTGGAGGAACTCTTCCTGTGTTGAGGGCTTGCTTGCCAGGAAGTGGATATCGTCGATAGCCAGCAAATCGGTTTGTCGCATTTTGTGTCGAAATTGCTCGAGTTTTTTTATCTTCAAGGCCAGTATGAATTGATTGGCGAAATCTTCCGCCGACAGATATAACCAATTAGTCTGTGGCCGCTGCTTTGAGACAGCATTGCAAATCCCCTGCAGCAGATGCGTCTTGCCGACACCGTATCCTCCGTGGAAAAAGAGAGGATTGAAAGGGCTTTTTTGTTCATTTACGACTGCCTTCGCCGCGTTGTAGGCCAATTCATTCGACGGGCCGACAACAAATGTATCCAGCGTGAGTTTCAGTTTTTTCTCTGGAGGGACACCCACAGCAGACATTTCGCCTCTTCGGCTGCGGTCAAAGACAGAACGGTTGCTGGCTCTGGCAACCAGTTGTGCCTGCGAGTCCAGCTGGGTTCGCCTCTGGTGGCCTGTTAGCTGCGGGTCGATGGTGAATGTAATCTTTCGACCGGCACCAGTAACTTCCCGAACCGCCTGGGTGATTTCGCTTGCAAAGTGATTTTCAATCCAGCTTGCAATAAAAAGATTAGGTACCCCAACTTTTAGATAATCACCGCTAAGAATAAATTTGGTTGAGTTTCTAAACCAGATACGAAACTTCTGTGGTCCAACTTTTTTGGCAAGAGCTTCGTTGATAGCGCTTATCTGTGCATCTTCCGAGCGGGGCTTATCATCCGTGACTATACCCTGCATTGATTCTTCTCCTGTCTGGCTCCGGCCCCCTAAGGGGACGAGTTTCTCAAAGGTTGATTATGCTCTTATGATATACGTCAAACGTCAAATATCAAACATAAAACATTTAGTATCAAGACAAATTTAGAAAGTTTCTTTTCCACACAACAGATATTGTTGTCGTTGCCGACTTTGCGCACAAAAAAAATTTGTTCTCAACAGGTTTTGCACATCGTAAGTTCATATTGTGGAAAAGCTGTGGATTTGACTTGGCTTTTACTTTCCCACAATGATTGCTATGTAACCGCCGTCGTGGTCTGCCGCACCTTCGGCTGACGGCAGGATGAGCCGTTCTAATTCCAGAACAAAGCTGGAATTTTCCTTGAGAAAATCCACCACAATCTCCTGGTTTTCCTGTTTTTGGATACTGCAGGTGCTGTAGCAGATTTTGCCTTTCTGTTTTATCATTGATGCTGCGGTTTTTAATAATCCGGCTTGTGTTTTGGCAAGGGCTTTTATTGCATTTGGTGTTATTCTATAGCGGGCCTCGATGCGTTTTGCCAGCACGCCGGCATTTGAGCACGGCACATCCAGCAAAACGGCGTCAAATTTAGAATTGAGAATCCTTCGGCTATGCTCAGGACAGGTTTTGAATTTCGAATTTTTGAAGAGTTGTTCATATTCAATAATAGTGACACTCTTTATCCCGAGGCGAGTGACATTTTCCTTTACCATTTTCAGCCGCTCGGTGTCGATGTCGGTGGCGACAATCTCAGCTTTATCGCCGGTTGCCTCAGCCAACTGCATGGTCTTTGTGCCAGGTGCAGCGCAGAGGTCGAGGATTTTCCAGCCCGGTTGTGGCTTTAAGATATGTACCGGCTGGGCAGCAGATATATCCTGAACAGTAAATTCGCCTTTAGAAAAGCCGGGCAGTTCGGTTACATCTTTGGGGCTTGCAATCTTTATCATTTCCGAATCAGGGACGACTTCAACGTCGATGTCAGCTTTGCGGAGCTTTTCGGCTAATTTTTGTGCTGTTGTTTTTAGTGTGTTAGGTCTGATATAGATGCTCGGCCTGCGGTTTGATGCAAAGCAGATTTGTCGGGTAGCTTCTGTGCCATATTCGTTGAGCCAATCGTTAATGAGCCATTTTGGAAGCGAGAACGCAGCACTTAGATAATCGGCTGGTGAAGTTTTGAAGTCCGGCAGGATGTCCGTATCAAACTCACAACCGGTTGTGGCTGTTTGTAGAAGCGTCCTTTGCGTATTGGCTTGTGAAAGCTGTATTTGGCGATTGGTTATGTGCTTTGTAATTTGCCGCAGGGCCGCATTTACAAAGCCGACTTGCTTCTCGCCTGTAAGGGATTTGGCGTTTTCAACCGCTTCGTTGACGATAGAATAATCCGGCGTTGCAGGTGAATAGATAAGCTCATACGCTCCGGCGCGAATGATATTGAGAACTTTAGCTGGAATCCTTCCGACGGGACAATCGGTGAACCCGGCTATCACCATATCTATTGCGGCTCGATTCCTTATCGTTCCAAAGACAAGGTCGGTGGCTCGTTGTCTCTCGCCGGTTTTGGGAAGTAGTTTATTCAAAATCGCAGAGGCGTAATCGCGATTTGGGTCGAACTGATTTAACACCTCAGCTGCAACAAGACGCGCGGAGATTGTTTTTTTACCGGGCATTAACGTTTTCTATCTTGACAAACATATCGCCGGGCTGAATGTGCTGGCCGTTCACAAAGTCTTTGAATTTCATAAGGGCCGAGCCGGCTGGTTTGATTTTTGTAATCTTAAGAGCATCCTGACCACAAATTATATTCAGGTTTTCACCGAGTGTCCCAGCCGGCAGGCTGGATGGATTTGGCGTCTCGATTACATTAGCTTGCACTATTGTTACCCGCTGGGATTTCAAGGTTTTCTTTGAGAAATAAATTGCCGAAGCGCCGGGCCAAGGCCAAAAGCCGCGTATCTTTCTTTGCAGAACTTCTGCCGGCTCGGCAAAATCCAGAAAACCATCGGATTTTTTCAATTTTGGCACAAGCGTTGCTTTTGAATGGTCCTGCTTAGTATAAGTTACAGTCCCATCTGCTATTTTATCGATGGCTTCCAGTAGTAACGGCGCCGCTAATCTTGCGAGCCGGTCGTGAAGCTCACCTGCCGTTTCATCAGGTCTTATGTCTATTGCGACCCGGTTCAGGATGTCACCGGTGTCCATTTTCTCAGCTAACGTAATTATGCTGATGCCGGTCTGGGTTTCGCCGTTGATTATCACCCAGTTTATTGGTGCTGCGCCACGGTATTTCGGAAGCAGGGAGGCGTGGACATTAATAGAACCTTTGAGAGGTAGATTTATAAGTTCGTTGCCGATTTTTTGGCCGAACGCAATAACCACAATCAAATCCGGCTTATAGCCAGCAATCTTCTGGAACACTGGCGGAGTGTTCACATCATCTGTTTCAATAAAAGAAATCGAGTGAGCATCCGCCCAGGCAGCTACCGATGTGGGTGTCGGTTTTCTGCCCCTACCAGCCTGGCGAGACGGCTGAGTTACGATGAAATCAAGCCGATGACCCGATTGCGCCAGGGCATTGAGACATTCAAGACCAAATTCGCCACTGCCGAGATAAACTATCTTCATTTCATCTCTCGTTTCTTAACAGGCGTGACAGAAAATTCGAAATACGAAGCACTCCACAGGACACCTAACGGTGGAACTCCGAAACAAATTCAAATGACCGAAGCCCGAATGACCAAAACTGTTTTGAATATTTGATATTTGGATTTTGAGCTTGTTTCGAGTTTCGAATTTAGATATTCGAATTTACACCAATCAATTCTTTTATTTACATTCGTGCTCTTGTTCTTCCATCAGTTTTTTTAGTTGCTTTCGGTGGGCGATTTTAGCTGCCCGGCCCATGCGATTAACGATGGTCATTCCCCCGATGTGGTCGTATTCGTGCTGAAGTGCTCTGGCATACAGGCCTTCGGCTTCTTCGGTGAAATCATTACCCTCAAGGTCAGTAGCAGTCACTTTGCATTTTTTGTATCTTCGAATTTTCGTATAAACACCCGGCACAGACAGGCATCCTTCCTCAAATTCGGTGAGTTCTCCGATTGGTGTTACAGTTGGATTTACATAGACTTTAACATTCTCTCTTGTTCCATCAAGCGATATTATAAAAAGTCGCAGCGGCACACCTGCCTGAGGCGCCGCCAGACCAACGCCTTTCTTCTCCAGCATAATGTTGGTCATTTTTTCTGCCAGTTGGCGGATATTATCATCGATTTTTTCAACCGGCGCAGCTGCCTTTGTCAATACTTCAGCCGGATAATGCGTGATTCGACATTTGTCTATATCTATCATTTGTCGTGTCTCTTATCCAGCATCGCTTGCAACGACAATACTATGCGCTACACTAACCGCTACTTTTTGCTGAATTTTTTGCCGGCGAAGGTGTTGCCGAGGTAGTGTTTTCTGACGGTTTCGTTGCGGATGATTTCGGATGGTGAACCAGCACCAATAACTTTGCCGTGGTCGATTATATAGGCGTAATCTACAACCTCGAGCGTCCTCTCAACATTGTGGTCGGTAACGAGGATACTGACGCCGGAGGCAACGAGCCGGCGTATCTCTCTCTGCAACTCCTCAACAGCAATAGGGTCAACGCCGCTAAAGGGCTCATCCAATAAAATCAACGAAGGGTCCGTCACCATAGCACGGGCGATTTCAAGTTTTCTCCGCTCACCGCCGGAGAGAAATCTACCCTGGCTATTGGCGACCTCGTTAAGCGCAAAACGCTCAATGAGCATATCTGCCTTGCGATTGCGCTCGGCCCGGGTGATAGACATCGTTTCCAGAATTGCATAGAGGTTATCTCGGACACTGAGGCGCTGAAAGATACTCGGCTCCTGTGAGAGATAGCCGATGCCGAGGCGAGCTCTTTTGAACATTGGCAGCTTAGTAATATCCTGGCCTTCAAAGACAACCTGGCCACTGTTGGGTGTAACCATACCCATAATCATCCTAAAGGTTGTGGTCTTTCCGGCCCCATTTCGGCCCAGAAGGCCAACAATACTACGCTGGCCAATCGTAATAGATATTTCGTCAACAACGACCCTGCCGGAATATTTCTTTACAAGGCCGCGAGTTTCAAGAAGGGTCATATCCATCATCTTCATATTCCATTCATCGTATTTCGTATATCGAATTTCGTTATTATAACAACCCAGCCGGCCAAAGCAAGCCGTCTTTTTGGCCCTTTATACGACAAGTGAGATAAATTCCATTTGCCGTCTTTGCTGCAATTCATCGCAAAATTGGCTTTGCTCAAAAGCCAGTAAGTATATAAATTTTCTGGCGTTTTTGTGATATTTCTGTTATAAAGTGGTTTCTTACCGTGATACATAGTTTAGCTTTGTTTATTCAAGGCAAGTTTATGTTTGCGATAATAAGCGATATACATTCGAACCTCGAAGCCCTGACCGCAGTTTTCAACGATATTAAAAAGCGAGGCATAAAGACGGTTTATTGCCTGGGCGACGTGATTGGCTACGGGCCAAATCCCAAGGAATGTCTTGACCTGATTATAGAAAAAACACAGTGGTGCGTTCTGGGCAATCACGATTATGCTACTTTATATGAACCGACAAATTTCAACTATGCAGCAGAGCAGGCAAGCTTCTGGACTCGCGAAGTTCTGGAAGAAGAAAAACATAGGCAGTTCTGCGACAGACGCTGGACCTTTCTGGGCGAGCTGCAGATGCGACAGACGCTCAAATGCAATCTGGGGTCAACTGAAGCAACAATGGATTTTGTTCACGCCTCGCCCAGAAGACCGATTAACGAATACATCTTTCCCGATGATGTTTACACCAATCCAATAAAGGTTCGGCTGCTTTTCGAGCGTGTCAAGCATATCTGCTTCGTAGGCCATACGCATATGCCTGGTGTATTTCTCGATGAACCGGATTTTTATCTGCCTGATGAGCTGAGCAATGTCTATCCGATTATCGACAGCGAGAAAGCAATTATCAATATCGGCTCTGTCGGCCAGCCGAGAGACAAAGATAACCGGGCAAGCTATGTTTATGTGGATGAAAATGAGGTACACTTTGTCCGGCTTCAATACGATTTTGAAACCACTATGAAAAAGATAAGAGCAATCGAACAACTGGATAACTTCCACGCCGAGCGGCTGCAGGAAGGAAGATAAAAGAAATTAATTATTGAAAAACGAAAACTAATGCGAATTTTGACTTTGATTGTAGTCGGTTTTGTTGTTTTTTGCGGGTGGCTTGTAGCTGAGTCTGGGCCAGATTCCCGCTCCTTCGACCTTGCTCAGGACAAGTCCGCCTTACGTATGGCGGACAAGTTGCGCAGGAATGAAAAAGAAGGTATTAGAAAACCCTGCATCCTTCTGCAGTATACGACCACCGACGAAAAGCCAAAGGCGGAAAATGACCCTGCAGACAGAGAAGAGCCCCTGGAGATGTCTGCTACTACGAGTTTCGAGGCCTACGGCGGTCCGGCTGAGATTGTAAAGCTCGGTTCAATCGACCCCAAGAGCGGCTTTAATTACCAGTTGGAATTAAGCTCCAAAGGAGCAGCGATAGCCGAGGCCACCTTTAGTGAATTCAATGACCGTGATTACAAAAATCCTCAGCCGTTGGTGATTCTTTCCCCTGTGAAACCTGCTGACAGCAGTGAAATCCTGTCGATGGCAAACAGAGAGTTTGTGTTTGTTCAGCAGGGACAACAGTTACCTCTACAGGACTTGCACTTCAAGAGCTTTGGCAAAGAAACAGCAGAAGATGGTTCTCAATCGGCTCGGTTTGAAGCTGTTATCAAAACATCGGCTGGTGAGCCGGTTGCGAGACTACTGAAAACCTACAAGGTCAGCCCAAATAGCTATCTTGTGGAGTGCAGCATGGTCGTTGACAATCTCAGTAGTGATGAGCAGGGAGTGCGGTTTAATTTGGCTGGACCGGCCGGCCTCGGGCGAGAAGACTCAAGAAGCGATGAGAGAAAAATCATAGGATGTTTTAGAGACCCGAAGGGGCAGATTGTTAGCACAAGGGTCGGCGCAAGCAGCTTTGATGCGAGTGAGACATTTGCTGAGGAAATCTTAGGTGGTGAATACCAGAAGAATCAGGAATTTCTTTGGGCCGCTCTGACCAATAGGTACTTTGCAGCCATACTTGTCCCGCTTCCTGAAGACAGCAAGAAGTTCTGCGATTGGATAAGCGGTAAACAAAATCCAGCCGGGGGCAAGGGAATAATGATTAGAAAAAAAAGGGGATTGTCTTATTCTATTCGGAGATTCTTTACAGGCGAATCGTATGAAGAAGAGGTAGAGAAAACCGGAAAATGTGTTCGGTTTTATAATCCCGACGGACGAAGGTCAAGCGGTGATGAAAATATCGCTGTAGGGCTTGAAATCGATTTTGCCAAATTAGACACTGTCGGTCTGCCAAACAGCTCAAGGACATACAATTTCCAGTTGTATCTCGGCCCCAAAGTCAAGAGCTTGTTTGATAAGAACGAGCACTACAAAGAACTGGGTTTCATCCAGACAATTGATTTTATGAGCTGCTGTTGTCCCGCCGGTATTATAAATCCATTGGCATTTGCAATACTGTGGATTATGAAGTGGATGTATGGCTTTATCCATAATTATGGTGTCGTGATTATCATATTGGTGTTTTTAATGCGGCTTATCCTGCATCCGATTACCAAAAGAAGCCAGGTTTCAATGAGCAAGATGAGCAAGCTTGCCCCCAAGGCCGAGGAAATAAGAAAAAAATACGCCAATAACAAGGCCGAGATGAACAAACAAATTATGGCCCTTTATAAAGAGCAGGGTGCATCGCCGATTATGGGCTTTCTTCCTATGTTTGTGCAGATGCCCATCTGGATTGCGTTGTGGAGCGCGGTATATGCCAGTATCGACCTGCGGGGAGCGGCGTTTTTGCCGTTCTGGATTACCGACCTTTCGGCTCCTGATGCGGTGTTTAGATTTTCTACGGTAACTATACCTTTGTTGGGGAAGATAGGAGCACTGAGTTTGCTGCCGATTTTGATGGGTGTGGCGTTCTACTTGCAGCAGAAACTTATGCCGTCCCAGGCGTCAGCGTCGGCAAATCCACAGGTCGCTCAGCAGCAAAAAATGATGATGATTATGTTTCCGCTGCTGTTCCCGTTGATGTTATACACAGCACCGTCGGGAGTGAATCTGTATATAATGGCCAGCACTTTTGCCGGTGTTTTAGAGCAGCACGTCATCCGCAAACACATCCGTCAAAAAGAAGAGGTAGAATCAAAGGGTCTGGTTTCCGTAACGAGCAAAACCGGCGGAAAAGTCAAAAAGAAAAAGCCCAAGCCGTTCTACAGATTTTAAGAAACGAAAAACGTTAAACTAAAAGTGTAAAACCAAAACGCAAAACTTAAAACCAGCACGGTTTTGAATTTTTTGGTTGTAGTTTTGCACTTTTCGCTTTAAGTTTTTCAGCTTTATGTATGATTTAAACGATACCATTGTAGCGGTTAGCTCCCCCAATTCACAAGAGAGGGTGATTGTTCGCATAACGGGGCCCGAGACAATCGAAAAAGCCAATCAGATTTTCAGGCCAATAGTTCACATTAAGCGAGAGACGAGAGACAAAAGACGAAAAACGAGGGTAATATCCGGCAAGGTAACCATCGACGAAGAACTTGAAATTGATACACTACTATATTTATTTCTTTCACCTAATTCCTATACAGGTGATGATGTTGCTGAATTTCACATCTATACAAACGCTGCTGTTACAGAGGTCCTGATATGCAATCTGCTTGGCAGAGGTGTTCGGCTGGCCGGGCCCGGCGAGTTTACAGCACGGGCGTATCTGGCCGGCAAAATTGATTTGAGCCAGGCAGAGGCAGTGAACGAAATTGTGGTAAGCTCTAACACATTCCAACTAGCTGCCGCTGAAAAACTTCTTAGCGGACAATTGGCCAAAACTATGGCGAAAGTGCAGACGGAATTGATGGATTGCCTTAGCTTAATTGAAGCAGGGCTGGATTTCAGCGGTGAAGATATCGAATTTATAACCCGTGATGAGGCGATTGAAAGACTTGCCGGGATAAAAACAGAGCTTGAGCAGCTGCTTTCCGGCAGTATCAGAAACGAGACATTAGTCGATTTGCCGGCGGTAGGCATCGCAGGAGCTCCTAATGCCGGCAAAAGCAGTCTGCTGAACAAATTGCTCGGCGAAGCAAGAAGCATCGTTTCAAACAGGCACAAAACCACCAGAGATGTTTTGACGGGCCTGTTGACACTGGCACACTGCAGATGTGTGCTGTTCGATTGTGCGGGATTGATAGCTACAGCCGAGGATATTCTTGATGAATTGGCCCAGCAGGCGGCAATCGAGGCGCTGCAGAATGCCTCCGTGGTTTTATTCTGTGTTGATATATCAAAGAGCAGCTGGATTGAGGATATTGCAATCCGCAGTCTCATAGAGCCAAAGGTTCTGGTACCGGTAGCAACAAAGTGTGATTTGCTGTCAGAAAAATCGTTGGCCAACCGAATTAACGAGTTAAACAAGTTATTTTCCTCTGAATTTTTACCGACCTCGACAAAAACCAGTGTCGGTATAGAACAGCTGCGAAACACAATTGATAGAAGACTAACCGAGCTTGCACTGGTAACAAGTAGCGAGGCAGGAATTACGGAGCAAGCATCGGGCGTTGCACTTACGGCGCGGCACAGGCAGGCAGTGACAGACGCTATTGAGAATATCAACGAGTCAATCAATGAATTGAAGGGAGGCAATGATGAGGTGACTGTGATGACACTGCGAGCGGCCTACAAGATGGTATCAGATATCGAACAACAGCACATTGACGAACAGATATTAGACAGAATATTCAGCCGATTCTGTATAGGCAAATAAGCCGGAGCAGATAGCAGATTTTGGGCTTTTAATTTTTATTCAATACCAAAATCCTTAAGCTACAATGCTCCGGCTTTTTCGTAGCTATAGCTTTTTGTTTTAAGTTCTGAGCTTATTACTGGTCTTTTGCTTCGAATTCGGCGTCGATTACGTCGTCGCCGCCTTTTCTTCTAACTTCCCCTTCAGGCGGAGGAGGAGATTTTTTCTTTGCCGAGCCGGCCTGTTTTTTTGCGGCCTCTTCGTAGAGGACCTTACCTAATTCCTGGCTGGCATTTCCGAGGTTTTCGATGGCCCTTTTTATTGCCGTGGCATTATCGCCTTTTATAGCTTCTTTCAGGTTATTGACGGCGTTTTCGATTTTTCCGCGAGTCTCTGCGGAGACCTTGTCGCCGTGCTCTTTGAGGGTCTTGTCGGTTGAATAAAGCAGCTGGTCGGCCTGGTTCTTCAGGTCCACGACCTCTCTTTTTTTCTTGTCTTCTGCGGCGTGTGACTCGGCCTCCCTTTTCATTTTATCAATCTCCTGTTCGCTTATTCCGGAGCTGGACTTAATGAGGATGGACTGTTGCTTGCCTGTGCCGAGGTCTTTGGCTTCCACGTTTAAGATGCCGTTTGCGTCGATATCAAAAGCGACCTCAATCTGTGGGATGCCCCGCGGGGCCGGCGGAATATCGGAAAGCTGGAATCTGCCGAGTGTGCGGTTGTCTGCGGCAAATTCACGCTCACCCTGAAGCACATGGATGTCAACAGTGGTCTGATTATCTGCAGCGGTAGAGAAAATCTCCTTTTTGCTGGTGGGTATGGTGGTGTTTCGCTCGATAAGTTTTGTCATCACTCCGCCGAGGGTTTCAACGCCAAGCGAAAGCGGGGTAACATCCAGAAGCAGTATATCTTTTACGCCAGCGTCGCCAGCTAATACCGCTGCCTGGATAGCAGCACCGAGGGCAACAACCTCATCGGGGTTGAGACTTCTGTTTGGTTCTTTTTTAAAGATATCTTTGGCTATTTGCTGAACCTTTGGAATTCTTGTTGAGCCGCCTACCAACAGGGTCTCGGAGATGTCCTTGGGTTCCAATTTGGCGTCTTCCATCGCTTTGTAGCAGGGTTGTTTTAGGCGTTCCAGAACATGTGCAACCAAGGCCTCAAGCTTGCTGCGGGTGATGGTCATCTGAAGATGCTTTGGGCCTTTTGCGTCGGCTGTGATAAATGGCAGATTGATTGTAGCTTCAAGCTGACTGCTCAGTTCGCACTTTGCTTTTTCTGCGGCTTCTTTAAGTCGTTGATGTGCCATCGGGTCTTCTCGCAGGTCAATGCCCTCTTTCTTCTTGAATTCATCGGCGATATAGTTTATCAGCACCGCATCGAGGTCATCACCACCCAGATGCGTATCACCGTTCGTGCTGAGGACTTCAAGGACACCTCCTTCTTCGCCGAAGCCGCCGATGTCCAAGACTGAGATATCGAATGTGCCGCCGCCAAAGTCAAATACGGCTACTTTCTGGTCTTTTTTCCTTTCGACGCCGTAAGCAAGAGCCGCAGCAGTGGGTTCGTTGATAATTCTGCGGACGTTCAGGCCGGCAATTGTGCCAGCATCTTTTGTGGCCTGACGCTGGGAGTCATTAAAGTAAGCCGGAACAGTAATAACAGCGTCGGTGACCTTTTCGCCAAGATAATCTTCGGCGGTCTTTTTCAAATCCTGAAGAATCATAGCGGATATTTCTGGAGGTGTATATTGCTTATCTCCTCGCACCTCGACCTTGACCAGCTCGTCCGGTCCGCCGACGATTTTATAAGGCACGATTTTTTCCTCTGTTGCGACTTCTTTATGCCGTCTGCCCATAAAGCGTTTGATGGAATAAACCGTGTTTTCAGGATTGGTTACCTGCTGATGCTTTGCGATTTGGCCGACAAGTCGTTCACCCTTGTCCGTAAAGCCAACAACCGAAGGGGTAAGTCGAGAGCCGGATGAGTTTATCAAAACCTTTGGCGCCGTGCCTTCCATTACAGCAACTACCGAAAATGTAGTTCCCAAATCTATGCCAATGATTTTAGCCATGATTATCTCCTTTTCGTTATTTACGTATTGCGTATGTCGAGTTGCGTTTAACAAGACAATATATTACCAGTATTCAGGAAAGATTGCAAAGGCCGTGCCAGAAGTCAAGCACAATCTGTTTGAGCAAGTTAAACTCTTTCATTTCAAGAGGTTAGGTTTTCTGATTACTGTTTTCGCCGTAAGGCGTCCTGCGGACTGGCTTCTGTCTTCTCGTTAATAGTGCCATTTTGGCAGGAAAATTCGATTCTCGATACTTGGTACTCGATGCTCGATGCTGGATTCTCGCAGAGAAGAAAATCAACCACGAATTAACACGAATTGGCAAGAATAAAAAGGAAAGAGACATGGATAAACATTGTTTTTAGACGCTGATTTATACAGATTAACACCGTTTTTCTCTTGCAATTTGTGCTGAATTATGATATATAAAGGGCGGCGAATGGAGGAGGGAAATCCTGCCTCTGCTGAATTTTCCCCTCGCTAATATTTTGTTTTCAACCATCGTCGTTGTGAGTTCGCCGCAGGGGGACGAAGCAATGACCGTTGTCGTGATTGTGAACGCTCTAAGCGGCGTAGCTGGAGCGAAATAATAAGCGGTTTTTTTAAGGGGAAGGATGATGAAAAGCAAATCGATTATTTTGACAATTCTGGTTTTTTTGTTTAGCTATCTCGCCATTGACGCGCAAGCAGTGAACCAGCCGAGTTTTCAGGGCCTCGGTGACCTCCCGGGGGGGAGCTTTGAAAGTCTAGCTTGGGACGTCTCGGCCGATGGATCGGTTGTGGTCGGAACAAGCGGATCATCCTCGGGCTATGAGGCCTTCCGCTGGGAAAATGGTGTTATGACCGGCCTTGGCGACCTGCCGGGAGGGTACTTCAGTAGCAGTGCGTATGGTGTCTCAGCCGACGGATCGGTCGTAGTGGGAGGGGGTAGCTCAGCGGCCTCAGGCTCTTATAGCGAAGCCTTCCGCTGGGAAAATGGTGAAATGGTTGGCCTCGGTGACCTGTCAGGAGGTGACTTTACGAGTACCGCCTATGGTGTCTCGGCTGACGGTTCGGTCATCGTGGGATGGAGCAGTTCGGCTGCCTCGGGCTACTATGACAGGGAGGCGTTCCGCTGGGAAAATGGCCAGATGAACGGTATAGGCGACTTACCAGGCGGCAGCTTCCGCAGCAAGGCCTCTGGCGTCTCGGTCGATGGGTCGGTCATCGTGGGATATGGAAAATCAGCCTTGGGCCAGGAGGCATTCTGCTGGGAAAACGGCACAATGGTCAGTCTGGGCTACCTGCCGGGAGGCAGTTATCAGAGCTTGGCGGAGACCGTCTCGGCTGATGGCTCGGTCGTCGTTGGAAGCAGCAGCTCGGCCTCGGGCGCCGCCGAGGCCTTCCGCTGGACATCCGACGGTGGAATGGAGGGCTTGGGCGACCTACCGGGCAGCTATTTCTACAGCGAGGCATATGGTGTATCGGCCGACGGCTCTGTCGTCGTGGGAGACAGCATCTCGGTCTTAGGCTATAGTGAGGCGTTTATCTGGGATGCCGATAAAGGTATGCGGAATTTGAGAGATGTCCTGGTAAACGATTACGGCTTAGATCTAACCGGCTGGAAATTGAGTTCAGCAGAAGGCATATCCACCGATGGTTTGACGATTGTTGGTTACGGACAAAACCCGGATGGATATTACGAGGGTTGGATAGCGACGATACCGGAGCCAGGGACGATAATGCTACTCGGTTTTGGCTTGTTGATGCTGAGAAGAAAAATTAACCGGTGAGAACGCTTAAAATCAAAAATTAAAAAGCAAAATGCAAAATTTCAAAGTAAAATACAGAAATGGAGGGAAAATAATTTTACATTTTTATATGTAATTTTGATATTTACATTTTGATGTTTGCATTTCTTCGTGAGCTTGGCGGTCTCTGCGGTCCAACTAACCATTCAAAGCGGAACGGATGATTTGTGCGCGAAGGGCATCACGGTGGGTGGAATCGAGGGGTTTGCCGTAGTTTAGTTGCAGATGAGCTGGCA
>CAZKYA010000021.1:0-19644 GCA_964556725.1 uncultured Pirellulales bacterium
TTCAAAAAGATTAATTGTCTTTATTTTGTCGCTTGTGTGGCTTTGCTTGTATGATTTGATAAATGCCTCCGCGATGGCTTCTGAGTAGGAGAGCTGCCCCATCGGCGACGCCTTGATATATAGTAGATTACTCATAATATTCTCCGCTTAACAATGCAATTAACTAATTGCTACTCTGCGTAGTCGCTACGTAGCACGAGTCTCTAATTCACTAATCTCCTGATACCCTATGGGGTCACAAGCGACGAACAATGAACCACAAACCGCTACTAATTCTCACTTTTATACCATATCATTGTCCAGCCGGTTTTCAATATAAATCCTGCTTGATAAACGCAGTCCGGCAGTTTTGTGCTTTGAGTTTTTGCTTTTAGAATTCTTTATTGCAGATTACAGTGGTTTTTCGTGTTTTTGTTGCAATAAAAGGTATTGTATTTGCGTCTTTTCCGATTAAATATGATGATGTGTGCAATAAATCGCTAACCCCGAAGTGGGGATTAGTTGAAATGTAACATTTTAACTTATATTGGAGGTAAGTATTATGAAGAGGTTATTAGTTTCAACCATCGCTGTCCTTGTGATTCTTGCTGCCGCGTGGACTGTATTTGGGCAGGAAGAGGCCGGACGGCGGCGACCTCGAGAAGGTGAAGACTGGAGAATGTTTCAAATGCTCTCTCCCGAAGAAACAGCCAAGATGAGAGAGAAATGGCAGAGTATGTCTGAGGAGGAAAGAGAAAAATTCAGGGCCCAAATGCGTGAAAAATGGCAGAATCTGTCGGAGGAAGAAAAGGAAAAGCTCAGGGCCCAGATGCGTGAAAGATTCGGCGGAAGACGCCGGGGATTTGGTTCTGAGGAGCAACTCAAAGCCATCAAAGCGATTGAAGAGCAACTTGGGAAGTTGAAAGCCGGCATAGAAGCGATGGATTCCAACGACCAGAGACCATTTCGAGATTTACCTGAGGAAGAAAGAACGAAGTTAAGAGAAAAGTTTTCGAAAGCGCGTGAAGAGCGACAGACGGTGCTCCAGACGATTATAGGGCAAATAGCAATGCTGCAAGGCCAAAGGCTGCCGGCAGAAGGTGAGGAACTGGTCATAGTAAGCACAAGAGAGCTCAAGGCGATTCAGGAGCTTGCGGTGAAAGAAAAAGCCGAGGAAACAGCCCGGCGTATTGAAATGCTTAGTAGTGGCAAAAGGAGCTTTATAGGCGGACCGATGGGACCAAGGCCGACCATTTCAGATATTCCAGAGGGTCTGCGTCGTCCACGTGGCCTAGGAGCACCAGGTGGACCGAATACTCCAGGCGGTCAAGAGGAGAAAAAAGCAGAGGTTGAAAAGTGAGGTAGAGGAGCGCCAGAATTTACATTAGTTAGTTTTGATGGAAAGTTTGATTATAGTAGCGACAGTTGAGTTACTACAGACGAGCTGCTCTGGTATCTATCGGAACAGTTCGCTTTAGCACAGAAGTATGGGAGAAGTTTGATAAGCTTTTAGCATAGGTTAAGTGCTAAGAGAGTTCTATTATTTTTTATTTGCGTCCTTAATAGAACGGTGTGATTATGTATCATCAAAAGTTAATTCCCAGGGTTGGGATTAGTTAAATTGTTACGTTTTAGCTGGTTCGGGAGGTTAGTATTATGAAGAGAAACCCAATTTTAATGGTCATTGCTCTGGTAGTTTTGGCAGTGGTTTGGGCTGCATTTGGACAGGATGAAGTCAGTTCAGAAGAACAGAGGCGAGAGGAGATGAGGCAACGGTGGGAGAGTATGTCGGAGCAGGAGAGGGAACAGTTTAGTGCCCGGATGCGCGAAAGATTTAGCTCCAGGCGTGAGGAGCAACTCAAAGCCATCAAAGCGATTGAAGAGCAACTTGGGAAGTTGAAAGCCGGCATAGAAGCGATGGATTCCAACGACCAGAGGCCATTTCAAGAGCTTTCTGAGGAAGAAAGAACGAAGTTAAGAGAAAGTTTTTCGAAAGTGCGTGAAGAACGGCAAAAAACTCTCAAGGCGATTATAGCACAAATTGCGATTCTACAAGGTCAAAGACAACCCCCGGCAGAAGGTGAGGAGCTGGTCATAGTAAGCACAGGCGAGCTCAAGGCGATTCGCGAGCTGGCGGTGAAAGAAAAAGCCGAGGAAACGGCCCGGCGTCTCGAAGTGATTGGCAGAGAACGGAGGGGCTTTAGAGGTATGCCGCCGGAAGAAGAGCAAAGGCCTCCAATACCCCCAAGGCAAGAGGGGAGTGTTGAAGAAATGAAAGCTGAAAAGAAAGCACCGCAGTTCACATTGAACAGCTTTGACGGAAAAACCGTGAGTCTTTCTGACTACAGGGGCAAAATTGTAGTGCTGGAGTGGTTCAATTTTGAGTGCCCCTTTATCAGATACCATTACGACACAGTATCTACAATGGTCGGGCTTGCTAATAAGTTCAAAGACAAGAATGTTGTCTGGCTTGCGATAAATAGCACGAGTCACACAACACCAGAGGCGAATAATGAGTTTGCTCAAAAGCATAAGCTGTCGTACCCGATACTGGATGACAGGGATGGCAAGGTTGGTCGTGCATACGGTGCTAAAACAACACCCCATATGTTTGTCATAGATGCCGAAGGTAATATCGCCTATCAGGGAGCGATTGATAATTCACCGATGGGCAGAGTAGAAGGAGAAGCAATCAACTACGTTGATAAGGCCCTTGCGGAGCTTACCGACGGTAAACCAGTGAGCGTTGTGGAGAGTAAACCCTATGGTTGTTCTGTGAAGTTTGCTGATTAAGGGACCTGTTTGCGTATTGAGTGTAGAGTTTTAGATTTTAAAATTTGGTTTTGTTAAATATTGTATTCAGGCCTGCATTTTGTAAGTGAACTCAAAATGCAGGCCTTTACATTTTGTGGTTTTGTTTGATGTTTGCCCTATTAGAGATGTTGCCTCTAATGGGGTTTGCACAGTATTTGTTCTTGGTCAGGAGTCAAAGAGTATCTTTTTCTGTTTGGATTGTGGCGAGGGATAAATAACTTTGGAGTCATTGGTAATAACGGCGCCGGGGGTTAGCTTATGGGGAACTATTTTGTTCACTTCTATAATGTGCAGCACTTCTACATCTTGTGCGAAAAGATAATCGCTTAGAAGCTGGCGGTGACATTTCCAATAAAATTTTTCTGCACACATAATCGCTGTTTTTGCTTTCGCAGCGACCGAAAGAAGTTTTTGTGCGGCTGTTTGGAACTGGTCGGTTGACATATAGTCGGCGTAATTACGAAATCCTATACTTTTAAGGCCGGTGTTTGGTGATTTATCATTTTTGGGAGCATGCCTTCGGCCTCCGAGGGCTTCAAGCCAGAGGTACTCGATGTTTTCCCGGTTCAGGAGTTTAGATAGAACGTCACGGTTGAAATGTGGGAACTTGCGTGAGCTGGGATAGCGTCGTATGTCGGCTACTATCTGGATGTTGAATTCCATCAGGATAGACAAGAAGTCCTCAAACGAACGGTTGGAATGGCCAATGGTGAAAATTTGCGGTGACTTTTTAACGCTGATTTTCATAAGAACTCTACGTTAGCCGGATTTATATTCAATCGTTGGTGCCTTAACGAAGTATGTGGATATTGCCCAAACGCACGCGTTTTAGGCCTGCTTCCCTGGCGGCTTCAAGGCACGTCTCTGCCTGCTTCCAGGATGTCGCTGGCAAATCCGTCATAAGAAAATCGCCGTGAAAGCCGAGAAGGGCGTATGGAATATTTGGGTCCTGCTCGGCGATGAACGATGCTATGGCTCTAACCTCCTTCGCATCGATGTAGCCAGGCACAAGAAGCGTGCTGGCGATAAGTGGCGGCGGCTCCGGCCTTTCCGGTATCCTTCGAGCGGCAGCAGCAAAATTTTCAAAAGTGCGGCTATTGTCAACGCCGCAAAGCGCAAGATGGATATTTTTGTCCATAGCTTTCAAATCGAACTTTACGCAGCCGCCACTTTCCAGAGATAAGCCCATCATTTTGTCAAGCAGTTGAGGATTCATAGAGCCGTTTGTCTCCCAGCAGATGCGCAGGATTCGCTTTTTATTTTGTCTGCGTGCTAACTTTGAGGCAGCTAATGCATGCGGCAGCTGGCACGTTGGGTCGCCACCGAAGAAACAGATACAAGAGGTGCTTGGAGTTACGCTTTCTGCAAGCTCGGCAGCGGTGTGTGTTTGATTCGATAATGAACGCTCTCGATAGTGCCAGTTCTGGCAGAACAGGCAGTTAAATGTGCAGGCCTGATAGAATACCGCCAGGTTCAAGTAGCCCTGTTCCGTCTTCGGCCGATACGCCCATTTGGGGTATCCGACACCGCCTGCTGCACAGACCCAATCAGCGACACAGTTGGTTGGTAATGGGTCGTAATACCACGAGACCACAGCGGCCTCGGCAGTGCCACCCATCAAATTTCCATCTTTGTTCTTGCGCACTCCACAATATCCCCGGTTACCAGCGGGGATTTTGCATTTGTTTTGACAGAGCTTACATTGGATGCCGCCGGAGGCCGATGGTGGATAATCAGGAAGACCAAATCTTTCACGGCTTAGAGCGTGAATTTCTCCAATTTCCGTTAGGGATTGGCTGTTGGCCTTGCGAATGCATTGGCTGCAAAGCGACAATACTTTGGCTATTCCTTCAGAGACCCTGCCGCATTTTTTGCATGTAGCCATAATAAGCGACCTTATATAATTTTGTTCTTTTGTAACAAAATGCGTTTGATTGTCTAAAAATTTTTGATATGAACTGTAAAACAATTTTTTAATCCGCAGCAGGCAGACTGATTTTCACTTTGTATGGGTTCCTGCAGAGAGGTAATCATTGATTGAGTAGCGACAGAGCATTAGTGTCGTTTTTTTACATTTTGGTTTGTGGTTTTGTTTTTTCAGGAAAGGGTATTTATCTTTTCGATGGCCTGCGTTGGGTTGTTCTCTCGAAAGTAGTCTTTCGTTTTGGCCCGGCTTTTTTCGGAATCTCTTTGATTTTTAGTTTTCTTACTGCTGTCTTTGTTGCAGGTATTTTTTCCGGCGTTTTCTCCCCCATTAATAACAAAGCTTTAGTGCATACCTCTCTGACAGAACTATTCTGGTGTTGGAGCCCTTGCTTAAGAGTTTCTAATGCCATTTTTTTCATTCTGCCGCGCATATTTCTCAGGCCGTATGCGGCTGCGTTTTTCGTCGGTGTAGGAGCATCGCCAAACAAAGACCCCTTTAGAATTTCTAAGCCGTCTTCCTGCATCCAGGATAAGTTGAAACCGGCCTGTCGTCTGATTGAGCCGTTGGAGGAATATAATTGCTCCCGCAGCCTTTCGAGAAGACCTTTTGACCCTTCATTATTTTCTTGCTTTTCTTTGCTTGAACGTTTTTTTCTTTTTGCCTCCATGATACTACCCGTTCATATATTAGATGTGTATTCGGATTTCTGAAGGCTTTATACAGCAGAAACATCCCTCTAAGATGCAGCTATTGGTAGGATTTAATCCCCGCACTGTTGCCTCCTGCGTTTACCTCCTTCGAAAAGCCAGACTCCTTTGACTTATCGCGGATCTGTTGTTTTAACTTATCCAAGTTCAGCCCTTATTGAACAGTTGATGACGACTTTACTTGAGCAGTACACAATAAGGCCAGCGTTACTGAAAACAAAATGCGTCCTGCAATTAAGCATTTGCAGTGACGCTCCGGAGGCAAAGGTCTTTTTGAATCTGTTAGACCTGTGCTTACCGCTTCATGAAATTTTCTAACAAGGTGTGACAGACCTGTCAAATAATTTTTTAAAAAAAATTGGTTTTTCTTGTTTTTAATTACCGTAAATAGCCGCGTAGTAAAAGTAGGTAATATCTAAAGACCGATAATTGAAGGATTTTGAAGCAGCGGAAATTATAAATGTCTTATTAGCAGCTATATAGGGCAATTCTGTTTGCAGGGGGAAATTTTCATTTGTTATTTAACTTGAGTGTGAATATTGCAGAGAGTCTTTTTTTTAGCACCAATCACTTTTCTTACTTTCTCAGGGCAAGCTTTTTCACGGTCAAGGCCTACCTCAGTGCCAGTCCAGAGCTTTCATAAGAGGCAACAGCAGGAAGTTAGCTGATTTGGGTTATTTAGGCAAAAAGTTGAGTAACACTTCCCCCAATTAGGGCTAAAAACCTTTTCGACTCGGTGTTAAAATATAGCATAATTTCGGAGTGTTATTCCATTATACATTTTTTGATGAATTGTCATTTTAAGCCCCCGTGCTTTCTTGCGAAAGCAAGAATGGGGGATGCGGAATCCGGAGCGTTGATGGAATTGGATTGCTTGTTTCGAAGTAATGACATCCATCAATTGAGTTGTGGTAGAATATAATCCGCATCAGGGGTCCGGGCATAATATTAAAGTGTTTGCCGTGTTGCTAAAAAAGCGCAGTGAAGAAGGGCTTGTTCACTATTGGCCTTAAAAAGAGAGTCGCATTCTGGCAGGGAGGCCTGTTTGTGTAAAAGAGTAAAGGGCTAAAAGAGGGCGTTTGTGGAGTTGAAGTAGATTGAAAAAATTTTTACAAAATTTTGAGAACGGAGTTTACAAATAGGAGTAAATACTATATAGTAGTAATTATGAAAAAGATTAAAGAGAAAATCAGTTGTGCAGAACTGGATAAGAAGACCAGCAGGTTTGTTAATCTATGCAGGGAAGTTGGTTTAAAGGCGACGCCACAGCGGATAGCTATATATAGAGAGCTTCTGAAAAGTGATGGGCATCCTTCAGCAGAGATTCTGTATAAAAAGGTAAAAAGGAAGGTTGCGAGTATATCATTAGATACGGTGAACAGGACGCTTTTGACTCTGAATGAGATTGGTGCGGCTTTTGTAGTAGAAGGTTCAGGCGATGCCAAGCGATTTGATGGCAATTTGGAAAGCCATCAGCATTTTAAGTGTGTAAAATGCAAAAGAATCATTGATTTTCATCATAAGCCGTTTGACAATATATCCGTGCCCAAAACCATTAGCGGGAGATTTAGAGTATTGAGAAAAACTGCATATTTTGAGGGGATTTGTGATTTGTGCTCCGGCAGATAACAATCTTAATGGTTTTATGTGAGAGTCGCATTGTATGTTTTTCAAGAGAGGTAAAATGCAGATATCAAGGTCTAAAGTTGCCATAGTAGGGGCTGGAAATGTGGGCAGCACCTTCGCCTTTTCTTTGATGATGAAGGCAGTTGCCAGAGAGATAGTTCTTATCGATATAGACCGGCGTCGCGCTGAAGGTGAATGTATGGATTTAAGTCACGGTGCCAGTTTCGTTCAGCCGGTAAATATATATTCTGCCGGATTCGAGGGCTGCGAAGGAGCTGATGTTGTTGTTATCACCGCGGGTGCTAAACAAAAACCAGGCCAGAGTAGAATAGATTTAGTTCAAACAAATGTCCAAATCTTTAAGGACATCATACCTAAAATAGTAAAGTTTGCTAAAGATTCAATATTGTTAGTTGTTTCAAATCCGATGGATATTCTCACGTATATAACATTAAAGATATCGGGTTATGCTGAGACTAAAGTTATAGGTTCGGGCACCGTTTTGGATACCTCGCGATTTCGATACTTAATAAGCGAGCATTGCCACCTGGACCCGAGGAATGTCCACGCTTATATTATTGGCGAGCATGGTGATACAGAGCTTGCTCTTTGGAGCCACGCCAATATAGGTGGAATGGTGCTGGCCAAATATTGTCCGGTCTGTAATGGGCGCTGTGATTATAAGAAAGAGCTGGGCAAAATTTTTGAGCAGGCAAGAGACGCCGGCTACAGAATTATAGAAGTAAAAGGCGCCACTTATTATGCTATTGGCCTGGCGCTGGTGAAGATTGTCGAAGCTATATTAAGGGATGAGAATTCTGTGTTGCCTGTCTCAACCTTTATCAACGATTACTATGGCATAGAAGATGTATGTTTAAGTGTACCCTGTATGGTCAACAGAAACGGCGTGGAGAAAATCTTAAAGCTTGAGCTTTCCGCTCTTGAGCAAGAGCAGCTGCGACATTCGGCAGAGACATTAAAGGATATAATAAAGAAAATAGAGCTGTAGTATTTCTATGAATTGCGAAAAGATTGTGATTATTGTAAAAGGAGGTTTGTAAATGAATCTTAAGGGCACACAAACTGAAAAGAACTTATTGACAGCGTTTGCAGGCGAGTCTCAGGCAAGAAATCGTTATACTTATTTTGCCAGCCAGGCAAGAAAAGAGGGCTATGAACAAATTGCAGCCATTTTTGAGGAGACCGCCAATCAGGAAAAAGAGCACGCCAAGCGCGAGTTCAAATTTCTTCAGGGCGGCGAAGTGGAAATCGCTGCAGCTTTTCCCGCTGGCGTCATTGGCAACACGCTTGAGAATTTGAAGGCAGCGGCAGCAGGTGAGCATTACGAGAATACACAGATGTACCCGGAGTTTGCGGATGTGGCGGAGAAAGAGGGCTTCGGCGAAATCGCCGAGGTTTTCAGGAATATTGCGGTTGCTGAGGGACGCCATGAGCAGCGGTACCTTGCCTTGGCTAAAAATATAAGCAAAGGCCTTGTATTCAAACGCGAAAGAAAAGTAAGATGGGTCTGCAGAAACTGCGGCTATGTCTACGAGGGGCCAGAAGCTCCTGATGTTTGTCCTTCCTGTGCACATCCGCAGGCACATTTTGAACTGGAAGCAACTAACTACTAAAAAATAGTTCTTTATGGATACGGAAAGGTAAGAAAACAAGTTAAAATTACGTTGTTAAGGAGATGAGAAATGTTTGTACAACAATTTTTTGTAAAAGGACTGGCCCATAGCTCATATTTACTTGGAGGGACAAATACCTGTGCCATAGTAGACCCTCGCAGGGATGTTGGTATTTATTTGCAGGCAGCCAAAGATATGGGAATGAAGATTACACATATCTTAGAGACGCATCTTCATGCCGATTTTGTTTCCGGGCATCTGGATTTGGCTGAAAAGACAGGCGCTGTAATTTACGCTCCTCGCTCGGCCAAATGCTCTTTTAAACATACTGCGGTTGGAGAAAAAGACACTTTCGAGATTGAGCAAATCCAAATAAAAGTCTTGGAGACGCCGGGGCATACTCCTGAACATATAAGTTATGTCGTAACAGATAAGGCACGGGGGGCTGAACCTGTATGCGTCTTCTGCGGCGATACTCTCTTTGTCGGCGATGTAGGCAGGCCCGATTTGTTTCCCGGCAGGGCAAAAGAGCTGGCTGAGAAGCTTTATAGCAGTCTGCACGACAAATTGTTGAAACTGCCGGACTTCTGTGAAGTTTATCCTGCGCACGGAGCAGGCTCCTTGTGTGGCAGAGCAATGGGGGCAAAGCGTACAAGCACAATTGGCTACGAGAAAAAATACAATTCTGCTTTGTCGATTAATGACAAAGACAAATTTATTGAGTCTCTCACAACGAATATGCCTGCTGCTCCTGACCACTTCAGCCGATGCAGTGCAATAAATGGCAAAGGACCGGCTCTCGTAAGAGTGCTTGACCCCCTGGAACCGGTTTGGCCTGCCGAGTTCAAGAAGATAATGGGCTCGCAGGATAGTATCTTACTCGATATTCGAACCTATGAGGCCTTCGGCGGACAACATATACCCAGAGCTTACCACATTGATTTTGGCGGCAATTTTGCCACTTTCGCCGGCTGGATTCTGCCGCCTGAAAAGAAAATTTTAATAATTGGAGACTCATTCGAGCAGGCACAGGAGGCCGCCGTTTGGCTTAGACGTGTAGGCCTTGACAAAGTGGGCGGTTATCTTGAAGGAGGGATGTTTGCCTGGGCAGCTGCCGGTTTGCCAATGGAGCACATCTGCCAGCTATCTATAGAGGAACTACACCAGATAACGACAAAAGGTGATGGAATGACTTTGGTTGATGTCAGAGCGCCTCGCGAATTTGAAAGCAATCACATCTCTGGTGCGGTTAATATTCCTGTTGCCGACCTGAGAAACCGCTACAAAGAACTAAACAGAGATAAACCGGCGGCTTTGATATGCAGCACTGGACACCGCTCAAGTTTAGGTGCGAGTATCCTCAAACAGCGGGGTTTTAAAGAAGTTTATAATGTAGCCGGGGGTATGACAGGTTATAGTGCTGCAGGGTATAGCTCAGAATGTCCTGTATGTATTGCACCGCATGTGCCTGGTTTGGGGAATAAACAAAAAGGTTAAGACAGAGGCAAAATTATGGAATGGCTCAGGGCAGAGCAATGGCCTGCGTATATAGTGGGTTTCGGAATAGGGATATTAAGCTGGCTGGCATTTCTTCTTTCAGACCATCCTCTTGGTTGTTCTACAGCTTTTGCAAGAGCCAGCGGAATGGTTGAGAAGCTTTTTAGGGGCAGCAAGGTCGAGGAAAAAGTATATTTCAAAAAATTTGCCCCGGTCATCACATGGGAGGGAATGCTTGTTTTGGGGATTGTAATTGGTGCATTTATTTCGGCAAAGCTTTCCGGCCAGTTTCAATTCTGCTGGGTACCGGCTCGATGGCAGGCAATGATGGGGGCTGCGCCTTGGATTAGATGGCTTGCAGCATTATTAGGCGGTGTCATTATGGGCTTTGGAGCACGATGGGCCGGAGGCTGTACGAGTGGACATGGCATAAGCGGTACTCTTCAGCTGGCAGTAAGCAGCTGGCTGGCAACTATATGCTTTTTCGTCGGAGGTGTTATCACAGCAATGCTGATTGCCAAGGCGTTTCCCATATAAGCAGGAAGGTCAGATATGTTAAAGACAATTCATTTAAATAAAAATCTTCAGCTGTTGCTCGGTTTGCTTGTCGGTATCCTGTTTGGGTTTTTACTCCATAAAGGAGGCGTAACAAGATATGACGTAATCATAGGCCAGTTACTGCTGGAAGATTTTACCGTTGTCAAGATTATGCTCTCTGCCGTGGTAACAGGTATGGTTGGGGTGCACTGTCTTAATAGTATAGGGCTTGCCCAGCTTCATATTAAGCCCGGCTCAATCGGACAAGATTTAATTGGCGGCTTGATTTTCGGAATAGGATTCGCGATACTCGGTTATTGCCCCGGAACTTTGGCAGGTGCGGTAGGCCGCGGAGCCCTTGACGCATTATTTGGAGGAGTTCCTGGAACTCTGATGGGTGCCTGGCTCTTTGCATCGGTGTATCCGAGACTTGAAAAGGGGATTCTCGCAAAAGGATATTTCGGTGAGCTTACACTGCCGGCATTGCTCAAGCTAAATAAATGGATTGTAATGGTGCTTGTGTGTGCAGCGATAATAGCTATTCTTTTTACAATAGAAAAAGCCGGGTTATAATAAGGCTCGCAAGTCCCAAAGGATGTTTAGAAAAATCGGGGCATTCTTAAATATAGGAAGCCGAAACAGAAAAATTCTGAAAGGAGAAGACGATGGCTGAGAAACTTCAAATCTATAAATGTAATATTTGCGGCAATATTGTAGAGGTTCTTCACGGCGGGGCTGGCGAGCTGGTTTGCTGTGGTCAGCCGATGGAACTTCTCGTTGCAAAGACCGCCGATGTGGGCAAGGAAAAGCACGTGCCGGTGATTGAAAAAATTGACGGCGGCGTCAAGGTAAAAATCGGTAGCGTTCCTCACCCGATGGAAGAAAAACATCATATCGAATGGATTGAGATTCTTGCCGACGGAAAGGCCTATCGACAGTTTCTAAAAGCTGGCGATGCACCTGAGGCAGTGTTCAATATTAAGGCAGCTAAAATTACTGCCCGCGAGCATTGCAATATTCACGGATTATGGAAGGGGTAAGAAATGAGTATTACATTTAATGCTGATGAAATCTTCGAAATGGCCGAAGAAATCGAAAGAAATGGTGCCAAGTTTTATCGCCAGGCAGCGAAAAACTCTTCAGACAAGCAGACAAAACAAATGCTGCTTGATATGGCTGCTATGGAGGATGGGCACCTCAAAACTTTCGAGGATATGAGAAAACAGCTCAGCGGTCGGGAAAAGGGATGGACAATTTTCGACCCTGATAATCAATCGGCTTTGTATCTGCAGGCGATGGCCGATGCTCGGGGTTATGAAGGGAAAATAACCCCGGCAAAAGAACTGACCGGCAAAGAAACGCCGAAAGAAATTATTGAGATTGCTTTGAATTCCGAAAACGAGTCGGTTGTTTTTTACCTGACCTTGAAGGACTTAGTGCCTGTTAAGGCCGGCAGAGACAAAGTCGAGGCGATTATTTTGGAAGAACTGAGCCATATTACGACCCTGCTAAAGAGACTGAAGTCTCTCTAATCGTTGGTTAAGCTCGATTTTGAATCAATTGCTCAAAGCAAAGCTGTCTATGGAAAGATGGATGGTAGATTTGGAATCGCTGTTCAAGTTGAGCTACGGGATGTGTGTAATCAGTTCGAAAAAGAACAGCAGATTCAATGGCTGCATCGTCAATACTGTGTTTCAAATTGTGCCTGAGCCGCCGATGGTGGCGGTAAGTGTCAACCGACAATGCTTAACCCACGAATACATTCTCGGCAGCAAGGTTTTTACCATCTCTATTCTGTCGGAGCGGGCGCCGATGTCTTTTATCGGGCGGTTCGGATTCAGAACCGGCAGGGACATAGATAAATTTGAGAATGTAAAATATAAGATAGGCCGAACCGGCGTGCCGATTATTCTCGATAACACGGTGGGCTTTCTTGAAGCTGAAGTTACCGACGCAATAGATATTGAAACACACACGCTCTTCATCGGCAAGATTACGGCCTGTGAGACTATCGACGACAGTGTAGCGCCGATGACATATACTTATTACCGTGATGTTAAGCATGGCAGGACGCCGGAGACGGCTGCGACTTATATCAAGACCAAACCAAGACAAAAAACCAAGGAAGGAGAAATAAAGATGGAAAAATACAAATGTCTTATGTGCGGATATATTTACGACCCTGCTGTGGGTGACCCTGATAATGATATAGAGCCGGGCACCAGTTTTGATGATTTGCCGGATGACTGGGTCTGCCCGGAGTGCGGAGCCGGCAAGGATGAGTTTGAACCCGTTGAGGATTAAGCATACAGTTGTAGGATATGCGCTATGCAGGAAATTCGGCCATCTGTAATTCAGCAGGATATTCTATGTGCGGAAGTAACAGCTCCGCCGAGTGCTTTTGTTGTCTTTGGTGCTTCTGGTGACCTGACTCAAAGGAAACTGCTTCCGAGCATTTTCAGGATTTTTGAAAGGCGGTTGCTTAACGAAAGGTTTTATCTTTTAGGCTGTGGTCGGAAAAAACTGTCAGACGAGGATTTCCGCTATGTCGCACAAGAGGCGATGAGGGAAAGTTCCGGTGATACGTCAGCGGGGGATTTGAGCTCTTTTACAGAAAAGCTCTACTATATAGACGGCAATTACAGCGATGCTGCGTTTTATGACAGCATCAAAGCCAAGCTTACCAAGTTAGACAAGAAGCATAAAGTTGATGGCAGCCGCATTTTTTATCTTGCTGTTCCGCCATTTTTATATGGCACAATAGTAGAGCAGCTCGGCTCATCGGGATTGTCGTGTCCTCCGCAGGAGCGGGTCAGGTTGGTTGTGGAAAAGCCATTCGGCGACGACCTGGAAAGTGCGGTCGAGCTGGATAACACAATCCATCGATGTTTTGACGAATCTCAAATTTATCGTATAGACCACTATCTCGGCAAAGACACCGTGCAAAATATACTGATGTTTCGTTTTGCAAATGCTATTTTTGAGCCGGTCTGGAACCGCAATTTTGTTGACCACGTTCAGATTACAATAGCTGAATCGGTCGGTGTTGAGCATCGAGGCGGTTATTACGACAAGGCGGGTGCTCTGAGGGACATATTTCAAAATCATATGCTCCAGATGCTTTCTTTGATAGCGATGGAGCCGCCTGCCTCGTTTGATGCCGACCATATCCGGGATGAAAAAGTCAAACTACTGCGTTCGATTCGACCATTCAAAACAGAGCAGATAAACGATTTTTTCGTTCGTGGTCAGTATGGCCCCGGCTCGATAAACGGCAGGCAGGTTATCGGTTATCGGGAAGAGCCCGATGTTGACCCCCGGTCCAGGACCGAAACTTTCGTCGCTGCGAAGTTCTTTATCGACAACTGGCGGTGGAAGGATGTGCCTTTCTATCTTCGGACCGGCAAACGCCTTGCAAAAAAAGCCACCGAAATCGCTATAACTTTCAAAAAAGTTCCGCATTCGATGTTTGTTTCAGCCGGCCTTGGTGATATGCCTGCCAATATCCTGATGTTCCAGATTCAGCCGGAGGAAGGGATTTCCTTGAGCTTTCAGGCGAAGCAGCCCGGCTCGAAGATTTGTATGAGCACGTTGAATATGAATTTTAAGTACAGCGATGTCTTTGGGGTTGATATGCCGCAAGCGTATCAAAGATTGCTTCTGGATTGTATGGTTGGTGACCAGACGCTTTTTACAAGACAGGATAGCGTTGAGGTGGCCTGGCGATTATTGACACCGATACTACAGAACTGGGAAAGTGATGCTTCCGTCCCTCATCAATATCCGGCAGGTTCGGAAAGTTTTTCTGCAGCAGATATGCTTATCGAATCCGATGGCCGAAAGTGGCAAAAAATCTTAAAAAGCTGATGAACGATTTTTATCGAAGGCGATGAAAAAGAATTAAAGATGTGCAGCCAAAGGACACAAGACCAGCCGAATTATGATATTTCAATTATTCGGCCTCAGATGCGCAGCGAGGATTTTAAGACAAGAGGCGATGGGGTCGAGCCTGCAAGGTTAAAGGCCATAAAGAAAGGGCTTCTGACACTGCATACGCTGGAGCTTATGGCAATAACTATCTACCGGTTTCAGATTACCGCAGAGGATTGCGAATTTAACCGCCAGTTGATTACCGCTATGTGTAATGAGATGACCCACTACCAGGATTTTCAGGTTAAGCTTTACGAATATGGTTTGCGGCCCGGCATAATTAGACTGGCGTACTGGTTTGTCGGTTTTGCTTTTGGCTTTATTTCCCGGCTGATGGGCACAAGGGCGATTCTCAAAACAGGCATCTGGGTCGAGACGAAGGCCGTTCATCATTATGCCGAGCTTCTCGAGAAAATCGACTGGGACGAGGATACTCGTAAAATCATCGAGAAGGACCAGGCCGACGAGTATGGACATATCAACAGGTGGAAAAAGTTATTGGAATCCGAGGTGAGTCGATAAAGATATGGGATTTCAGAGCGTATCGATAGCCTTGGGCCTGACGCTGCTTGCGGGACTGTCAACCGGCTTTGGCAGTGCCCTGGCATTTTTTGCAAAACGAACCAACACAAAGTTGCTTTCCGTGGCCCTTGGTTTTTCTGCAGGCGTTATGATATACGTTTCATTCGTTGAGATATTTCCAAGAGCAAAAGACGCTCTTGTTGTTGAGCTTGGGCAAATCGGCGGATACTGGGCTGCTGTTCTGGCCTTTTTTGCCGGTGTTATTTTTATCGGCATTATAGATAAGCTCGTGCCGGACTTTGAAAATCCTCACGAAGCTCACAGAGCCGAGGAAATGGATGAGCCGGATTTGGCAGCCAAGTTCAGGGATCTTTACCGAATGGGCTTATTTACTGCGCTGGCAATTGCGATTCACAATTTCCCCGAGGGCTTTGCGACCTTTGTGAGCGCCCTTAAAGATACGAAACTTGGAATAGCAATAGCAGTCGCTATAGCGATACATAATATTCCTGAAGGTATTGCTGTTTCGGTTCCTGTATATTATGCGACAGGAAGCAGGAATAAGGCGTTCTTTTACTCGTTTCTTTCGGGACTTGCTGAGCCGGCTGGTGCATTGATTGGATACGCCGTCCTTTTTCCGTTTTTTAACGATGTAGTATTTGGTATAGTCTTTGCCTCGGTCGCAGGTATTATGGTATTTATATCGCTCGATGAGCTTCTGCCTGCTGCGAGAGAATACGGCCATTCTCATCTGGCGGCCTATGGTTTGGTTGCGGGTATGATGGTTATGGCTTTGAGTTTGCTTCTATTTGTGTAAACAACCGGAGTGTCTGGAACGCAAAGAATAATTTTATTAACAAGGAGATGAATATGCTCAATGACGGTGAAAAAGGGGTAATTATTCAGCGGGACAAACGTACCTATGCTGTAGCTCCGCATATTCCGTGCGGGGTCGTTAAGCCGGAAACTCTGCGCAAACTTGCCGATGTGGCTGAAAAGTATGGGGCGGCAGCGCTTAAAATAACCAGTGCTGCGAGAATTGCGATAGTCGGTTTGAAGGAAGAAGATGTTGATAATGTCTGGTCTGAGCTTGGAATGTCGCCGGGCTATGCGATTGGCTTGTGCGTCAGGAGCGTCAAGGCCTGTCCGGGAACAACGTTTTGCAAACGCGGTATTCAGGATAGTCTGGCTATGGGATTGAAGCTCGATGAAAAATATCACGGACTTGAGTTGCCTGGCAAGCTCAAGATTGGCGTAAGCGGCTGTCCTAATCAATGCGCCGAAACCTGCATCAAGGATATTGGCCTTGTCGGTTTGCCGAAGGGCTGGAAGCTGCTGGTCGGCGGTAACGGCGGCGCCAAGCCGAGATTGTCGCGTGAGCTTGCGGCGGAACTTTCAGAGGAGCAGGCGATTGAGATGGTTGATAAGATTATCGAGTTCTATAAAACCAGCGCCAAACCGCATCAGAGGTTGGGCTCGATGATTGAGAAGATGGGCTTTGACGAATTTAAGACAGCGGTGCTTGGTGAGTAAACAGCTAAGTAACCTATTGGCCAGTCCTGTTATGTGTAGTGCATGGTCGTTTCTTAAGTTGCTAAACGAAGGGAAGCAGTAAAATGGATATATTCGAATACGCGATGCAGATGGAAAAAGATGGCGAAGATTACTATCGCCAGTTGGCTGACCAGACTGAAAATAAGGGCGTCAAAACCATATTGAAAATGCTCGCAGATGATGAGGTCAAACATTATAACACCATAGAAGAAATGAAAACCAAAAAGCCGCAAATGGCTGAAACCGCAATCCTGGCTGATGCAAAGAATGTCTTCGTTCAAATCAAGGGGTCTAATGAGAAATTTGATTTTGATACCAGCGAAATCGAGCTTTACAAAAAGGCCCAGGATATTGAAAAAAGAAGCGAGGATTTCTATCGGGAGAAAGTAAATCAGGTAGAAAAAAAATATCAAAAAGATATCTTTCTAAAATTGGCTGATGAAGAAAAGAAACACTATTTTTTGCTGGAGAATATAATTCAGTTTGTGTCCCGCCCTGAGACTTGGCTTGAAAATGCTGAATTCTGTCACCTGGAGGAGTATTAGGATTTGGAACAGGTTCAAATCCTGATGTTTGTTGCTCATTACTGGGTTCGAGCGTCGAACATCGAGAATCGAAAATCTTAGCGGTGCTTGGTGAATAAACGGCTGGTTAAAATAAAAGATGTGTTGGAGCGGCTGTATGAAAAGTATAACCATCGTAATTGTATAAAGCCGGACCCGTTGCAGTTCGTATATCGCTATAAAAAGCCGGCTGATATGGAGGTGGCCGGGCTTTTATCAGCAGTTCTTGCATACGGCCGCGTCCAGCAGATTGAAAAAGACCTGAATGATTTATTCAGCAGAATGGGGGCAAGTCCTTATGCATTTGTGAGGGATTTTAATAAAGCTAAGCGGCTAAAGCTACGTAATTTCAAACATCGTTTCACGACAGGAAAGGATATTGCAGATTTATTTATGGTTTTACAAAAGGTTTTACAGAAAAAGGGAAGTATCGAGAAACATTTTTTGTCAGGATACAACAAGAGCGATGAGAATATTATTCCTGCGCTGTCAAGATTTTGCGATTCGCTGTATGAAATCTATTCTAAAGAGAAAGGCCGAAAGGTAAGCAGGGGATTGAAGTATCTGTTAGCCAGTCCTGCAGCTCGTCTGGGCGGAGCCAGCCGTAGCCCGAGGGGTAGTGCCTGTAAACGGCTGAATCTTTTTCTGCGATGGATGGTCAGAGATGATGAGGTTGATACGGGCTTATGGAAGGGCGTTGATAAGTCCCATAAGGGATGCCTTACGGCAGCCAAGCTCATTGTGCCGGTCGATGTTCATATGGGCAGATTATGCAGGATTTTAGGGTTTTACGACATGAAAACGATTTCCCTGTCAGCGGCGTTGCAAATAACAAAAAGCTTTTCCGAGATTGAGCCATCTGACCCGGTGAAATATGATTTTGCACTGAGCAGGGTCGGCATAACCGAGGGCTGCACCGGCAAATACAACCTCCGCTGCGAGGAATGCGAACTGGAAGAATTTTGTAAATGAGTTAATGGGTGAATGAGCAATACATTATTGCCAAATAAGCTCAAGTTTGGTAAAATTCGACAAGATACCTTGAGGTAAACAGCGGCGAGATAAAATCGAATTTACTGACGAAACGTTTGCCAGACGAGCAGCAGATAAATGCTATATATTATTATGTTAGAGGATAATAAGAATGGATACATGGTTTTCAAAACAACTTGGTAATGGCGTTGATGCACACGCACCTTCTATCGCAATACAGGAAGCATTTCTACCGATGTTCGCAAGGGCTGGCAATCCAACTGATATGGCGGTTTTTTCACGCTACGACTTAAGAGAAAACACGGTAACCGTCTATTTTTCTCCTGCTGCTTCACAGCTCGCACAAACGTTTGGTGCTGCACCATGCGAAAAGCCTTCTTTTGAAAACTTGTCATTGCTTGTTGGGGATCAGCGCAGCATTGATTCGTTGTTTCCCAAAATGTGATAGATCAAAACAGCTGTGCGCCGTTTCATCTATGGTTGCCTAATAACCTACTGCTGACGGGGAGAAAATCGAAGGTTTTGTTTAGAAGCGGCGGGAACTTCTTGAACGGAAAGAAACAGGCTAGCTTTCCAATTTTATACAGACTGTATAATCATTGTTATGCCTAAAATTAAATTATAATTTGTAGAGCTTAAATCAGTAATACCATTTTCAAAGTTAATAATGTCCAAAAATAAGAAATGCTTGGCGTTTGTAGAGTCGACGGGGACACGTTGTACAAAAGGTGCAATACGTGGATCAAAATACTGCTGGTGGCATCAACCTAAAGGATTCATGATTTTATCTCTTCTTTTAGGAGCGGTAATTAGTTTAGTAATAGCAGAAGTATGGCAAAGGCTTGTACCATCAAATGAGTTAACAGAAATTAAACAACTCCGATCTGAATATAATGATTCTATTCGTGAGCCATCATTTCAAGTATATTTGAATAACCGCCTACTTGCTGATAAATGCATATATAATATACCAGCAACTACAGAAATACAGAACCTTATCTTTACACTTCGAAACCGAGGGAATCAAGTGGCCCATGATTTGACTTTTAGCATAAAATTCCCTAATAGAATTTCTCAATTGCAGCCAGCAGGCCTATGGCAAGAGCAAAAGGCAAGCATAATATCAAATAGCGAGGTGATATTATTACCTGATAAAAGTTATATTATTAGTGCGAATCCACTCGGACCCCAAAACACTGTTGAGTTTGCGCCGATTAAAATAAAAGGAAACTTAGATTCAACAGAAAATTTTTATATTCATATTAAAGTAACGGCATCTGATGCTGATCCATTTTATTTGCCTTTCATATTAAACATAGTTCCTGGATTAAAATCTGAGTGCGTTAACAATAATATTCAGT
>CAZKYA010000022.1:0-19590 GCA_964556725.1 uncultured Pirellulales bacterium
TTGTAGAAGGGATACTGGACGGCGTCTGGAGTTTGAAAAATCCGGAAGATATTAATTCTCCTGCTATTCAAAATTATTTAGAAGAAAAGCGAGAGGCGGAAAAAATAGCTACATTTGACAGTGCGGGTAATTTAATAGAGGTTCAGGATGCTAATTTAGTGGAGGTTCAGGATGCTAATGAGAGTAAATGATTTCTAACCGTCACAGGTAAAGGGGGAGACAGGGACGGCAAAGGAAAGGGGGGAGACAAGGAGGTCGCCTATGAAGCAAACACATAGTTATTAGAAGCAAGCTAAGTAACAAAGGTGAGAATTAGTATGTTTTGTTAAATTGATAGCTTAAGCTTAAGTAAAAAAGAAAAGGAAGGTTAAATTATGTGTAAGAAAATTTTAACACTGATATTAGCTTTGGTGTTTGTCCTGAGTGTGTCTGAATTGGCCTTGGGCGACACCAGTGTCATCCTTCAGACCGGCCCAGGAAGTCATGATGCTTGGACAGTGCAGAATACGGGCAATTGTACCAATCTTGCTCGGATCGAGCAGTCTTCCGCCGGCGACCAGTGGGCTCTCATACACCAGAAAGGCAGCGGTAGCTACGACAACACAGCCAAGATATGGCAGATTAACAACAACGCCGACGACCACCACGCTGAGCAGTACCAGAAGGACGGCTCACGCAATACAGCCGAGATACGACAGACGGACAACCCACACCCCTCGTTTAACAACACTGCTAAGCAGGAGCAGCTAAACCAGGATGACAGCATTGCGAAGATTTGGCAGACGAATCATTCAGGTAAGAACTCAGCTGAGCAGAAGCAGACCGACTATAGCTGTGACACGGCGAAAATTTGGCAGGAGAACTGGTCAAAGTATAACACGGCTGAGCAGAAGCAGAAGAACGAATACAACAGTGAAGCCAAGATTTACCAGTCGGAAAGCTCACAGAACAATCAGGCTTATCAGACCCAGCGGAACGGTGGAAATAACACCGCTAAAATCGAGCAGAAGGGTGACGGTGGCTCCGGTTTTGGGCCAGGGGTGTCATCTTACAACTATGCTGAGCAAATTCAGGAGGGCTGGAGCAACACTGCAACGATTCTGCAGAATTCGGCTTCTGATGCATATAACAACTGGGCTGAGCAAAAGCAGGATGGTAACTACAACATCGCCCATGTTAAACAGGAAGGTTCTTCGAACCAGTGTTATCAAATACAGCACAATGACTGGAACACTTCTAATGTTATCCAAACTGGCAACAACAACATTGTCGACTCTGTCCAGAATGGTAATGGTACAAGCACGGTCACCCAACTTGGAAACTCCCACTACGCGTATGTGCGGCAGTAATGTTAATGCGGAGCAACAATGCTCCAGAGAATTTGGTCCTCTATGTCTGTAAGGAATAAAAGGGACAGCTCATCCGGCTTTTCGGGTGAGCTGCCCCTTTGCCTTATTAAACTAATGAAAAAACCACTGCTTATCCTGCTGGTCGTTATCAGCGGAATGTGGATTTCCGGCTGTTCGGGGCATTACGAGGATTCGGCACATTGCCAAAATGGCGGGGATTACGAGGCCTGCATAGCTATTAAATCTGAAGATTGTCATCTGAAGGTAAATGGCTATTGTCTCAATAATACCCCTGAGGACAGCGTTTTGAGATACGAGCTGAAAGCGAAAAAGCTCGGTGAAGCCGGAAGAGCAGAAACCTGCCAGAGCGGCTCTGTTGAAGTTCGGAGCCGGCAGAAAGAATGCTTGTCGCAGTTAGAGCTGAGCGTTTATCCAAAAGACCGCTACCAGATAGAGCTGAAGGTTTACAAGGATGGGAAATTAGTAGCTGAAGATTTTGTGTCTTATCCGAAAGAACTCTAACCTGGATTTTTAAAAGCCACAGAGGCCACAGAGAACACAGAGAGTTAAAGGTTTGTTATTTAAAAAATTATGATGTTCGGTATGTTTTTACTTATTTTCCTGCAAATTACAGTGTGTAAATTTCAGCCATGCATATAATCTCTTAAGCAGCAAGAAATTAAGTCGTATTTTCCCAAGATTTGTGAAATATGCGGGCTAATCCCTTTTGGTTTTGAGCGGCAGATGCGAAAAAGCAGGCCTTTAATTGATAATTGATTCCTTCGACTTTGCTCAGGACAAGCAATGATTAGTGATTATTGGACTCGATGGTTTATTTTGGTTTTATAGTAACTTCGGGAGGGCGCAAATAGTTAGGCCGTAACGTCAAAGGGTCGTCAAATTGGTTGGCGAGGGCCAATTTCCAGCCGAGCTGGTGGACCTTCGAGGCACGCGGGCTCCAGAACTCTTGCTCAAAAAAACAAACACCTTCAGCTTTGAATTCGTCCTTATGATATACCAGGCCATCGCCGAGCAGCCAGACTGATTTTTCCCTGCAGGCAAATTTCTCCAAAAATTCTTTAGCAGTCATTAAGGAATCCGGAAGAATCTTTTTCCATAGACCATTATCTGCCACCAAGGCACCAAGACACGAATTCTCATTATTAATTCCAAAAGGCATCAAGTCTTTTTTATATTTAATTCTAAGTTTTTTACTTTGCGACTGTGTGTGGCTTCGACTGAGCTCAGCCGAATGTCCTTCGTGGCAAAGACCTTTTTGCTTTTGATAGACAGCGATGTAAAATTGGCCACGTTTGGCGTCGAGGATGGGGGCAATTCTGGCAATTGAAGATTTTCGATTGACGATTTTCGATTGATGATTTTTGATTTCTGATTTCTGATTGTGGGGTAGAGATTCTTCACTTTCTCCTTCGCAGATGCTACGAAGGACAAGTCGCTCAGAATGACACATTTGAGTTACATTGGCGGCGATGACATCGAGGGTATCAACTGAAACTATTTTTGCGGAGCCAGCCAGGCGCATCGCCTTTGCCAGAGTAACAGCAATTCTCAGGCCCGTGAAACTACCCGGGCCGACAGAAATATAAACCTGCTCAATCTCTTCGGGCGTTCGGCCAAAACGGTCGAGCAGGGTGCGAATGGCAGGGAAGAGTTCAGCGCTGTGTTTCATCGGGCCAGAGAGGCGAACTTCAGCGAGTAACTGCCGGCCGGTTGCTATTGCAACGGAGCCAACTCTGCCAGAGGTCTCAACAGCTAATATCAAATTTTTTTTCATCATAATGGTAATCTTCGATTATGACGTCTTATATTTAACGGTTTGTTCAAAAGCCGTTTTAAGCCCACAAAAAAAACCCTTTTTAGATGGCAAATTTCCCCCCAGATTTCCCAACCTTTTCAGTTTGCCAAAACTACAATTTGGATATTATCGGGCAAGCACCTATAAATCAACTTTTTCCTTGCAAATTCCTTTTATTTTGTATACACTTAAAGATAATAAGTCGAAATTTACTTTGAAACAGGAGGTTGTAAATAAAGATTAATTTGGTGTGAAAAGCTTCCAGAGGAGGCACTTTTTCGGGGCAGGAGGTTAATTTTGAACAAATCAACCTTTCTTACTGAATCTTTTGTCAGAAGGTCTTTGTTGTTGACTCTGGCATCGATTTTGCTCTTGGCAGTATTCGTAACAGAAGTCACTCAATCCCAGACGAGTGAAGCCGACGCATACATAGCATACAATAAAATAGCTAAAAGCTGGATTCAGAAGGGGACGAACCAGTACAACGAAGGTCTTTTCGAGGAGGCAGAAAAATCCCTGTCACAGGCCAAGAGCTATGGGAAGTATTTGAATACTACTGAGAGTAAACAATTAAATGAGCTTCTGGAAAAAACGCGCGTAGCTGCATTTGAGAGAAAACGCACCTCAGAGACATATAAGCTGGTCGCTGAATTAATCAAACAAGATAATCTGGCCGAGGCAAAAGCACATCTTGAAACGCTCAAAAATTATACATCCTTGCGCGAAGAGGAACAGGCGCAAATCACAGAGGCACTTAAGAAAATAAACGGTCAAATCAAGGCCAAAGCATCTCCTGAAAAGGTCAAAGACATAATGGCTTTAGCCAAAGAAGAAGAAAAGGAAGTAAAAGGTACAGAAAAGCTTAAGGAAACAGACGAACAAGAGAAATTGCAAAAGCAAGAAATTGTGGACCTTTATTATCGCAGCATTGGATTATATCACGCCGGTCAATTGGAGAATGCTCGTGAAGGTTTTGTTAAAGTTGCGAAGAGCATCCTTATTCCAGAATCGATGGTGAATACAGCCGAAAAATATGTGAAGAAAATAGATGAAACTTTGGCCCAGAAAACCAAACCGGCGGCTACCTCGCCAAGGGCTGGTACGCTACCTAAGACTACCAGACCAAAGTTCATTATTCCAAAGGCCCCTTCACCGCCTATGGTAACCGGGATAGAAGCTGCTGAGCCGGTAACAAGCGAAGGCAGCTACATCGAAGTGGTTAACCGTAAAAGGAATATCCTACAAAGCCACACCAAAGCTGTTGTCAATGATGCTATAGCTAAAGCTCAAAGCTATGTAAGCCAGGGTGAATTTGATAAGGCGCAAGAAATTGTTGCATCGGCTGAACTCACCGTGAGCAAAAACCAGATGTATCTTGGAGACATACTTTACAAGCAATGCAGCGATACGTTGAAACAACTCAGCGAGAAAATAGACGAGGCAAAGAGCGAAATGACCGGGCAGGAGGAACAAGAGAAACGAGAAGCAGCGATTGAAGCACAGCATCAGTTTAGAGAACAGATGGAAATCGAGAGAGAGGAAAAAATAAAGACGTTGATGGAAAACGCACGGGCTTATCAGAAACAGCAGCGTTATAAAGCCGCACTTGGTGCACTGGAAAGTTTGCTTGCGATAGACCCACAAAACAACGATGCGCTGATATTAAAGGATACACTGGAGGATACGATTTTCTTCCGGAAGCAATTAGAGCTTGAGAAAGAGGGTAGCAAACAGAGGGCAGATATACTTCTACAAACCAGTGAGACCGGAGTTCCATACGCTGAGGAAATAAGGTACCCCAAAAACTGGAAGGAGATTATCACAAAACCAACACGTCAACCAGATGAGCCGATTGGACTTGATCCGGCTGACGCGGCAGTCTATGAGCAATTGGACAAAGTTGTTGACCTTTCATCATTGAGACCAACAACGCGTTTTAGTGATGCGATAGAAATAATCAAGAACTCTGTTGAGCCATCGTTGAAGATATTTGTGCTGTGGCGAGACCTGGAAAAAGCTGAGATTGACCAGAGCACTGAAATAAATATGGATGGTCTGCCAGCGGTTCGTCTGGGCACGGGATTGGAAAATTTATTAAAAGCGGTTTCAGGAGGATTTGCAGAGCTTGGCTACGCCGTCGAGAATGGCGTAATTACGATAGCAACGTTAGAATCACTTCCAAGCAAGCTTGAAACTCGTGTTTATGACATAACCGACATTATTGGTCAGCCAGCAAATTACACCCAGCCAATGATGATGGGCATGGGCATGGGCGGCGGTGGCGGGGGCATGTATGGTGGTGGCGGCGGCGGTTATGGTGGTGGCGGCGGCGGTTATGGTGGCGGCGGCGGCGGTTATGGTGGCGGCGGCGGCGGTTATGGTGGCGGCGGCGGCGGTTATGGTGGCGGTGCTTTTAGTTATATGCAGGCGCTAGACCTGCAGTATCTTATTGAGGATGCTATAGAATCACTGTGGCCCAATAGCTGGGTAGATACTGGTGGTGACGGTTCTATAACACTGTATCCACAGCAAAATCCTAAAAAGCTGGTTGTCTCCCAGGCACGCGAGATTCATACAGAGATTGAAAAAATACTGGCCGGGATGCGTAAGGCACTCGGATATCAGGTTTCTATCGAGGCCAGATTCTTAGTGGTGAGTGAGAATTTCCTTGAAGATATCGGCCTGGATGTCGATTTCCAGTACAATATAGGCGGCAAGTGGGGTCTGCTTGATCTCTCACAGACCTCCGCTTTTTCCACCACGCCTGATGAGCCGACAAAGGTTCCAGGTAGTTTAGGTGGTATCAAACCAGCTGTTTCGATTGGCGGGGGTTATGGCTCTATACTTGATGATTTACAAGTTGCATTTATTCTCAGGGCAACTCAGGCCCACACGGATTCAAAGACACTGACTGCTCCGAAAGTTACTGTTCTGAGCGGCGAGTCAGCTAGTTTCTCGATAACAAACCAGGGCTGGTATGTCTTGCCCGTTAATGCTTTACGAACTCTGGTTCCTACATGGCCAACTGGAGCGGTGGAAGAAATAGAACCATCTTATCCGCAAGCGTTCATAACCGGCACATTTCTTACCATTACTCCGACCATTATGCCGGATAAGAAGAATGTTTTGCTGAATATCATTGCTATGCTGAATGAGTTGCTCCGCATGAGCACGTTAAATTCGCCAGGGGTTACTGCGACTGGTGAGGTTTATGAGCTTCCTTATTCTCTACCTGAAACAGAGATATCACAAGTAATGACACGCGTGAGCGTGCCGGATGGTGGAACATTATTATTAGGCGGCCAAAAAATAAGTGCTGAAATCGAAAAGGAGGTAGGGGTACCAATATTGAGCAAGATACCTATTATTGGAAGGGCATTTAGTAATCGCAGCACAGTCAAGGACCAGAAGATATTACTAATACTGGTTAAACCAACTATCATTTTGCAAGAGGAGCGAGAAGCTGAGGCAATTGCCGCAATGGGAAGCGGATTCTAAAATTCGGGCAGCCATAAGGGTTTTGATGATTGTTCACGTAATTATGTATGTGACGCATTGATGGTGTGAGGTTACCCAAACGCAATATGAAGCGTTCGGGGACTTCAAGGAATAATACAATTACAATAGTTTTTTGAAGCAAAAAGATATGGAACGACAAATCTGGACACAACACAGAACCTGGCGGTTGCTGATTAGCTCATTCATTCTGTTGTCAGCAACAGGTTTTGCATTAGCAGACAATTTGACCAGGTTCCCATTCTATGATTTATCGCCAGATGGGGACAAATCTTATAAGCAGGGTGAGGTGCTTGTGCGTTTTTCCGACACTAAACCGGGTGTTCAGCCGAAAAAAGGACCGGTGTTAGTCGGTCCACTGACACAGCATGCTATAAAAAACGCGATTTCGGATTTTATTATTACCGACTCGTCCGTGACCAAAGAATATAAAGATATTGTGCCCGGTCTTACCATTGTAAAACTACCTGAAGGTGTGTCCGTCGTGAGTGCCCTCATCCGATTTAACCGGTCGGCTAATATTTTATACGCTGAACCAAATTACAAAATCAGATTATCTTACATACCTCTCGACCCTGATTTCGTTAACCAGTGGGCTTTGAACAACACCGGTCAGACCGGCGGATATTACGATGCCGACATTGATGCACCCGAGGCCTGGGACATCCCTATTAACATCAGCAACGAAATTATCGTAGCAGTTACGGACACGGGCATCGATTATTACCATCCCGACCTTATAGGCAACATGTGGATAAATCCAGGTGAGGTCTGGACACCCGGCGTTGTGGTGCCGGATGACGTTAACGAAGTCGATGATGATGGTAATGGCTTTGTCGATGATATTTTTGGCTATGATTTCGTGGAGCCTGACTTCGACCCTTGCGACGAACATTACCACGGCACTCATGTAGCCGGAATTATTGGCGCAGTAGGTGATAACCGTGAGGGTATTGCGGGTGTCAGCTGGAATGTTAACTGGAATGTTAGACTTATGGCTCTCAGGATTCTTAATGAGAGTGGCGTGGGTGATGTAACTACAGCTATCGATGCTATTAGATATGCTATTATGATGGGTGTCGATGTTATAAACGCCTCATGGGCAACCGAATACAATAATTCGCTTTATTGGGCTATTAGGGATGCCTGTGACGCGCAGATACTTTTTGTCGCAGCATCTGGCAATGATGGTTCCTACGACGTCAATTTTCCTGCAGCCTTTAACCTTGATAACATCATATCGGTATTGTCGACGAACCACTTTGACAATATGTCGGTGTTCTCCAATTACGGCGACCCTAATGTTGATTTAGGTGCCCCAGGTGAAGAAATTTATAGCACTACTCCAGTAGATTCGACGGGTGCTATGGACACGGACGAGGTGGCGGAAAATTACGACTATTTGAGTGGCACGTCGATGGCAGCTCCTCACGTATCCGCTGCCTGCGCGCTGATGAAAGGAATGAACCCTAATTTGACAAACGACGATGTCAAAGCACTTTTGTTGTGGACAGTGGACAAAGTATTACCCCCTGGCCTATGTGTATCCGATGGGCGGCTTAACCTTTTCAAAGCTCTTGCTACAACCCAATATCATCTTGTCTTGAATAAAAATACAGGGATTTTTTATCCAAGTATTCAAAGTGCGATCGATTCAGCACTCACCGTTAACGGACATACACTAATAGCTAATGTGGGAATAGCTGGTGCGGACATGTGGTATTTTGAACTTGTCAATTTCCACGGCAAGAAAATATATTTGCGCAGCGGCGATATATTTAATCCTCCCAGTTATGGCCCTTTGCAACCAGGAACTACATATATATCTGCCTTTCTTAATAAGAAACACGCCCATGGGGGCTATGTCGGCCCAGTAGTCACATTTAACAGCGGTGAAACTGCCAACACTAAACTGGCCGGCTTTACTATTATCGACGGCGACAGTGGTATCTATTGCTCGAACAGCTCACCTGTGATTTACAACTGTATAGTTACACAGAACGAAGGCAGAGGTATCGATTGCCAGAACAGCTCATCTACGATTGAAGATTGTACAATTAGCTCAAACAGTAGCAACGGTATCTATTGTAACAACTCAGACTTAAATATTGTCAATTGCACGATAAGTGGTAACAACAGCAATGGCATCTATTGCACCAACTCAGACCCGAATATTATTGGTTGCACAATCTCAACGAATTCAGCTTGGGGCAGCGGTGGTGGCGTCTCCTGCAATAACGGCTCGGACCCGAATATTTACAACTGCTTCATCGCAAGCAATGTGTCAGAATTGCAAGGTGGCGGTATTTATGTGGGCAGCGGAACGAACCCGAACATCAGAAATTGTACAATTTCCAGCAACGAAGCGTATTGGGAAGGTGGCGGTATATACCTTAATAACGCATCGCCGATAATTACCGACTCTAATATAACCGGCTGCTATTCGCAATGGGATGGCGGCGGAATCTACTGCGACAACGGCGCAGAGCCAGATATTAAAAACTGCTTCATAACCGAAAATATGGCTGCTTACTATGGCGGTTCAATATACTGCAATGGCACCAGTCCATTGATTAAGAACTGTCTTTTCGTTGAAAATAAAGCCGAAAGCTGGCATTGCGGCGGTATATTCTGCTGGAATGCATCGCCCACTATTGCTAATTGCACCTTTGTCGGCAACTCAAGTAACGAATTTGACGGAATTGGCGGCGCTATTTTCTGCTATAACACCAATAAGAAAACATCGAAGCCGGCAATTACCAACTGTATCTTCAGCGACAATAATGATATCGCAATTTATGAATATGAGCCGGCATCTGACCCGAATATAAGATTCTGCCTGTTTTATAACAATCCTGATGGGGATTATTATGATAAGGATAGCGGAGCTGTTCATAATTTTAATAGTTTAGACCCCAATAACTTCCTGGCCACTATGAGGCACTATGACATCGATGATTTCAACGATAGTAACAATATCGGCGGCAATCCGATGTTTGTGCGTGGCCGACTTGGTAATTACTACCTGAGCCAGTTCGACGCAGGCCAGATTTTAGACGTTAATGGTGTGCCTGTTGACCCGAATGTCAACCCTGAGGATGCAACCGGTCCTGCGGTTGATGCCGGCAGCGGTGATGCAAACGACCCCGATATAGCAATGCATCTATACTCAACACGAACAGATAATTACGTGGACCCAAATACTGGTGAAAAAGACTTAGGGCTGGTTGATATTGGTTTTCACTATAACGACCCGGTGCCGGCAGTAAAATATCACTTAGTAACTTCTGCAACGAACGGAACAATTAGCCCTCCAAGCGGCTATTATACCCAATATACGCAAGTGCTCTTAAAAGCGGCGTCCGCCGACCCGAATTTATATCAGCTAAAATACTGGTATGGCACAGATGACGACACATCAATGGAGCCAAACAACATCGTGACGATGAGTTCTAATAGAAATGTTACGGCCGTGTTTGAAACAATTCTTGTTGAGTTGCGTTGTCGTGTTGTCGGGGGCAATGGAATGCTTGTGCCAACCTCTCCGGAACCGGTTGAATCGTTTCCTGGCCGCTACAAATATTACCGGGGCACGGTAGTTCATCTGACCGCTACCCCAATTAATCCGGCACACTACGTCATATGGTCGGGGCAAGTAGATGATGAATACTCATATCAGCGTACCAATACGGTAACTATGTCTAATGGACCACTACCCATAAAGCCCTTCCAGCGAAACCCTCAAACCAATAATGATTTTAAAGAAGTCAAAGTTAAGTTTTATGCGCCGCGAATTCTCAACGTTCCCGGTGATTATACGAACATTCAGCACGCTATTGATGATGCACAGGCTGGGGACATAGTTTTAATCGCCCCAAGCACTCAGCCATATTTAACCGTTCGGGGTTATGAAATTATCGATAAAGCTATTACTATAACCAGCACTAATCCGGACGACCCCAATGTCGTGGCTCAAACGGTTATCCAACACCAAGAACCCGGACCCGACGGTCGTGAAGATACTGCCTTCCGTTTTTATCTTGTCGAACCTAATACGATTTTGAACGGTTTGACCATCAGTGGCTTTAACATAAATGGCATGGACGGGATGGATGGCGACCCCAGCTTGGGATTTTGGGATGGTGTCCCCGGTGTGGACGTGTACGGTTCCGGAATATACTGCGCTGCTTATGGATCCCCAACTATCAGGAACTGCATAATAACCAATTGCATCGCCACAGGCGGTGATGGCGGTAATGGCGCTGGTGGTGACGAGGACCATCCGGACGGTGGTCATGGTGGCTGGCCTGGCAAGGCCGGTGGTGCCGGAATCTCCTGCATATACTACAGCAATCCTATTGTGATAAACTGCACTTTTGACGACTGCCACGTTATCGGCGGCATCGGCGGCGACGGCGGAGATGGTAGTGAAGACCCCTTAGGAGTGGGCGGACGAGGCGGCGGCTGGCATTATCCCATCGACCCTCCTACACCTTATGAGTGGGGTCCATATCCCTTTTTCTATACCTGGTATAGCGGTCATGGCGGTGCAGTATATGCCGACGAAAGCAGCTCACCGAAATTTATAGACTGCACTTTTACTGATAACAGCTCTGAAGGCGGCAATTGCGGGATTTGCGGCATAACTCCGCTTGAACCTGACTATAGAGAAGAACCTACTATATACTGGAAAATCGACAACTTCGGCGGTGCTGTATATCTCGGTAATTATCCATACGATTACGAGTATGCATATTATTACTACGGAGGTATTAACGAGACGATATTTGAAAACTGCACATTTAATAATAATATGGCCGACCCCAATATCGCACCGAATATTGAGGATGAATTTGTCAGCTATGGTGGTGCAATAGCTTTTGAAAAGGGTGTATTTCCAACCTTCAATAACTGCACATTCAACGACAATTTGGCCACCATCGGCGGAGCAATGTACTGGGAATGGGCAGAACCAATAATCAGCGATTGCAATTTCGTAGCGAATCAGGGAATTCACGGCGGCGGTTTATATTTCGTCGGCGGCTCAGCCGAAATTACACAAAGCAAATTCAGCGAAAATCAAGCTATACCCACCAACGTAATTGCTATAGGTGACCCCAATTTTGACCCCAATATCCCGCCGGAAATACTTGGTCAAGGCGGTGGAATATATTGCTTCGATGCCAATGCTTTGATTGCTGACTGCGTTATAAATAATAACGATGCGGACGGTTCCGGCGGTGGCATCTATATTGGCGGCATTCATCTTGAAGGCGAGGAACCGGTACACGTAAAGAACTGCTTGATAACCGATAACTCTGCGAACAGAGACGGCGGAGGAATTTCAGCCAACTTTTACTCGAAATCAAAAATCAGCAACTGCACAATTACAGACAATATGGTTACAGGAGATGGGTTTGAACGTGGATATGGTGGTGGATTATACTGCTCCTATAACAGCTATGTTAATGTCATTGACAGCATCATCTGGGATAACTCGGGCAACATCGGAGCTCAAGGTTCACAAATCGCCGTAGCCACCGGTTTTGTGCATGACCCAAGACCGTCAACGGTAGAAATCACATACAGTGACGTTCAGGGTGCCACAGACCCGAATGCATTTGGGGCAAGAAGAGAATCGCTCGACCTTGTCTTCTGCATAGATTCAACCGGCAGTATGGATGATGATATTGACGCCGTTCAAGACGCAGCAAGTAAAATAACCAAAGCTATATCGGATAAGATTCCTGATTTCAGGATTGCAGTAATAGATTATAAAGATTTCAATCAGCCGAATTTAGACCCGGCCGAGGATCCATACGGTGGTCCGACAGATTATCCATATAGAACTGATTTGGAGTTTACTACTGATACCAATGAGGTAATAAACGCGCTTAATTCGTTAAGTGCCTCCGGTGGTGCTGATCAGGCCGAATCGGTCTATACGGCCCTGATGCACTGTATAGACCATGCCTCACTCGAGGAGGCACTGGCTGGGGAGTTATATGGAGCTGACCCAGCTTCTGAAGGCCCCGGTGCGTGGCGGCCCGGTAACGTATTGAGAGTAATTATTCTTATGGGTGATGCTCCACCACATGACCCTGAGCCCTTCACAGATTATACGCTTGGAGATATTACTGCTGCAGCGGTCAGTGGAGAATCAAAGATAATCATGCCTCTTTTAATCGGCGACGATCCTAATGCGACCATCTATTTCGGAAACATAGCCAGCGGAACTAGAGGCATAGTTATGCAGGCGGCGGCTGCCGATGAAGTGGTTGATGCACTTTTAGATGCGATTAACCTTATTTCGCTAATTCCAGATCCCATTTTCATCGATGCTGATTGTATTCTTAACTGGAACCCCGACAGTTTCATGTGGGACCCCAACAGCCATAATATTAATGAGGACCCGCTTTTTGTTGCCGGTTATTATCTGAGCCAATTCGATGCAAATCAGCCGGCTGAGAGCAACTGTGTCGATGGCGGAAGCGATTTATCCGCTAACCTCGGCTTGGACACCTATACCACCAGAACCGACAGCGTAGCGGATGCTGGCATAGTAGATATGGGTTATCATTATAATCCTTTCATCGTACCTCAGTATGAGTTAACCATTAATGCCTTCGGCGTCAACGTAATTAAGCCCAACATTTATGACCCCAACTACGATGGTTTCTACAACTGGCATACAACGGTCCCATTAGCAGTAGCGAGCACTTACGATGCGAACATTTATCAGGTTTCGTGGAATGGCACCGATAATGATGACCCCAACTATGGTGGGCCAAGCAATACTGTAACAATGGATAGAGACAAAACCGTTACTATCCGGCTTGTAAAGACCAAATACGCATTGACAATCGCGGTAGATGGCGGAAACGGCCGGCTCTCTGCGGAATGGTCAGAGGCCGGAGGCCCCCGCACCATCCAAGCCCCCTATACAGAGTATATCAAGTTCGGTACGGAGGTGAAGCTTATAGCCAAGCCTGATGAGGGCTATAGGGTCAAAAGATGGACCGGCACGGATGACAACAGCTCTCGTGCCCGAACCAATACTGTTACTATAAATGACGACAAAACCGTTAGTGTTGAGTTTGGACTGCCTATTACCACAACTGTTCCCAGTGATTATCCGACAATTCAGGAAGCGATTTCTGCGGCCGAAGAGGGCGATACAATTGTGGTCTATAGTGGTACCTATGAAGGCAATATTAACTTACAAGGCAAAGAAATCACAGTGGTCAGCGCCAATCCCGACGACCCTAACGTCATTGCCGTCACAATTATCGATTGCGACCAAAGCGGGCGTGGCTTTATATTCAACAGCGGCGAAGACGTAAATACGGTTATAAATGGCTTTACCATTATCAATGGTAACATCGCCGGCGTAAACGGTGGTGGCGGCATATTTACCGGAAACGGCACCAGTCCAATCATAATGAATACGGTCATTAGCAACTGCAATGCCGAGGGTGACCCGGCTGACCCCAACACCCAGGGCCTCGGTGGTGGTATATATATCAATGTTAACAGCAGTCCGACTTTTATCAACTGCGATATAATCAACTGCTCAGCAGATCGCGGCGGTGGAGCGTACTGTGAATCCAACAGCTCTCCGACATTCAGGCACTGCACCTTCAGCGATAATTTAGCCGATTGGGGCGGCGGCCTGCTTTGTGGGCCCAACAGCTCAACAACCATTACAGACTGCAATTTCGCAAACAATGATGCAAACAACGGTGGAGGTCTATACGGTGAACTGAACAGTTCGGTGACCATCGACGAGAGCTCATTCAATGGCAACACAGCGGCCAGTTACGGTGGAGCCATCTTCTGGTTCGGCGGGATGGAAATATTCGACACCGACTTTGTCGGCAATTCAGCGCTCCATGGAGGAGGAATGTTCTGCGCATACTCAGCAGAAACGACAATTGTTGGGTGCACAATCAGGCAGAACCGAGCCGGTCCGGTCTTTGACCCGAATGACCCGGATGACCCGAATGCGTCAGTAGACGGCAAGGGCGGCGGGATATTCTGTTTTGCTGCACCGGCATTATTCCGTGACTGCATCATAAGCTATAATATTGCCAACACCTCCGGCGGCGCTATTTATATGGCTGGAAGTTCAGATTCTCCACAAATTTCAAACTGCTTAATAACCAATAACCTTGCCGGCAGGGACGGCGGAGGTATCTCCATTAACTGGTATGCCGAACCCCTCATTTCGAACTGCACATGTATAAACAACGCGGCTGCAGGCACCTTCGGTGAGGTTGGCAATACCGGCTTTGGCGGCGGCCTATACTGCTCCTACGGGAGTGACTCTGAAGTTAACGATAGCATTTTCTGGAACAACTACGCCATAGAAGGGTCCGAAATCGCAGTAGCAACCGGCTTCGAGCTTGACCCGAGGCCGTCAACTCTTACCATATCCTACAGTGACATCAAGGCCGGAGCACTTGCTATCCGGATTGAAAATGGTTGCACACTCGTTGGATGGAACAAAACCAGTAACAGCTGGTACCCTTATACCCACAACATCAACGCTAACCCGCTCTTTATAACCGGGCTGCTCGGCGACTACTATCTCAGTCAAACTGCCGCCGGACAGTCACAGAACAGCCCCTGTGTTAACTCTGGAAGCGACCTTGCAAGTAATCTCGGTATGGTCATAAGTCCTTTTGATATGGTAAGATATACCACACGAACCGACGGCGAACTTGACAGAGGCATCGTTGATATGGGCTATCACTATAATTTGACGATTGAAGCATGCAGTTTTTGCGACTTATATCGTGAAGCTGGCTCTAAGGGCTTCATCAACTTCTTTGACTTTGCAATGTTTGCTTTGCAATGGCTCAATGAGGGATGCTCCGACGACAACGATTGGTGCCATGGTGCCGACCTTACAATTGATACATACGTTGATACCAATGACTTGACATCCTTTATCAAATGCTGGCTTGTTAAGGATATGACTGCACCGGTTCCGAATCCAAGCAAATGGCAGATAGAACCTTATTTGATTTCAGCAACGTCGATAGGTATGAGCGCTGAGACGAGCTTTGATACATGGGGTTGGGGTATTGAGTATTTCTTTAAATGCGCCTATGGCAATTGCCATGACAGCAGCTGGCAGAGTAGTCCGACATATACAGATAGCGGCCTTGCCTCTGGTGCCATATATGGCTACATGGTAAAGGCACGCGACGAGTTAAGCAACGAAACCGAATGGTCCGTTATCAGCTATGCCGGCCAGGAAGATACCACACCACCAGCACCTGCCCCCTACATAAATACTATTCAAGCACCCGGGCCGTATTCGATTACAATGACATCTACCGTTGCCTACGATGAAAGTGGCGCAGAGTACTATTTCGACTGCGATACAGCCGGCGGACACGATAGCAGCTGGCAGAGCAGTCCGACTTACACAGATACCAGCCTTTCACCCAATACAACATATTATTACAGGGTTAAGGCCAGAGACAACTCACCAGCGCAGAACGAGACTGCCTGGTCAGGTTGGGTCTCGGCAACCACGCCTCCACCTGTGGATAACCTTCCTCCGCAACCCAACCCGATGGCATGGGACCCGACTGTTGATGCGAATGGTTTCAGTGGCAACCCTCGTTTAATCAATATAGGCGGCGGGACTTTTGACTGGTATGCTACAATGATGGCAATACAAGCCACAGATGTTGCGCCGCCTGGCGTTACCCCGAGTGCGGTGGTAGAGTACAAATTCGTATGCGTTACATCAGGCCTCGGTGCCTTAAGCAGTCCCTGGCAGCTCGATTTGACATATACTGTGCAGGTTGGTGGAAAACACGTAGTTACTGACTGGTATGTCAAAGCACGTGACGAATGGGGCAACGAGACTGCCGCATCACCTGTTGTGCGAGCACAGCCACCACCCTAATCCGGCAAGATGACGGTCAAATGCAACTGGTGCTTACAACCGACCATTGGTATCCAACGAATCATAAGATGGCGTGCGGCCATATCTATGCGCGCAATTTTCACTTGGTCCTCAGCACCTGGTAGCCAAAGTGTGCGATAAGGTGGTCAAGAATGACCATAGCTGTATAGCTCTCAGCAACCGGCCAGATGCGAGCCACAATTGTCGGGTCACGTCTGGTGATGGCGGCCAACTCTTTATTTTCCAAGGTGTATTTATCAATCGTCTTCTGCGGTTTGTTAATTGTAGGAGTCGGCTTGACCGTAAGACGGATAATGATGGGCTGGCCTGTAGAAAGGCCTCCTGTAATACCGCCTGCATTATTTGACTCGAAAATAACTTTGCCGTCTTTGGCAGACATCTGGTCATTATCTTGACTGCCGGTCATATCCTTGACGGCAATACCTGCACCGACTTCAACGGCCTTAACCGCCCCAATGCCCAACATCCTGCCCAACTCTGCGTCGAGCTTATAGAAGACCGGCTCGCCGAGGCCTATGGGGACGCCGGTTACGATGACCTCGACCTGGCCGCCCGCTGAATCGCCTGTGGCGGAGATTTTGTTGCAGGCGTCAGTCATCGCCTGTGCCGCTTTAATATCCGGACAGTTTACGATGTGATTAACACCATATTTGTCCCTGATTTTATCAGGACTTAGTTTTGGTGACTTTGCGCGTATTTTGTCGATTTGCTGCTCAATCTCAGCCAGAACCTTTGTTTTCTCCAGAAAACGCATATCCATATTGATACGGCCCTTGACATAGATTTCCTGATAAAACGGGTCGAGGTCACGCCGCATCTTTTTGTAGTTATTGGTGTATTTGAAGGCCTGGTCGTGAGGAACATTGGGACATCTAACGCCGGCGATTTCCTTTATATAGGCAAAGACTTCGATACCACATTTTTTTAGTATCTTTTTTGCGACACACCCAGCAGCTACAATGGTGGAGGTATAACGTCCACTGAAAATACCGGCTCCGACGGCGTCATCGTCAGGGCCATATTTTATAAATGAGGCGTATGATGCGTGACCCGGACGAGGCGTGCGATTTGTGTCCTGATATTGCTTGACGTGAATAAAGTTCCGGTCGAGGTTGGGAATCAGAATTACAAGCGGTGTGCCGTTAGTATGGTTTTTGTTGCCCGCACCTTCGATAGTATCCGCTGCATTCAGGCCGGAATAGATAATCGGAATGTCCGGCTCTTTTCGCGGGCTGGACAGCTCATCGGCACCTGGCTTTCTAAGAAGCAAATCGCCGTAGATTTCCTGCTCATTCAATAACAATCCCGGCGGAACACCCTGTATAACAGAGGTTAAGCCCTCCTGATAAGAACCGCCAGCCACTGTTACTTGAAACAAACGCCCTATGTGACAACCTAACATTACTTAACCTCCCAAAAATAAGTTGTTCAAAAATGAACTAAAGTGCCTAAAGTGAGCTAAAGTTATAAGTGTCTTGTAATTTAGTCACTCCGAACTTTAGGCACTTACTAACTCCATATCTGCTCCGACACCCTTCATCAACTGCACATACTCAGGAAAAGTCACATTCATCGCTTCAGCAGTATCGATGCTGCATTGACCTTTCATAACTAAGCCGGCTAACGCCAAGGCCATAACAATTCGGTGGTCGCTCCTGCCGTCTAATTCAGCCGGTTCAGGTTTACCGCCGTGTATTATAAGGCCGTCTTGCAGTTCTTCAACATCGACGGCCATTTTTTTTAGCTCCTCGGCCATACATTTAATTCGGTCTGTTTCTTTACTTCTCGCCTGAGGGACGTTCAGCAATCTGGTTGTTCCTTCGGCAAAAGCAGCAGTGACAGCCATAGCAGGTAGTGCATCGGGGGTCCGGTTCATATCAAGCTCGACGCCTTTAAGTGGTGCGGCTTTTACCGTAATTGAGTTTGGCTCAATGTGAATATCAGCACCCATTGCCTTTAGGTAATCGACAACAGCTTTGTCCGGCTGACTATCTGAAAAATCAAGGCCGAGTAATGTCATCTCTCCACAAAGAGCAGCGGCGCAAAGAAAAAAAGTGGCACTGGAAAAATCAGAACAAATTGTTTCATCAAAAGGTTTGTAACCCTGGTTACCCTTGATTATAAATTTTCTAAATTGCCGGTTTTCATATTTTATACGCTGTTTGTCGAGCCAATCGAGCGTCATCTGCACATAGCCCGGCTCATTGAGCATTGTAACATCTATCTCAGAATCCCGGTTCGCCAATGGTGTGCATAAAAGCAAGCTGGACAGATACTGGCTGGTAAATGCAGCGATGGAGGTTTTTCCGCCTATAAGTTTGCCGGTTACCGCTACAGGGGCTTTACCGTTGTTTTTCAGGCTGGTGCATTTCGCACCTAAATCAGCGAGTGAGTTCATTAATGGGCCGACAGGACGGGTCTGGATTTGCTCATCACCGGTGAATGTTATAGTCTGGCCGGGTTGCCCCAGAGCGGCTGAGCCTATTGCTATACGCAGGGTAGTGCCGGAATTTTGCACATCAATAACCTCGGATGGAACTGTAATTTGTCCGCCTGTGCCGATAACCCTCAAGAGTTTAGGGTCGGAGGCGTCAATCCTGGCACCTAATGCTCGGTAACAATTGATTGCCGCCAGGGTATCGCCGGAAAGCAGCGGGTTGCGGATAGCGCTCCGGCCGGCAGCCAAAGAAGCAATTGCAACGGCACGAATGGTATGCGATTTGGAAGCTGGAATTGCCACCGAACCACTAAGCCGAGATTTTTGAACAATCAACTTCATAATTATCGTATATCGTATTACGTATGTCGTATTTCGTGTAATATTTTTAGCAGAAATAAAAGGTAATTGAAAGAAGATTTTTAACCACGTATTCCACAGATTTCACGGAAAAGGTAGCCAAAGAAAACGCAGATGGCGCAGAAGGTCAACAGTCATTAGAAAATGGATTCCTGTGCAAGCAGGA
>CAZKYA010000023.1:0-18956 GCA_964556725.1 uncultured Pirellulales bacterium
TATGGCGAGAAACGTGGAGAGGATTACGAAAAGATATTACTGCGACGAAGCTGTAAAGTTCTTGCTCATGAGACAGGCCATATGTTCGGCCTACAACATTGTATATATTTTAAGTGTGTTATGAACGGCTCCAATCATTTAAAGGAAAGTGATTCCCGGCCGATGCACCTTTGCCCTGTTTGCCTGCGCAAGCTTCAATACAGTATTGGATTTGATGTTGTCGAGAGATACGCCAAGCTTTTTCATTTTTACAAAAAAGTCGGCTTTGATGACGAGGTACAATGGCTGGCAAACCGCCTTAAATGGATTTTGGGGGCTGAAGCGGCCCGAGCGATTATTGAACAGTCCAGCGCCTATTAGGCAAAAGCCCGTTTTCAATTGGTGCGGTATTGCAGAATAGGAACCAGGTAAATAGCTACTTTTCTTCCTTAAACATAATCAGGCCTACTGGTGGGCTATAATATTCACAAGAATCTCCAATTTCGTATTTTTCTTAGCTATTTGTGGTAACTTCATATCAGAAAAGTAGTTAAATAAACGAATTTTTGTGTTTTGTGTGCGGTAATTATACAAATTTATTTGACAGAATCATAAAGGAATTATAAAGTACAAAGTTTAATTTGTGAATGTGAACACAAGTTTCAGATAATCGTAGTTTAATTTATGAGGTACCATAAGATTCCTGATGAGACGGTAAGGCGTCTGCCTCTTTATTTGAGGGGGCTTTTGTTTTTGTTGGAGCAGAATCAACAGAATATCTCGAGCCGGGATATGGCTGATTTTCTGGGTGTTAATCCCTGGCAGATAAGAAAGGATTTTTCCTACTTTGGTGAGTTCGGAACGCCCGGAGTGGGCTATAAGATTGAAAAGCTCACAAAGGAAATCAAAAAAATCCTGAAGCTTCATACCGTTCGGAAAGCTGCTTTAGTTGGAGTGGGCAATCTGGGCTCGGCTGTTTTGGCATATCCGGGTTTCAAAATATATGGTTTTGACATCGCTGCCGCTTTTGACGTTAGTCCTAAAAAAATCGGCAAGAAAATAAGTAATGTTGTCATTGAAGATGTTTCAAATCTGCGGACGTTGAGAAAGCGAAAAATTACCCTTGCGATTATAGCCGTCCCTCGCGACGCCGCTCAGCAAACAGCCGACGCACTGGTTAAAGCCGGCGTAAAGAGCATCTTGAACTTTTCTCCGTGCTATATAACAGTGCCTAAGAAAGTCAAGGTAATAACTATTGACATTGCAATGGACCTTGCTCGATTGCCATATTATATGCCAGTTGGTTGAATGATGAATTCAGAATAGTTGCTGTAGAATATATAAATAGGTCTTTGTTTGTTAAAGCAGACGAGATTACGAAGGTGTAAATAATTCTTTTGGCTGGATTTAGAAAGATGAAATTAAAAAAACTGACAAAAAAGGCATTTATGGATTTTATCGACTGCCTTATTAAAACTCGAAATGTTATTGGCGTTCAGGCCAGAGGGGACTTGTTTGATTTTGGACCTCTTGGTTCAGCTAAGGACTTAAGACTCGACTATGATGTTACGCTCCAGCCGCCAAAAAAGTTCTTCTTGCCTGCCTCGGAGACGCTTCTAACTTACCAAGTAGGGAACGGCTACAAATCGGAATATGATGATACACCATTTATCATAGTCGGTATTCATCCTTACGACATGGTAGCTATTAACCAGATGGATAAGCTCTTTAGCCAGGACAATTACGATACGCACTATATGCAAAGACGCAATAACGCAACCATCATTGCGTCCGATGTAGTAAAGCCGTCCAAAAATGTCTTTGCCTCTTCTATGGGCACTGCCGTTGTTCGTCAGGGATACGATGTTCTCGTCACGGATATAGGTGATGTATATGTAGTCGAGGTAGCCACAGAAAAGGGTGAAAAACTATTGTCGAAGGTTAAGGGATCTGTCGATGCCGGTAAACAGGACCTTGATAAAAGACAGCGTGTCTGGGACAGGAATAACCGGCAATTGAACAGGCATAGACTTAAATGCGACCCTTCTTATCTGCCTAAGCTTCTGGATAAGGCATACGAACATCCTGTATGGGAAGAAAAAGCCAAACTCTGTTTTGCCTGTGGCTCGTGTAACCAGGTTTGTCCAACCTGCTATTGTTTCAATGTTCAGGATGACGTGAACTGGGACCTGAAAACCGGCCGGCGCGACAGGTTCTGGGACGGCTGTATGTTGGATGGCTTTACAAAAGTTGCAGGGGGCCACGAGTTTAGAAAATACAAAGCCGACCGCTTTAGACACAGACTATATAGAAAAGCAAAGTATGTTCCTGCGAAGATAGGTGGAGAGATTGCTTGTGTCGGATGTGGTAGATGTGTGGGTGCCTGCCTGCCGGATATAGCAAATCCCGTAAGTGTATACAATCGATTGGTGGAAGACTTAGGAACAGGTTCATAACGAGAGCTAAAAAGGTCCGGATTTCATGGTTGGAGATTAGCTTATGAATAAATGTTCTGGTAAACAAAATGATATTTATTTGCCTCGATTGGCCACTGTAAAGCAAGCCAATTTATTGAATGAGACCGAATTTTATCTTCGGCTTGCCATGGACGGTGAGTCGTTAGACTATATTCCAGGGCAGTTTGTTGAGGTGTCGATAGCCGGTGTTGGCGAGGCCCCCATTACTATCGCATCGTCGCCGACGTTCCATGACGGCTTCGAACTGGTTGTGCGTAGAATTGGTAACGTCACCAACGCCATCCACAAACTTAGAGTCGGTGATAAACTCGGTATTCGTGGCCCCTTTGGTAGAGGTATTTATCCGATAGAACAATCGAAAGGTAAGGATCTGGTCTTTATTTGTGGAGGGATAGGCCTTGTGCCTCAACGCTCGTTTATTAACTACGTTCTGGACAACCGCCGTGATTATAGAGAAGTCACAATCCTTTTGGGAACCAAATGTAGCACGCAACGTTTCTTTCTTTCCGAAATGGAATCCTGGAGCAAGAGAACCGATGTTCAATTTCTGGAGACGGTCGACCAAGGAGATGATTGCTGGAATGGCAATGTCGGGGTGGTCACAACGCTGATTCCTAAAATAGAGGCAAAACTCAAATCAGCCATCATTTTGGTTTGTGGTCCACCGGTTATGTACAAGTTTGTGCTGATGTCACTTCATGAGTACAATCTGTCCTGTGAGAACATATATCTTAATCTTGAACGCAGAATGAAATGTGGCGTTGGCAAATGCGGTCACTGCCAGGTGAACCACTGCTATGTTTGTATGGATGGTCCTGTGTTTCGGTATTCTGATTTGGCTAATATGCCGGAGGCAATATAAGTATGGATAAACCAAGAATTGCTATCTTCGATTTTGCTTGTTGCGAGGGTTGTCAACTGCAGATTGTCAATCTTGAAGAAGAGCTGCTCGACCTTATAGGCGTCGTTGATGTGGTCGAATGGCGTGAGGCAATAAGCGACCAGAGTAACGAGTATGATATCGCCATTGTGGAAGGTTCAATTACTCGGCCCGAAGATGAAAAACGGGTCAAACTAATAAGAACAAGGGCAAAAATTCTTATAGCCCTTGGTGCGTGTGCAACAATAGGAGGTATCAATAAGCTCAAGAATAACTTTCCTCTGGATAAGGTCAAACAGTATGTCTATGGCAAAGACGCTAACAAACCTCACCTGAATACCGACGAGACTAAAGCCGTGGATGAAGTGGTTAAGGTCGATTACTATGTTCATGGTTGTCCTATAGACCGAAAGGAGTTCACATATATTGTCCGTTGTTTACTAATGGGCAAAACCCCTGATATACCTGAGTATCCGGTTTGTGTTGAGTGTAAAGCAAAGGGAAATCCCTGTCTTTGGGATTACGACCAGCTCTGTTTAGGACCTATTATCCGTGCCGGATGCGGCGCAAGATGTCCTTCCTCTGGTTTTAGGTGTTTCGGCTGCAGGGGTTACGTGGATAATCCTAATGTCGATGCGGCAAAGGATGTTGTGGCCAGGTACGGACTGAACATCGAGAGCTTGAAGACGAAGATGGTTCTGTTTGGAAGCAAAAAGGAGCCGACTATATATGAGTAGCAGACTGAATATAAACGTGCATCACGTAACCCGTATCGAGGGACATGCCAATATCGTAGTCAATGCCACAAACGGCAAGATTGAAAAAATCCAGTGGCAGATTCCTGAAGCGCCTCGCTTTTTTGAGGCGATGGTTCGCGGCCGTAACTACGAGGATATTCAAACAATTGTCAGCAGAATCTGCGGAATTTGTTCCATAAGTCACTCACTGGCTGCTACAAAGGCTGTAGAAAACGCATTGGGTCTGGAGGTCTCCGAACAGGTCGATAAGATTCGTGTCCTTATGCACTACGCGGAGCAACTTCAGAGCCACATTTTGCATATAGGTTATCTGGCAGTCCCGGACTTTTTTCGTATGCCCTCGGTTGTTCCACTGGTCGCAAGGGCTGGTGACGTGGTGAAGACAATTATTCGGCTTCACAGATTGGGCAATGAATGGTCCGAGTTGATAGGAGGCAGAACGACCCATCCAATAACCTTAAAACCGAGCGGCTTTACAAGAATACCTACCGAGGAACAATTCCGACAATTGCAGCAACAACTCAAAAGCAGTATATCAGATTTGAAGACTGTTCTCAATGCGGTGCTTTCTGTGGCGGATAACATCCCTGATTTTGAACGTGAAACCGAATATATATCGCTAAAGCAGGATGTTCCGCCTACCTATACTTTCTATCATGGTGGTATTACCTCCACGGATTATGATGGCGTGGTGGCGGTTGATGATTGGAAAAAAGTAGCTAATGAATATGTCAGTGACCAGTCCACCGCCAAATGGACCGAATGGCATCGTGATTCCTATGCGGTTGGTGCTCTGGCGCGTTTTAACAATAACGCCGACTTTCTATCACCGCTGGCAAAAGATTTTGCCAAAACTCTTGGCCTGAAGAGAAGGTGTTACAATCCATTTATGAACACAATCGTTCAACTTGTTGAGTGTGCTCATATTGTCGAAACAGCTATCGAACTTATTGACGAGCTTTTGGGTAACGGGCTTAAAGAAGAGAAGCTTGCCAGAAGTAGGCCGAGAGCAGGTAAAGCTAGCGGTTGTGTCGAAGCGCCGCGAGGCATACTGTTTCACGAATATGAGTTTGATAGTAAAGGTAACTGTGTCGCTGCGGATATTTGCATCCCGTCTAACCAGAACCACGCCAATATTCAAAAGGACTTTGAGAAGTTAGTGCCCCAGATTGTCAGCGAGGGAGAGAATACGGTTCGGCAGAAGCTTGAAATGCTCGTTCGTGCCTATGACCCATGCGTCTCCTGCTCTACGCACATGCTGGATATTAAGTTTGTCAAATGAAGTATGATGCGCCAATAAAAGACATAATCGTCCTTGGCATTGGTAATCTGCTTATGTCAGATGAGGGTATAGGCGTGCACCTTGTGCAACGGCTTTCAGATTTTGCTGACGAATTTTCTAATGTTGATTTTGTGGATGCAGGCATCGGAGGGGTAACGATTTTGCATCTTATCGCAGGCGCAAGCAAAGCAATTTTTATTGATTGTGCGTATATGGATGAAGAACCAGGCGCTATCAGAAGATTCACCCCCGGTGAAATCGAAGACACTAGGACAATTGCAAACCTATCTCTGCACGAGGCGGACTTACTTAAGATAATTGAAATGGCTCGACAGCTTGGCCAGTGTCCCGATGAGATAGTAATCTTTGGAGTCGAGCCACAGGTAGTTAAGGCCGGCTGCGAACTTAGTAAAACACTCGCCGACAGGTTTGACCAATATGTGACTATGATTCGCAATGAAATCGGGCATTAGTTGAAGTCTATTCGTTAAACGCTATCCGCTATTTGCTTACATCGCCTTAAGGATACGCATAGCTTTGTTGACATCGGCAGGTCGGTCAAATGACAGATAAAAAACAGCATGTCTGCCTATAGCAGCGCCTGAGAAACCCCTAAGGTTGATACCGGTACCAGCGAGTTGTTTGGTTATTGCGGCACCAAGACCCGGCCTGTCAACCGCAGCGATTCGCAACCCCTGAAGGGATTTCGTTTTCGAAAAGCCGGCTTTATTGGCGGCTTTTACTTGCTTGGGGCCTTTGATGGGTGTTACAAATACCACCGCTGTGCCCGGCTTTTTAGGGCAGCGTCGAGCAATGACAAATTCGAGATTGACACCTGCCTGGGCGAGCAGGTCAAGCTTTTTAGCTAATCCGCCGGGTCGGTCTTTTATGCTGGCAGCCCACACATCAACACGAGCAACATCCAGTTTCATAATTTGTCCTCCCAAAAAAGTATTGAAAATTTCCAGAGAAAAATAATTCTAAAATCTGCTTATAAGTTTGACCATTGCTGTAGTCTTTGTCAACACCCTGGCCAATTAAATTTGAGGTTATAGCATTAGGGCACTCGACATTGTATAATTAACTGCCGAGAGCCGGCTATAACAAATGATGGGCGGCAAAGAGAAAAACAAATGAGTGAGGTAGATTTGCTTTTGAGGGCGTATTATGAAGGCCTGTATGAGCGGCTGGAAGCCAAAATGGCTCTTCTGGAAAAGAGAATAGAAGAACTGCTGACCGAGGAGGTTGCAAAACGCCGGATTGAGGGCTTTGACGGGGATAAATATACGGCATACCGGGATGCGTGCCTGGCATTTGTGGCTGAAAGGATGGAAAGCTACAATCCAATTGGAATTCAGTATCTTTATGACCGGGCAAGAGTATGGGATGCATTTGAGTTGGAGTTACAGCTTAACTGGTACGACAGCCGGGCGGAATTTGAGGATTTGGTTGAGATAGCTCGCACAAAGGCAGAAACAGAGATGACCGAGCAAAGAATCCGGCTGTTAGCGGATGAGATGATTAAAGAAGCTGGTGCTTTTCCGGATAAGAGCATTATATCTGCTTATCAGGCAAAGCCGGCTCTGCTGAAGATGCCTGACTATATTGTGGCGCGAGCTATTGAAGAAATTATCAGAGCTACGGCAAGGCCTTTGCCTTGACGAGTCAGGTGAGCAAAAAGTACCGTCGACTAATTGGAGCAAATCCTAAGCCGATAGGGTTTGTTACTGCTTACAGTTGGAAGCAGGGTGATTACCTGCGTTAGGGATTAGGGACTAATAATATGATGCAGAGGAGAATTTTTGCAGCAGTTCTATTTACGCAATTGTTCGGTGTCGGTCCCTGCCTTTGCGAACTCAAGGTGGCTCTTGCTGCTTCATTGTTACGCGCGGATGCACCAGCTATAGACCGGGCCACAACGCCGTCGAATTCGTTGGGCGAACTAAGCTGGCCGGCTGTTACTCGAGAATGTCGGCCTTGGACACGCTGGTGGTGGTTGGGCAGTGCCGTAGATAAAACTAATCTGACGCAGCTACTGACCCAATATCGGGAAGCTGGCCTGGGTGGTGTCGAAATCTGTCCCATCTACGGAGCAAAAGGTTTTGAGGGCCGCTTCATCGATTTTCTTTCGCCGAAATGGATGAAGATGCTGGCCCACACAACCACACAAGCCAGACGATTAGACATGGGTGTGGACCTGGACGCCTGCACTGGTTGGCCGTTTGGTGGGCCGTGGGTATCGACGGAGATGGCTTCAGCCAGCGTTATCCTGAACCGTTATGAACTCGTGGGCGGTGACACGCTGAAAACAAGATTGTCTGAAGGGCAGTTGCAGTGCTTGATGGCCGTTTCGGATAGCAATGAGCAAATCGATTTGACTGACAGAGTCAATGAAGGACAGCTTGACTGGACTGCACCGCCGGGTAAATGGCGGCTTTATGCCTTATCGCAAAAAAGCCCGATACAGAAAGTAAAACGCGCTGCGCCGGGCGGTGAGGGCTCTGTGCTCGACCCTTATTCAGTTACAGCACTCAACGAATATCTGGAGAAATTCAACAAAGCTTTCGTCGGCTATCGTGGCGAAATGCCGCGCTCTTATTTCCACGATTCCTTCGAATACCACGGAGCCACCTGGACTTCGGATTTTTTTAGGCAGTTTGAATCGCGCCGTGGTTATGATTTGCGTACGCAATTGCCTGCATTGTTCGGTGATGGTCCGCAGGACATCGTTATGCGGGTCAAATGCGATTATCGCCAGACAATTTCGGATTTGCATCTGGCCTATATACAGTGCTGGACCCAGTGGTGCCACGAGCACGGCAGCATTTCGCGCAATCAGGCCCACGGCGCACCCGGAGATATTCTGGACCTTTATGCTGCAGCGGACATTCCTGAAGCCGAGATTTTCGGCGAAGTGAATGAGAAGGACATACCCCTGTTGAAGTTTTCATCATCGGCTGCGCATATGACCGGCCGAAAGCTGGTCTCATCCGAGTCTTTCACCTGGCTTGGTGAGCACTTTCAGGTGCCGCTATCGGAGGTTAAACCCGCAGCGGATTTCCTGTTTCTGGCGGGAATAAATCACATATTCTTTCATGGTATTCCCTATTCGCCTGCGGATGCGCCCTGGCCCGGTTGGCAGTTCTATGCCTCGGTGAATTTCGGTCCTGCTGGCGGCCTGTGGCATGACTTGCCGCAGTTCAATGCCTACGTAACTCGCTGCCAGTCCATCCTTCAATCGGGCAGACCAGCCAACGACATTCTGCTGTATTTTCCGGTGTATGACATCTGGCAATCATCAGATGACCTATTGATGCCGTTCAGGGTGCACAATCAGGAAAAGTGGCTTTGGCCGTCTTCGTTTTATGCGGCCGCTATGACGCTATGGAACCGCGGCTATGCCTTTGACGAAGTGTCTGACCAATTGCTGGTAAAAGCTCGCTGCGAGGATGGCAAAGTGCTTCTGGGCGGAAATGTGTATAAGGTTGTCCTTATACCTCAATGTCGTCTTATGCCTCTCGCAACGATGTGCAAACTCATTCAGCTTGCCCATTCGGGTGCAACCATTCTTTTTCAGGAGTATCTTCCCACGGATGTTCCCGGCCTGGGCGATTTGGAAAAACGCCGTGCTGAGTTTCAAGAGATGCTCAGCGCTATTAAGCTGACCAGGGACGCAGACTCAGATATCCAGCGAGTTGCTCTGGGCAAGGGAGAGTTGCTGACAGGCAAGATGGAGACTATATTGCAGGATGCAAGTGTTTGCCGTGAGCCTTGCGTGGACCTGGGCATTCGATTTGTGCGACGTGTTCGTTCGCAGGGACACCATTATTTCCTGGTCAACCGTGGCGAGCATTCGGTGGACGGTTGGGTAACGCTCGGCTTGCCCGCCAGGTCGGCGGTTATTTTAGACCCGCTGTTTGAAAGCCGCGTCGGCGTGGCGGCGCTGCGCAGGGGGACGGATGGTTCCACAAAGGTTTATCTGCAATTGCAGCCAGGCCAGTCGTGCATCTTGCGGACATTCGCTGAAAAAACTGTGGATGGCCCGGCTTGGTGTTATTTCCAGTATGATGGTGCACTTCAAGACATCACCGGCATCTGGAAGGTGCAATTTGTGCAAGGTGGTCCTGAATTGCCAGCAGGTTTCGAAACACGGGAGCTGGTTTCGTGGACAACGTTGGATGACGTCGAGGCGAAGCGCTTTGCCGGCACGGCACGTTACACAATTGAATTTGACCATCCTGCTGTTGATGCTGAAGACTGGCTGCTTGATTTGGGCCGGGTTTGCGAGAGCGCCAGCGTCAAGTTAAACGGACGGGCCGTCGGCGTGCTTTGGTGCAAACCATTTGTAATTGCCGTGGGTGATTTTCTGCTTCCGGGCAAGAATATGCTGGAAGTAGAGGTTACCAACCTGGCTGCCAATCGCATTCGCGACCTGGACTGTCGCAAGGTGAAATGGAAATACTTCTATGATATTAACATCGTGAACGTAAATTACAAACCTCTGGATGCTTCGAACTGGCCGCTTCGTGACTCCGGTCTGCTCGGGCCGGTCCGCTTGCAGCCGATAAAGAAGACTCTACCGGCAATCGAATCCGTCGTTGGCAGGTGGTATGATTGATGATATGAGCAATCTGTCGTAGAGACCGCATCTGCTGCGGCCTGCATTCTGCAGAATAATGTTGACAATGGCGGTAAAATGGTTATCATAAAGAAATAGCACGGGTGGATTTTCAAGCCCAAAATCAGCATCGTCTGGCTTGGATCCGAAGATATGTCCGAAAGAATATTGTTAACAGTGATGTAGGAAGGAGTAATCAAAATGTTAAGAAACTGCACTTTCATTATTGCGTCTCTAATGGTTTTTGCCAGTTGCGCCAGTCTGAAAGCTGGTGACGAGGTTGCGGCAAAAACAGCTTCAGCCCCGTGTGCGTCGGTCAAGGTCCCTGCCTTTCCCGGTGCCGAAGGGGCAGGGGCTGTTACGCCGGGAGGCCGCGGCGGAAAGGTCTTTGAGGTTACGAACCTCAACGATAGCGGACCCGGCAGTCTGCGTGAGGCAGTCGAAGCCGATGGGCCGCGTATCGTTGTATTTCGTGTCTCTGGCATCATAATGCTGGAGAGTAAGCTTACTATCTCAAATCCATTCATTACCATCGCCGGCCAGACCGCACCCGGAGACGGCATCTGTATTCGCGGCCAGACCACCGAAATCAACACGCACGATGTTGTGCTGCGTTATCTGCATTTCCGGCGCGGCAATATCAAAGACCGCAATGATGGGCTCGGTGGCTATCCGGTAGGCAATATTATTGTGGACCATTGCTCTGCCAGTTGGGGGCTGGACGAAAATCTCTCGCTCTACCGCTACACAAAGAATATGCCGGACGGCCAGTCCAAGAAATTGCCGGTTGAAAATCTGACCATTCAGTGGTGCATTTCCAGCGAGGCCCTTGACCTGAATAATCACGCTTTCGGTGCCACGTGGGGCGGAAAAAACTGCTCGTTCCATCACAATCTCCTGGCGTGCAATACTGGTCGAAACCCAAGCATCGGCTATGGCGACCACTTTGATTTCCGCAACAACGTCCTGTTCAACTGGCGGCACCGCACGGTTGACGGTGGAGATGCCAGTTCAATGGTCAACATCGTGGCCAATTATTACAAGCCAGGTCCTGCAACAAATCCCGGCCAGATTCAATACCGAATCTGCAGACCCCAGCACCTCGATATGCATAGCGAGGCGCAGCGCGACGGCAAATGGTATGTGGCGGACAATTTCGTCGTTGGTAATCCCAAAGTCACTGCCGATAACTGGGATGGCGGTGTGCAGTTTGACGAAGAAGACGCCCAGACGGAAGAACAACTCAAGGCCATAATCAAGAAGGTGCGAGGGACCGAGCCGGCTCCCGCTGCCCCTATCACTCAGCAATCCGCAGAGCAGGCTTACGAACTCGTCCTCGCTCATACTGGAGCCACTTTGCCGAAGCGTGACGCCGTGGATGAGCGTATTATTGAATCCGTCCGCACCGGCAAACCAACGTTCGGCAACGGTATTATTGACACACCGGCTGATGTCAATGGCTGGCCGGAATACAAGTCCCTGCCTGTGCTCACCGACAGCGACCATGACGGAATGCCGGATGAATGGGAGAAAAAATTCGCTCTGGACCCGAACGACCTGTCTGACGGCGTGAAGGATACAGACAGCGATGGTTATACGAATGTCGAGGAATGGATTAACAGCACCGACCCAGCGCAGTTTGTGGACTACAGCAAGCCTGAAAACAACAAGAATACGCTGCAAGAAACTCTGAATGTTGAGCCGAAAAAACAGGAACCGACCAGATGATGAAACGGCCGGCAAACGCACACAACAACGCTAAATGCGGTGAGGTGATGCGATGGATTAAGAGAGTCCGCATTGATTCCGGCCATTTGTTTTGGCAGCGTTGCCCGATTATTCTAATCACCATTCTCACCGTTGTTTTGTCTGTCAATGCAGCGGAAAAGGTGGAGTCCCCCATAGTTTCCATTGGCGAAGGCGGCAAGCTCATTTACTCCGCTGACGAACGGGGCAATCGTGTTCCGGATTTTTCTCACTGTGGTTATATGGGGCAGGATAAGTCCATCCCCGATGTTCCAATTCGTGTGGTGGTTTCTCCGTCGGAAGGTGATAACACGCAGCGAATCCAAACGGCGATAGATTACGTCGCCGGTCTTCCGGCGGATACGAATGGCGTTCGCGGTGCGGTCCTGCTGCTGAAGGGTCGTTTCGAGGTTTTTGGCAGTTTGAAAATATCCGTCTCGGGCATTGTGTTGCGAGGCCAGGGTATGGGTGAAGAGGGCACCTTGCTGGTCGCAGCGGGTCAGGACCGCCGAACTCTCATCCGAATCGCCGGTATAAATGACCGAACGAATTCATCAGATAAATCATACGAAATCAAAGATGACTGCGTTCCGGTTGGTGCTTGCAGCTTTCATCTCAATACAACCGAGGGGCTGAAAGTCGGCGACACGGTGAACATTATTCGTCCCAGCTCGAAGGAGTGGATTGACCGATTGGGTATGACCAGCTTTGGAGGTGGATTGGGCAATTGGCGTGGCTGGAATCAGAGTTCGCGCGACCTGCTCTGGGACCGTGTCATCAAATCCATTAACGGCGATGAGGTTGTGGTTGATGCCCCCATCACCACCGCCATCGAAGCTCAGTTCGGTGGCGGCCGGTTGCAGCCTTACTCCTGGCCCGGCCGAATCAGCAATGTTGGTGTGGAAAACCTGCGCTGCGAGTCTGCTTTCGATGTGCAGAATCTCAAAGACGAGGCGCATTGCTGGATGGCTGTCACGATGGAGAACGTCGAGAACGCCTGGGTGCGTCAGGTAACTATGGCACACTTTGCCGGTTCGGCTGTCGCCGTCTGGGAAAGCAGCAAATGGGTGACTGTGCAGGATTGCGCTTCGCTGACACCTGTCTCGGAAGACGGTGGTTATCGGCGGCACACCTTCTTTACGATGGGACAGTTGACGTTGTTTCTGCACTGCTGGTCTGAAAATGGATGGCATGATTTCTCCGTAGGGCATTGTGCCGCCGGCCCCAATGCGTTCGTGCAGTGTGAGGCCAGCCTGCCTTTGGCAGACAGCGGTCCCATCGAGAGCTGGGCTTCGGGGACCCTCTACGACAACGTCAATATTGATGGAGGTGCTCTGATGCTGTGCAACCGTGGCAGCAAAGGCCAGGGCATCGGCTGGGCAGCGGTCAATAGTGTCCTCTGGCAATGTAGCGCAGCGGTTGTGCGCTGTGAAAATCCACCGACGGCTCAGAACTGGGCTTTCGGTTGCTGGGGCGAATTGGAGGGCGACGGTGTCTGGCGTCAATCGAACGAATTCGTCGAGCCGAAATGCCTCTATGCTGCGCAATTAGCTGACCGTTTGGGCAGCGAGGCCGCCGAGCGTCTTAAGCTGATGCAGCTTTCGACGTCGGGTTACACTAACCCTTCCATAGAGCTGGCTGCGGAACTGACGGCAGCTTCCCGTAAACCGGCACCGCAGCTTGCACAATACATTGCCGAAGCAGCAAAGCGTCATAATATTCCCGCCGACCCCGGTGATACTAAAACATTAGAAGAAGTCATTTCTAACCGGTCTTTTTCGAGGCCTCAAATTGCTGGCCGGACAACCAAAAAAGAATTATCGCGGACCAATGGATGGTTGACCTGTGATGGCCGGCTGCTTGTTGGCGGTAGCAGCGGTGTGGTCTGGTGGCGCGGCAACATTCGTTCGTCTGAGGCACCGTCCTTCGGAATTGGTGTGACGCGCTTTGTTCCGGGCCGGGTGGAACCAGGTTTCATCGATGATTTGAATGAACTGACCGACACGATGGTATCAAACGGACAGCCGGTCCTCGATTACCATTATGGTCTTTGGTACGACCGCCGCCGCGACGACCACGAGCGCATACGCCGCATCGATGGAGACGTTTTGCCGCCGTTCTATGAAATGCCATTCGCCCGAAGCGGACAGGGCACTGCCTGGGATGGCCTGAGTAAATACGACCTGACAAAATACAATCCGTGGTACTGGAGCCGACTGAAAGAGTTCGCCGATTTGTGCGACCGCAAGGGACTGGTTTTGCTTCATCAGAATTACTTTCAGCACAACATTCTTGAGGCGGGCGCACATTGGGCGGATTTCCCTTGGCGGTTCGCCAATAACATTAACAACACTGATTTCCCTGAACCACCGCCATATGCAGGCAACAAACGTATCTTTATGGATGAACAGTTCTACGACGTGAACCATCCTGTCCGCCGGTCTTTACATCAGGCCTACATTCGTAAGTGCCTCGAAAACTTTGCGGACAACACCAATGTCATTCAATTGACAAGTGCCGAATACACCGGGCCGCTGGAATTCATTCAGTTTTGGCTTGATACCGTTATCGAGTGGGAGCGGGAGACTGGCCGAAAACAAATCATCGGGCTGAGCTGCACAAAAGATGTCCAGGATGCTATTCTCGCCGACCCTGTTCGCTGCAAGGCCGTGTCCGTGATAGATATTCGCTACTGGTGGTATCAGGCGGACGGCAGTCTATATGCACCAAAGGGAGGCCAACATCTGGCTCCGCGACAACATGCAAGATTGTCGAATCCCGAACGTGCTTCTTTTGCGCAGGTTGTCCGAGCTGTTCGTGAATACCGAACTATGTACCCTGATAAGGTGGTTCTGTATTCAGCGGATGATTCTTATGGCTGGGCTGTGCTAATAGGCGGCGGGTCGATACCCAACGTTCGAAACCTTTCCGACAGGGACCTGCTCGTAGCGATACCGCGAATGAAGCCGATTGATATGCCGGCTGATGCGACAGACCAGTATGCCCTGGCTGAGCCCGGACGAGCATACCTTATCTATGCCGCGTCCGGAGAAACCATTCAACTGGACCTGACCGATGCGAAAGGAACATTTGTCGTGCGCTGGCTTGACCCGAAAAGCGGAGAAGTTGTCTCGAATGATAATACAGTTGTCGGCGGAGCGAAAGTGGAATTCAATCTCAAATTCAAGCCTTGCGTGTTATGGCTTATGCAGTAATTAATATGATAGTTTTTTGTGCGGTCAGTAGGTTAGAACTCGAACGGCAAAGAAAGGAAAAAGTAAAATGGTAAGAAAAGTGTTGATAACGGCAGTGTTGCTTGGTGGGTTAGGCTTGTCCGGTTTGGCTAATGCCAAGGGCGCTCTTCCTGCTGGCAATTTGATTCCCATAGACCTTCGTTGCGGGTATATGCGTGATCCACTTAGTGTGGATGTGAAGCAACCACATCTTTCCTGGAAGCTTCAAAGCTCGATGCGAGACCAGCAGCAGACGGCCTATCAGATACTCGTTGCGTCTTCCGTGGAACGCTTGAGTAAAAACAAAGGAGATTTATGGAATAGCAAAAAATTGGCCTCAGACGAGACAATCCAGATTCCTTACAGCGGTCGCTTGTTGAAATCCTCACAGCAGGTGTTCTGGAAGGTTCGAGTTTGGGACAAGGATGGCAATACCTCGGCCTGGAGTCAGCCGGCGTCGTGGACAATGGGCCTGCTTGAAGAAAAGGATTGGAAGGCGAAATGGATAACCGCGAATCGAACCGACGAAGACCCTCTGCCCATCTTTCGCAAGCCAATTCGACTTAGTAAACCTGTCAACAAGGCAATAATTCATATATGTGGTTTAGGGCACTACGAGTTGAGTATAAACGGCAGGCGTGTAGGGGATTACGAGATGGACCCGGGATGGACGAACTATCGCAAGACGTGCCTGTATAGCTCATACGATGTAACGAGTATGCTGGAACAGGGCGACAATGTGCTCGGAGTGATGCTCGGCAACGGTATGTATAACGTGCCCGGCGGACGTTACACGAAGTTCAAAGGCACGTTCGGTCCGCCGAAACTGATATGCCAGATGCACGTTACTTTCGCCGATGGTTCAACCCGGATAATTGCTTCGGACGAAACCTGGAAGTATGCGTTGGGGCCGATAGTATTCACGTGTATTTTCGGTGGTGAGGATTACGATGCTCGGCGGGAGCAGGTCGGCTGGGACCGGCCGGGCTTTGATGACAGGGCCTGGACAGCAGCCCAGGTCTGTGATGGTCCCGGCGGCAATCTCGTGGCTCAATACGCACCACCGATTAAGGTGGCTGATTACCTGCCGGCTGTGGCAATCCAGCGTCTCGAAGATGGTCAATACGAGGTCGATTGTGGAACTAATTTATCTGCCCGGCCGGTGATAAAGGTCAAAGGGCCTGCCGGCAGCCAGGTTAAAATCATGGTCGCTGAAAAACGTGGCGAGCCGTGGACAAAAAGAGGAGGCCACAGTTATACTTATACACTCAAGGGCCAGGGAGAGGAGGTCTTTCGACCCCGCTTCACATATTTCAGCCTTCAGTACCTTTACATTTCGGGTGTGGAACGACCAGAGGATGCTAATAGTGCAGGGAAGCAAACACTGCTATTGGAAGCGGGTAGCGAATTTCTCACAAGTTCGGCGGCTGATGTCGGTGGATTCGAATGCTCAAATACACTATTTAATGATATCGATGCTATGATTGACCGTTCGGTGCGCAGCAACCTGCAAAGCGTTGTAACCGACTGTCCGCATCGTGAGAAGCTCGGTTGGCTGGAGGTTCCTCACCTGATGGGACCTTCGATTATCTACCATCGCGATGTCCATAATCTTTATCAGAAAATCTGCCGTGATACGACAGAATCGCAATTGGATAGCGGTGTTGTTCCCAATATCGCGCCGGAGTATATGCGGTTCAAGGGTGCTTTCTTTGAATCACCCGAATGGGGCAGCACCTGTGTGCAGGTGCCGAATTTGTTATACAAGTGGTACGGTGATTATGCCACCGAAGAGCAGCAGTACGAGACTATGAAGCGATACACACTTTATCTGGCAGAAAGTCGCAATGCTGAGGGGCTGGTCAAGCCGGGATTGGGTGACTGGTACGACTGGACACCGGAGAAGGGTCACCCCGGCGCTTCCCAGCTTACGCCGAAAGAGCTGCCAGCCACGGCGTTTCTGTATGATAATGCATTAATACTTGCTCGTATTGCAAAGAAGATGGGCAAAAAGGCGGATGCAAAGGAGTTTGATGAAATTGCCCGGCAGGTACGCAAGGATTTCATCAAGGCCTATTATAAACCTGATGAACACTCTGTTGCCACGGGTTCTCAGTCATCTCTGGCAACAGCGCTTCATTTCGGCCTGGTACCCGAAGAAGACCGTGAAAAAGTGCTGACCAATCTGGTTGCGGAACTTGAAGAGTGGCAGTATCGCCAGAACAGCGGTGAGGTCTGTTTCCGCATGCTGGTTCAGGCGCTGGCGGAAGGAGGACGCTCCGATGTGATTTATCGAATGATTAATCGCACCGATGTGCCGGGCTACGGTCATATGCTCAAGCTTGGTTTTAAAACACTTTCCGAAAGATGGGATAAACCTGGCTCATCGATGAACCACTGCATGTTCGGCCATATCCAGGAATGGTTCCAGAGTTCAATAATTGGTATTCGTCAGGCACCGGATTCCGTCGGCTTCAAGAGCATAATACTTCGGCCGGAGCCCGTCGGTGAGCTGACGTCCGCCTCGGGACATTATGACAGTGTTCGCGGCCGAATTGAGAGCCGGTGGCGCATCGAGGATGGCCAATTCCATTGGCAGGTTACTATCCCGTCGAACACCACCGCCGAGGTGCACGTGCCGACGACCGGCGCCGATAAAGTGACCGAAAGCGGCCGCACCATAAATCAGGCTCAAGGCGTTGTGTTTTTACGTATGGAACCGGCTCGCGGGACGCAAAGAAGTGTTGGATACGCTATCTTTAAAGTTGGCTCCGGCGAATATGAATTTCAGTCTCCTTTTCAGCCAGCTTGTCAAGCTCAACAAAAAGACTCGGTATATCTATTTTCTACCTTCCGCAAAGACGGAGAAGATGGACTATACCTGGCCTATAGTTTTGATGGTTATAACTGGACAGACTTAGGAGGGGGATTTCTGATGCCAAAAGTAGGCAAGCGCAAGCTCATGCGGGACCCTTCAGTGGTTCAGGGGCCGGATGGGACGTTTCATATGGTCTGGACGACCGGCTGGAGCGATGATAAGGGATTTGGCTACGCCTGCTCAAAGGACCTGATTCACTGGTCGCAGCAGAAATTTGTCGAGGCAATGGCATACGAACCGAACACCTGCAATGTCTGGGCGCCGGAGTTGTTTTATGACGATGAAAATAAGCATTTTATCATTTGCTGGGCATCGACGATTCCCGGCCGATATCCGGATTATCTGGAAGCGCACGACGGTAATCACCGAATGTATTGCACGACAACGAAGGATTTTGAGACATTCACCGATACAAAGTTGTTTTTTGAGCCGGGTTTTAGCGTTATCGACGGCGTCATCGTCAGGTTCAACGACCGTTATGTCCTGGTCCACAAAGACAATACCCGGCCCCTGCGAAACCTCCGTGTGGCGTTTAGCGACAATGCGCTTGGCCCATATACTGATGTCTCGGAACCGTTCACCGAGAATTTCACCGAGGGGCCAACCGTGCTATGGCTTGGCGATGAATGGGTTATCTATTTCGATATGTACCGAAAGGACAGATATGGAGCGGTGAAGACCCGCGACTTCAAAACGTTCACGGATGTTACCAGCATGCTCTCTTTTCCAAAAAGTCAACGCCACGGTACTGTCTTCAAGGCCTCATATGATATCCTGGAAGGACTAAAGCAGTACCGCAATCAAGTTGCTGAAATCCAAAGAAGCAGGTAACATTGTAATGCCCGCTGTTTGCCGGTACTGCTGTAGTAGAGCTTTCCTCTAATCTTCTTGAAGTATTGGCCGATAGAGTGTAAAGTAGGGGGAAGTTTATCAGGTCGGTTTTTTCTGTTAGATTTGGATTGTAGCCAAGGTTGTACCGGCAAAAATAGTCTATTAGCAATCTGCCTTGACTGCTTTTTCAGAAATAACTTGGAGCAGTGGCCGAGTGGTTTAAGGCGACGGTCTTGAAAACCGTTTTACCCTTTCGGGTAACGGGGGTTCGAAT
>CAZKYA010000024.1:0-18622 GCA_964556725.1 uncultured Pirellulales bacterium
ACTTTAATCAGGTTTCCCTCCTGGACATATCTGAAGTTATCCCCCAGAATCGCATCCATAGCTTCCTCAAAAGTCACGTTTGAAAGACTTCTAAAGGCCAACATACCATCAACGTTTGGGGTAGGCACAATGTTCTTCTGGTACATACTGCCCAATATCGCCAGGGCGTCCCGAATGCTGAAATTGACGTCGAATTTAAACGACTGAATGGGCTTGCCTGTGGAAGCACTTTCTTCACCGCCTCTCGCACCGACATCAGCTGCTACGACAACTTCAGGTGTATCGACTTCAAGTGGTTCTGATTCAACGTCAGCGAACGCAATCGCAGCCATCGCCACCAATGCAATACCCCATACGAACAAATCCTTTACAACTCTGCTCCTATTATTTGAATTTTTATCTTGATACATAATTTATCTCCTTCTTTACAATAAACCGTCCCGTAACACATCGTAAGACGGCAAGGGACTAAGCCCTTACAAACCAATTAGTTACTTCAATTGCTTTAGTTTCAACGTTATTTGTGCTTCCTGACATTTGATAAGCACAGTGTCTTCTTCAATTGAAACTAATTCACATTCATACGTATCGACTCCGTCACCGACGAGCAACTTATCCCCCACACTCATCAGCTTATCATTTATAAATGCCCGGGGATTCCCGCTCAATCCAACTGCCTCCAGCCTTAATTTCTCTGCAACTTTTCTGGCTATTTCTTCACTGCCACCTTCCGAAACACTTACTTCTCCGATACCAGCTGATCTACCCCCTTCTCCAAACTGTCGCCAGCCGTCCGAATCAAAAAAATCTCTGGTAATTATGTCATTCCGACCCGCAACTTCCGGCAACTCTACAAAAGATATCTTTAATTGCGGATTCGACTCAGATGCATCAGGGTTCACTTGCTGTGTCATAGTTGCCGCTCCAGCTGCCTGTGGCGTTTTCTTTCCAAGCACCTTGACCCACATCAAGACCATTACCGCTATCAAACAAAACGCAAAGACGGTCTTTTTCTTCTCCGCAGCCAATCGACTAATAATTTTATTAGGCCCGTTATGCCGTAAGGCATCCTGTGGACTATTATTTTTCACATTTTGCTTCATATTCTTCTCATCCTTGTCCAACTTCGGCCCTGTAATAAATGACCGCCTTTGTCTGCATACTCACTTCGCCGCTAAAATCATTATCATTCACAAGTTCTAACCGCTCGATACGAACCAATCTATCCAACCTTTGCAGCTGTTTATAGAATTCAAAGACTTGAGCTAATTTACCTTTACATTGCATATCTATCGGTATGCACTTCAATTCATCGACCTGTATTTCCTTGCCTGGTGCCAGCATCTGCTCCTTTAGATTATGCTCATTCATCAAATCAGCTATTTTGCGTAAAAACACACCGAGGTCCCTTTGTACAGGCACGTTTGCCTGGTAATTTGCAACTTCGGCTTGCAGCTTTAACAATTGCTCTTCGAGAATCGGCAGCTGCTTACTCTCCGCCGACGCTTTAGCAATAGCTAATGCCTGAGCGGCTTTGGTTTGTTCGACCGTCTTTATTCTTTCCCGCAAAGGGAAGTACCGAAACAGTAGAAATCCGCCTATTACCACACCAGCCAAAACACATATCACTATTTGTTTTCTTTCCTGAAATAACATTTTGTTTTTTGCTCTTTTACCTGCTACTTTTCACGATAATTTGCCAGATAGCAACTTATCTCAAACTCACTTACACGAAAGTTTTCTTGGGGTGCTGAAACGCCCTTCTCCAAATTCTGGGGTCTTACTGCAGGGTTAGTTTCTCGTCTTATCAACTTGTTTCGTGAAAACAACGGTATTACGTTACAAAAATATGGCGAGTCTTCTAATTTGCAAACAAGATCTGCTACATCACCTGCATCTGCCGCTACTCCGCCTATCACAACCTTAAATCGCACATCACCAACTGGCAGTGCTCCTTTATCACCAAGATTAATTCCAGCCATTCTTACAGCAGAGATGATATTTGGTTTGGCCTCCTGCTCGTCCGCAAACTTTTCGGCAATAAACTGGACTTTGCTGAGCACTATCCTTTTATCAATCAAAAAGCTCATCTCAGCTAAAATGCTTGCAAAATCAATCCTGGATTCGATTTTTTCTACAGACTCCACCTTTCTCTGCAAGCCTGCCACCTCAGTTTTAATCCTGGCCAGTTTTGCTGATGCGCTTTCGGCTTCTGCTTGACCTGCCGACATCTGAACAAGTTCCGCTTTGGCTTTTGAAATAGAATAGGCAGCAGTAAAATTCCACACCACCATCACTACAAATATCCCAGCCAAAGCAATATACTGCGTGCGATAACCGAACTCTCGGCGTCTGCCGCTCTTATACCATTCTGGAAGAAAATCAATTTCCCTCATAATTATCTCGTATCTTGTATCACGCCTCAGGATTCGCTCTTGGTGACTTTCGCTCCGTTGCACCCCTTAAGACCAAGTCCAACAGCTACCGCCCACTCACAAAGCAAACCTCGCCGGTCACTATCAAAATTTATACTTGCCTTTTCGCTCGACAAATCAAAACCTCTCAACGGCTGAGCCAGTTCTACCTCAACTGTCAATTGCCTCTTTAGGACATTTACCAAAATACTCTCGTATGCCCCGCCTCCGGTAAAAACTGCTCGCTCCACACGCTTACCTCTGAACGTCACCGTATAATATCTAAAACACAGTGATATTTCTCTTGCCAGCTCTTCAGCAACTGCACCCATTGCGTCAATCATTACCTGTCGTGTCGATGCATCGAGCTTGTGTTTGTCGCTGTCAGCAGCTTGTCCCACCGAACCGAGCTGCGGCACTAAAGGATCTTTATCCACTCGAAGCAACCCTCTCAGCGTCTCAGCTTCGCTGACACTAATACCTAATTTTGCAGCTACCTCCCGATTAAACTTCTCCGCCCCAATTGTTATCTGCTTAACGAAACTAATTTCTCCCCCCCGACCAAACACTACGGTAGTAAAGCGGCTTCCCACATCCACAAAAACAACCGTCCGCTCTTTATCCTCCTGACGTCTCATCGACCTTTCAAAACTTCTGAATAACGCACACGGAACAGTGTCTATTGCTACCGGTCTAAGCCCGGCTTGCTCAAGCATATCAATGTGGCTCTTTAGCGTTTCATTATCCGCTGCAAACAATATCAACTCATTTTTAATCTCATCGCCCTGCCGAACATTCCCAGCAAGGACGTACTTAATCGCGTCCTTATCCGGCTCTAATCCAAAACGCTGTGCAGCCTCTCTCCTCAAGGCCTGCTCGATTTCACCACTCTCGGCCTCAGCCAGTCGTAAACTCGTTATTTTCAATTTGTCATTCGGCAAACACGAGACGACACCTCTTCCTCGAAAGTTACCCTTCGCCAGCACCTGTTTTATTGCCGAAATAACAAAGCCCCTTCTTTGTTGTTCATCACCATTTATACTGGGGTCAATACAAATTTTATCTGCTGCAAGAACGCTTATCTGGTTGCCATTACTGACCAGTTGAATCATCTTGACAGAATTATGGCCTATGTCTAATCCTATCGGCTGCAAACCCCGTGTTTTAAATATCCAACTTATCATTTACATCTCACAGTTATCAGTTTGTAATCGAGATAAACCCGGTGACAGGCTCTACGGTTACCGTCATAGTCGTTCCGCCTGCCTGCAGGTTTATAACACCGCTGTTCAAAGGATTACCTGCGCCGTTGTAAGGACTTCCGAGATAATCAAATTTAACCTCGCTGGTCGAATCAAAATCAACATCAACAATATCAACTTTGTTGAGTCTGCCATCATTTCGAAAATCTACGATGTAGTTGAATCCCTTTTTCACAGGATGCGCTATTGTGGAACCAGTCTGGTCCTTTACACTGTAGCTTTCTGTTGTCTCATCAAACACCACCGAAAAATTTTGTCCTCTGCTGATAGCCATACTTTTGGCGTATTCAAGGTCTGCCGCAATCATATTTGCTGCAGAGCGAATCTGCATACTGGCAGCAGAACTGGCCATCGGAACCACAATCATCGCCGCTATCACAATAATCGCAACAACAATCAAAACCTCTATCAAGGTAAAGCCACTACCCGGACCCCGCAAATCGTATCTAATCCCTCGACCATGATACGAAGAACGCAGCCTAACCAGCAGATACAGCAAATGTGGTATCCTAACCGATCTTCTCTTTCTATTTTGGCTCATTATGAGTCCCTAACTCCGTTTCTTTTTTCGACCTGTTCAGGATGTATCTTTACCTGCAACGTTCGGCGTCCGGAGCTTATCATATATCTTTCTTTTCCTATCCACTTTCTACTTTACAACGAACTATATCGATACAGCTGTCAAATCCCATACCTTCTACAGTTAAGGGCTGCAAAATTGGTACAACCGTCAAAGCAATATGACAGGAATCATCGACCACCTTGATGTTTTTTGGGGTCCGGATATGCAATCGGCACTATTAAGTTATTTCTGATTCTTCTTTTCATTGCACACAAAGGCCGATAAGCACCTCTTATATTTATCCCCTTTTTACAGGAGTTTTTTACTAACTATCAGCCACTGCCAGCACGGCTACGTCATACACTAATTACACCTTCTCTCGATACTTCTAAAAAACGCTCCGCCGGTCTGCTCCCATTTCTCCGCAACACCCGCTGAGGGCCAAATCATAATAGCTGTTTTGCAGGGCGCAGCAGTTATAGTGACATTGCTGCCGGCCTCATCGAACTTCCAGTGTCCCACCAGACCGGCCAACCCATCAACCGGCGGGTAGATATCACTCGCACCCAATGCACGGTTGTAGATGCGAACGTCGTCGATAAGGCCATAGAATGACTCATCTCGATATGCAGGACTGCCATCATTACCAATGTCAGCAACTGACCCCAATACAGACAAACCAGCGTAACTGCCGCTGGCCTTCGGAGCACCATCAACATAAACAACATATCCTGTCCCATCCCACGTAAGCCCTATGTGATACCACCTATGTGTATATAACCTCTGGATGTTTGTATGCCTGCTATGCGCATCACCCAGACCCAAGTCGAGCCAGCCATTTTCATCGTCTGTATATAACTGAATCCGGTTGACCCACCAGTCCGTTTGAGATGTATGACCGAACAGATAATGATGGGAGCTATCAAAACCTTTAGCATAGGCCCACAAAGATATAGTCCCCTTTTGAGAATCTATCCCATCTGTGCTGATTATCACCGCCGTGTTACTGCCGTTAAACTCGAGCGCACCATTTACCTTGCCACTTGAAGGTCGCCAATTAGGATAGCCATACAACGTACCGGTGTTGTCGTTGTCGGATGAGTCAGCAGCAGTCTCCACAATGCCATCCTCGACAAACAATCCGCCAAGTATGTTAACGTTGGCATTGCCGGCACTAATTTGCATCTGTCCCTTAACAACTGCAAGTCCGTTAATCTCCAACCTGCTGTTCCTCTCTATTACCACGTTACCACCGACTAAAAGGGCGGGGAAATTTTTCACGGCAGTGATAGTATTATTTACTCCGCTTATCTTCAACGTGCCGTCAACAACAAGCATCCCTTCAATATCCACATTACCCGGCAACTCCAGGTCACCATTGAAAAAACGAACTCCTGCCGGATTACCTGCAGAAGGATTAAAACTGCCACTCGGATGAACAGAAAATCCAATAAAATCTACGGAATAGCTTACTGAGCCAATGTAATACGTTGAACTAAAATCGCTGACCTCAAGCGCAGGCCAAGCCACAGGTGCCTGGGTAACCGATACATTTTTCCGCCCCATAATACCTGCACCAGTTATAGAGCCGCTGGCGAATACATCACCGTTAATACTACCTTTGTTTACCAAATTACCATTACAATAGACGTCGCCGTTAATTGTAATTTGCTGTGAAATTGTTGTACCGGACCCAACCCAGCATGCGATGCAGGGGTCGAGCCGCAATTCCGCTGTTACGCTGCTGCGTCCGATCTTTTCGCCATTCTTTAGACGGTAGGAATTACAATCTATAATATAATTGCATCGATTAGTCGAAACTGAATCATCGCGAACAACTTTAACATCATAGTAATCGTCACTTCCCACAACCAATTGCTGTCCGACAGCCCCCGTCCAATATTCCAAGCTGGCATCTTGAGGACGGAGAATAAGTCCCCTTGCGTGTATCAACCCGGATTCAGCCAAATAATCCATTTCGCTTCGAAGGACCATATTCTCGCCACATGCCAGTTCAACATCGCTTCGAGATAAAAAACCCAGAGACAAAATCGTTATTGTCATAACAATAAACAAAACAACAAGCAGTGCTGCCCCATCTGCTTTATAATTTCGAATTTCAATTTTCGAATTTCGAATTTTCATTTGCAGTCTAATCATCATCACTTACAAGACCATCCCCGGCTTGGTTGAGCAGATACCCCGCCCAGCTGCGAAGCCCGGCACTAATCTGATACTGATGAACACTACCATTTTCAACAAGGTCAAAAGAAATACTCACAAATCTGCTCCGCGGTGGTAACACATCAAAACCAAACTGCACATTACTGCACTGCGGTAATACTGGCGTATAAGTTTTTCCGCATTTCTCGATAAGCAAATCTCTAAACCAAACATCATCAACAGTATCTATTTGCTTGGAGAGATCTCTAAACCACGATTCAAGCCAACCAGGACAATTGTAGAACTCAAGAATCCTTATATAATTTTTACTGTTTCCTCTCTGGATATATGCTATTTCTGGCACATCGATTTTGCCGTTCTCAGGATTATTATCTGCCTTCCAAACCACAATATCATCGCCAGTGGTGCCGCATATTAGCTTGCAGTTTCGAATCAACTCTGAAATCCTGAGCGTAGCGAAACGGATTTGTGCCTGTTTCTGACTTGTGTCGTCGCTTGTCTCATAGGCCGCCCCCAGAGCAAAGGCAAGCGTGGCTACCGCAGCCAAAACTATACTGGTAACCATCAAGGCAATTAGCAGTTCAGCTAATGTAAATCCCCGATAATTTAAAGCCGACAGGGGTCGTTTTGCCTTTACCATTTCTTTTACTCACCCACAAGCCGGTTTATACTCACAACTTTTCTGCCGCTATAATAGACTTGCACCGTGATGCGGATAAATTTCGGCTCTGTTGCACCGCTTTCCTGTGGCACATAAACATACGCACAGCTTACATCTCTACTGAATTTTGCATAATTTGAACCAGTAAAAACCGCCCCGCTCACATCCTTTACCTGGCCTTGCATTTCGGAGTAACCATCATAATTGTCCACTACGTCCTCGAACGGGGTACTGACAATCTGCTCCATTAAATCGCCTGCTAACTTGGCAGCTAAAGTTTTGCGCACACCTTCAGCCCGCACCACCGCTCCAGATGTAAATGGAAGCAGCACCCCAGCCGCAGCAATACCCAACACTACCGTTGCCATCATGGCCTCAGCCAGGGTAAATCCATTAACTGTTTTTCTCCTCAAGTGCGGCATTCAATAACCCTCCTGTAGCACCCGACACTCACAACCGGTCAAAAAGGCATAAGTCTAATCATTAAAAGGGCTGACCAGCCTCAGCTATCCACTTAATCTGGTCAGCCCACTTTGTCTATTACCTTGTATTAGCCGGAGATTCTTCTTTTCAGGCCTCCGGAACGCCCATCACACCGCTCTCACAAGTCCGAATGAGGTGTACCATCAGCACATGTCAGATTATCGTCAGCTTGAAAATGACCTGTGGCAGGGTCAAGATTCCAACCCGCATTGTTGGAGCCAACTTGACCAACCGGTGTACGAGCGTTAAACGAAACTGTGTTAAAATCGTTCCAAGGATTCGTGGGAATCTTCTGAACATAGGGCCCGTAAATATTAGCACCAGGCCCTGCTTGGATATTGCCATTCACATCGGTATATCCGGTCATCGCAGATTCAAAAACAGCAAAGCTTGTTGTAGGAGGCAGATTGTCATTATGCTGAATCTTGTACAGCTCAAGCTGCGAACGCATCGTTTGAAGGTCACTGACCAGTCTCGATTCCTTGGCTTCGGTGCTGGCCTCTGTAAACTGAGGTATCACGATAGCCGCCAAGATACCCAGAATGACTACCACAATCAGAATTTCCACTAATGTAAAACCACTTTTCGCTTTCATTTTTTACTCCTCTTCAGTAAGAATTTTGTTTATTATTTACCAAAACCCACAACATCCAACACAATAGTTTACACACAACTAAAGGTATCGACCTAATCGATACACGACTTAACTATCCATATATTGTTCTGTAAGCTGCAAGTCCTCCCAAATAAAGAAACTTAAAAATTATCTTCACTAAATACTTCATACTTCGAGAATTTTACCTGGTTCCCTGAACCAACAATAGAACTTCAAACTTCCACGTCCGAAAAAAAGCAGATAGTCCTTTGCAGGACTTATGTTAGTATCCAAACAAAATATAAAAAATAAACTTTCCACTGGCAAATAAACAGATGGGCCAAGGGAAGAAACAAACGTGGATAATGTCCCAAAATAACCCCCCAATTGATACACAAGACGGTTTACTCTACAGCAATATATTCAGGTATATTTTCAATACGTATTTCTCTTTTGGTTTTCCCGATGTGGTTAAGTTCTATCCGAATGTAATTAACCGTCTGCAAGACAGATTCAATCTTATCAGCCCACTCAATCAGGACCACCGACTGTGGATAGCAAAAATCGTCAAAACCAAGCATCTCAAACTCAGCTATAGAATCTAATCGATAAGCATCTATATGGTAAATATCTAAGCGGCCTGTATATTCATTAACGATAACAAATGTAGGACTGGTAATCTCCTTTTGGTCCTCTGCCCCTGCCCCGGCTGCAATTCCTTTAATCAAATGTGTCTTGCCGCTGCCCAGTGCTCCACAAACAGCTATAATCTCACCGCCTTTCAATTGTGAGCCAAGTCTTTGACCAAGCTCTATTGTCTCGTCAGGTGATTTTGAAATGATTTCCAAAGCCATAATCAACTATCTGAGGTGATTGTACCCTCTCGGTTGCAAGTTGCTGATTTTGCCATCAGGCATTTTTATCAGCACTTTTTTTGTGTCAGTAATCTGGCCGATTTGTGTAACCGGTACCTGCCCATGCCATTTCTTAAGCAATCCCTGGCAATCTGTTTGCGAAAGGGTGAAAAGCAATTCAAAATCTTCGCCGTCATTTAGCGACGAACTTATCGGGTCTTTTTCCTTTCGTGCTTCATCTGATATCGGAATCTTCTCCGCATCTATAATAGCTCCCACCTGGCTGGCCTGGCAGATTCGATTCAAGTCACTGCTCAGACCATCGCTTATATCAATCATTGCATTTACGATTACCACTTGGGCGATTTTTACGGCCTCTTTTACTCTCGGCTCAACTTCCAGATGCTTTCCGTGGATTGAGCCACCCAGTGAGCCGGTTACGCAGATACTGTCACCAACTTTGGCACCACAGCGCCTAACAGGTCTATTGCCACAAGACCTGCTAAGCATTGATACACATATTGCGAGGGGATTTTCGCTACTCCACCTTGTAATATCACCACCAATAAGCGCACAGCCGAATTTATCTCCAGCAGCAGTGAGGCCAGAATGAAGCTGCTTTAATTCTTTTTCGCCGAACCCTTCAGGCAGCGCGACGGATACAACCGCAGCTACAGGCGCTGTCGCCATTGCAGCACAATCGCTAAGACTAACCGCCATAGCTTTATATCCGACCTGCTTTAAGGTTACTTTTTTAAGGTCAAAGTGAACACTATCCAGCAGCATATCTGTGGTGACAAGGACTGACACATCATCAGCCAGCCGAACCTCAGCCATATCATCACCAATACCAATGGGAAAATCTGCTTCGGACAATCTGCTTTGACGTGCAAACCAGGCGGTAATTTCGTCTTCACCATTACTCATCGCTGTGCCAACTGTTTGTTCCAATACGCAATCTGTCTTTTTGCCTGCATGGGACCAGCTGCACCTTCAGTAACATATTTAACTGCCACTTTTGCTGCACCGAGATTTTCATATACATCCGACCCAATTGAAGCGCAATGCCGCTTGAACTGGTCCAGACCAAGCTCTGCCAATCTCTTATTCTGCTTCTCGCAGTCCGCAACCAACGAGCCAACAATACGATGCGCTTCACGAAAGGCAATGCCTTTTCCAACCAAATACTCAGCCAAGCTGGTAGCATCGAGGAACCCTTGTTCCAGCCCAGCCGAAATCTTTTTCGTATTAAATTTCATATTTGAAACGACCGCCTGTATCATATCCAAACAGGCCTCAACCATATCACTGGCGGCAAAGATATGAACCTTGTCCTGCTGCAAATCACGATTGTAGCCCGAAGGCTGGGCTTTTAGTATCGTCAGCATAGCCATCAGGCAACCATAAACCGAACCGGTTTTACCTCGAATCAGCTCGAGCACATCGGGATTTCGCTTCTGAGGCATCATACTCGACGATGTGCAGAAACTATCATCAAGCCGCACAAATCCGAATTCCTCTGAAGAATATATTATCCAGTCTTCAGCCATTCGGCTCAGGTGCGTCGCAATAAGTGCACAAACAAAAATAAACTCCGCACAAAAGTCTCTGTCGCTAACTGCATCGATACTGTTGTAGCTGATGTCGGAAAAACCCAGTTGCTTCGCAGTGCTTTTTCTATCCAATGGCAGGGTCGAGCCAGCTATTGCTCCACTACCTAATGGACAGATATTAAGCAACTCACTACAATTTTTCAGCCGAATAAAGTCACGCTCCAACTGCTCCACAAAACTCAAAAGATACGATGCAACAGCTACCGGCTGGGCACGCTGCAGATGCGTATAACCTGGCATCACATCTTCCGCATGCTTTTCTGCGAGCTTAACAAACGCCTTTTGAAGCAGAGTTATTTTGGCCTGCAGAGTTTCGACCTGGTCTCGCATCCAGAGCCGAATATCCGTAGCCACCTGGTCATTGCGACTTCTGCCGGTGTGCAGTTTCTTACCTGCTTCGCCGACCTTTGCCACCAGCGCCGCCTCGATTGCCATATGAATATCTTCCTGTATTTTATCGAATTTGAACCGCCCTTCCGCAATTTCCTGCGATATTTCGACAAGTCCGTCTTTAATTTGCTTCAATTCGTCTTTGGTAATCAGCTTTTGCTCAGCCAGCATCTGCGCATGAGCAATCGAACCGACAATATCATATTTGTAAAGACGATTATCCACAGACAGCGATTCTACAAAATCAACCACAAGCTCATCCGGCTCAGAAGCCAATCGGTTTTCCCAACTTTTTTCTGCTTTGGCCATTTCTCTACTCCAAAAATAAAATCCTTTGCTGCTAATCGTAAGTCCCGTTTTACCCTATGTCAAGTACATAAGAATCTTAATTATCAATAATCATTCATCAGCCATCAATAGAAAAGGTTCCCACCATACACCTCCGCTTGCAATCAAACCTCAAATCTGTTATCCTGACACAACCAATATGCCAAAAAGACTTCTTATAACCAACTGCAAACTATACAACGCCACGAAAGTCAGCCCCGGTCAGGGTCTCTTTTCTAACGGTGAGATCGTGGCCTTTCAAAAGAGAGCAAAGGAGTTGAACAATGTATCGGATGGTGACCAGGCATGCTTCTACCTGAGAAGAATTTAGAAGTTGTGATGTTCTTATATAAATGAAAGATGCAAAACATGAAAGTTTGGGAGAAAAATGTAAATAGAATACGAAAGGGGTATGGACTTCTCAGAAAAGGAGAATTTAGCGAATTTTTAATTCGGTCACTTAAGACCATTATAGCCTCAATAGAGAAGCATCAACGGAATGCCAGGGGCTATGTCAAATATGAAGATAGCTCTTATTACCAAAGGATAGTTAAAAATCCAAGGATTCGACTTGGTGAGCTGGGAAAGAAAAAGGCACGTCTGAACATCATCATTCCACAATTTGACAAAGAGGCAAGCTATGGAGGGATTAGATCTGCAATGGAACTCGCATTTCAGCTATCTATGCACTACGATAGCATACGTTTTATTTCGGTAGTAACATTAAAGAAGGGAAATCTGTTTGATTTTAACGATTACGTTGTAAATCCTTCTCAAAAAAATATAGAAATAGTCAGTTTGTATGATAACGAAGAGATTATATGCCATGAAAATGAAATTTTCTTATGCACTTCATGGGAAACGGTCATGGTTTGGGAATCATATTCAGAGGTTCTCACGAGAGTGGGTTTGAGAAGAAACGCGTTTTACTATTTCATTCAAGATTTCGAACCAGGGTTTTTCCCATTTGGTTACAATTATACCTTGGTACAGAAGACCTATTCGTATCCTGGATTTACTCACGCGATATTTAATTCCCAAGAACTTTATGACTTTTTTAAAATCTCATCTTTTTCATTCGAAAAAGAGTATATTGTTAAACCATCTTTAGATACTTCGATTTTCAATTATCTACTAAGCCGTAATTATAAACTTAAACAAAAAGACAAAAAAGGAATACAGATTTTAATGTATGGAAGACCCAACCCAAGAAATTGTTTTGAATCCATTGTTGAGGGTCTTTCCAGATTCTTTAGAAGTCTTTCTCCCGATGAGAGGATGAAATATTCTATCGTTAGTGCCGGAGCATCGCATGATAACATATTACTATTACCGGATGTGCTTATAAAAAACCTGGGAAAATTGCCCATGGAAAAATATATAGAAGAACTAGAAAAGTCTCACATTGGGATATCTTTCATGGTCTCGCCTCATCCTTCGTATCCCCCTTTAGAGATGGCCACTTTCGGGCTTTATACTATTACTAACAAGTTCTTTAATAAAGATCTTTCAACGTACCATCCCTTGATACATTCATTAGATTATCCCTTGTCGGATGAACTTGCCAACGAATTAAAAAAGGCCGTTGATTATATGTCGAAAATAAATACTAACGTAGCAAATGCCGTGGTTCCAAGTAATATGTGCTTATCATCTTGGAGAGAGAACATCGGTAGAATTGGAATAGAGCCGATAGTAAGTAATAATTTAGAACTTCCAACAAAACCCTATGGTCTAAATTGCTGTCATTCTGATGAAAGCGAAGAATCTGGATCTCGGAGTCCGCAAAGCCCTTTGTCATGAAGATCTCTCTCCTAACTCCTAATTTGTCGGGCAACTGTCTCGGCCTAAGTCAACTGCTTAACAAATTCATAACCTTTACCGATTGCTCCCTTGATGTGGCAATAAAAACCATTACCGAAAACCCAGCTAAACTGTTGGGCCTCGAGGACAAAAAAGGAACAATCGAAGCCGGCAAAGATGCTGACCTGGTTCTGCTCGACCATAACCTCTCAGTCCACACAACCATCGTAGCCGGCAATATAGTATTCCAAAAATGATTTGCTCAATCGTTTATTGTTTATAAAGATATAAATTACTGAATAGTAACACCGCATTCCAAAACCGCAGCAAACAGCCAACCTAAAAATAAAAAAGGGAGAGCTTTTTCAGCTCTCCCTTTATTTATGTGGCCCTTTCCTTTATCTCTTAGCCCTTTGCTTGCTATGCCTCGATTACGCTCTAACTTGTGTGCTATGTGAAAGCTAACCGGCAATACAAGTTTCAAGCTAACATGGCCCGATTGGTCATTTTCCAGAGCCACCCATTTTTATCCGGCACATAATTTAATCGGCAGAAACTTTCTCTAATCTCCAGCTTTTCTCAACACACTTATCAACTACAATACAATGCTGTTAAAAGCAGGCAATATTATTGACAAATTAAATACTTTTCACTGCTTATCCACTCGACCCAGACTACAACTTTCTGCCTCTAATTTTTTCTCCCACAGTCAACATCTTTCCTTTTTTAACCCCGATAATCAGTGCTTTTTCACTTTTCCTAAAATTCACCACAAATTAAATTTTTTTATTATTTTTTTATCAAGCATAAAATCGTAAGCAAGTCTTCAAATTCTTTTTTCTCGAAAATACGAATCAATTTCGAAAACCAGTGATTAACCTGCAGAAATACTCTACTTGTGTGAAGACAAGTAAGAATTGCTCCGGACTACAACAAATTATATTGACAAAAAAAAGACTGATGACCCTCATTGACCATCAGTCTCTCCTTCTTCATTGCCCCGTTTCTAACAGCCGCAACCCTTACACAATCAACTTTATAAATGTAACAAAGGCGTTTTATAAGTTAGTTAAAGGCGACAGCCACACCAATCTCAGCATTTTTAAGCATATTGTTGCGGTCAACTCTAACAACTTTGCCACTTTTAATACGAGCAAACTGCCCTTTTTCCCTTGCTAAAGTGACTGTGCGTGGAAAATTGATTTCCACAACGTGGCCCAGACGAACAGGCATCGTCATAGGAACTGTAAGAAAAACTCCCGTTTTGCTAATATTTGCGCTCCGTCCGTTAAAAAATCTATTGGCCTCCGGCACCCAAACACTTACAGGCCATGAAAGGTTGCTGCGAGTCTCCTTACGTTGCTCTATTAGGGCCTCCATAATTTGATTCTCCTTAAAATTACCGTTCCATAGTTTAATAAATTATCGGTAATGGTAAAATGGATAGTTTAGAATATATAGGAAATATAATATGATTTATAAAAAATTTTTTTATCCTCTTTGATATCAGTGCATTTTCGCCTTTCTTATCGGGCGTATTATTCTTACAGCCAAATCAAAAAAACCTCCCAACCAAACTCACACATGACCACGACTATCGTCATTGCTCCTTCGTCCTCTCGACTGCAAAGACCGCCCAAGAACATACGGAACAACCATCGTTATCAATCCTCTAAACCAAGACCTTCAATCCAACAAAATCTGCCCCATTCAGTTGCTGCAAGAACTACGATTCAACTGCTTTGACCGCAATGCAGCTGCCGAACCACCTATCGAATAAGACTTTGAGCAGAAAACATACAATTGAAGCAAAATATCAGGTGAGTTATCTTGCGATTTTGGGTCGTTTGATGTAATTTTATTAGATTCGATGGAGACAAAAGTTGTAAAACTCGACGCCACAAAGATTGACCCAGCCAAGATTAAGGAAGCAGCAGCAGTCATTGAGGGCGGGGGATTGGTGGCATTTCCTACTGAGACAGTTTATGGAATTGCTTGTCGGGTTGAAGCTACCTCATTAGCCAAACTCAATAACATCAAAAGCCGGCATGCTGACAAATATTATACATTACATATTGGGCACAAACGTTATGCCAAAAAATATCTGCCTACTGTTGGTCTAAAAGCCCAAAAGCTAATTGAAAAGGCCTGGCCCGGACCTTTGACAATAGTCTTCGAGCTAAACGACAAAGATATGAACCAACAGCAGAAAAAACTCAAAAGAGAAGTCTTTGAAATCATGTATAAAGACAAAACTATAGGCATTCGCTGCCCGGACAACCTCATCGCTTCAATGCTACTGCAACAGACGAGCAGTCCTGTGGTCGCACCAAGTGCAAATATAACAGGACAAGCACCGGCTGCAGATGCAGAACAAGTTCTTGCTCAGTTTTCAGGTCAAATCGAATTGCTGCTGGACGGGGGACCCTGTAAATACAAAAAAAGCAGCACTGTTGTGAAAATAAGCAAAAAGGGGCTGGAAATTTTAAGGCCTGGCGTATATCACCAAGCAGAATTAGAAGCATTGTCGGCGGTTAAATTTTTGTTTGTTTGTACAGGCAATACCTGCCGAAGCCCTATGGCTGTCGGAATATTCCGTAAATATCTGGCAGAAAAATTAAAATGCAAGGTTGACGACCTCGACAAAACAGGTTATAAAATGTATTCTGCTGGCATTGTGGGTATAAGTGGTTCGCCGGCAAGCACAGAAGCAATAGCAACCTGTGACGCCAGGGGAATTGATATAAAAGCTCACAAGAGCCAAACTTTATCCCAGCAGCTTATCGAAGAGAGCGATATTATATATGCGATGGGCCGAGTTCACTGCGAACGAATCATAAATCTCAGCCCAATGTCAGCAAACATGTGTGTACTATTAGCAGAAAATGAGGAAATTCCTGACCCGATAGGCCAGCCACAGGAGTTTTACAACAACTGTGCTGAACTGATAGAAAAAGCAATAAAAAAAAGGATTAGTGAGCTTGTGTTATGAAAATAGCAGTTGCGAGTGACCATCGCGGTTTCGAGGCGAAACAACAAATCAAGGCAATATTAACTCAGCTGGGCCATGAGTGCATCGACTTCGGCACCAATGACAGCAATCCGGTTGATTATCCAGACATGGCATACTTAGCAGCAATGGCTGTATCTAAAAAACAAGCCGACAGAGGTATGTTAATCTGCGCAACCGGACTTGGGATGAGCATAGCGGCAAATAAAATAAAGGGCATCAGAGCTGTATTGTGCCACGATGAGCTAAGTGCACAGATTTCACGCGACCATAATGATGCAAATGTGCTTTGTCTATCAGGCGACCAAATTAACGAGGTAGTACTGCGAAAAATAGTTGAGGTCTGGCTTAACACTGATTTTGCCGGGGGCAGACATCAAAGAAGAGTTAGAAAAATAGCAGCTATCGAAGAAGGCAAAGACCCAAGAAAAATCAAGAACGACTGAACTCTGTTCGAAAGCTATTGCTCATAGCCAGCAATGTAAAAACTGGGGGTTAGGGATGAAAAGGAAATCAAACTTTTGCGGGAACAGGCCTTGATTTGGCAGCGGTAGCTTTTGCAGCCGCTTTTATCTGGGTCTTGCCGATGCGAGCTTTAACATGGCGGTCGCTTACAAAATTATTGCCTATCGAGCGGAGTTTCTTGTATCTACTCTCAAGCAAATTATCAATCTTCGTATGTTTGAGGTCCCGCAATGTCTTTATAATATACTGCTCGACATTATAAACAGTGTCGTGTATGTTGCGATGTGCACCGCCGAGTGGTTCGGGAATAATTGCATCAACCAACCCGAGCTTATACAAGTTCTTGCTTGTCAACTTAAGTGCCTCTGCGGCATCAGGGGCTTGTGAGCCATCGCGCCACAAAATTGCGGCACAACCTTCAGGTGATATAACCGAATAATATGCGAACTCAAGCATTGCCAGCCGGTCGCCGACGCCTATTCCCAAAGCGCCGCCTGAACCACCCTCACCAATACAAATACAAATTATGGGCACCCTTAAACGTGACATCTCTATAAGATTGACGGCAATTGCCTGTGCCTGGCCCCGCTCTTCAGCACCAATGCCAGGATAGGCACCCGGGGTGTCAATGAGCGTAACAACAGGAATACCGAACTTTTCAGCAAATTTCATCTTGCTTAATGCCTTGCGATAGCCCTCAGGATTCGGGCAGCCGAAATTACAGACAACCTTTTGCTTTGTGGTTCTACCTTTATTTTGACCAACAACCAATACTTTCTCTCTGCCTATCTGGCCAAAACCTGTTATTATTGCCCGGTCGTCGCCGAAGCATCTATCGCCGTGCAATTCACGAAAATCTTTCACCATCAGATTGAGATAATCTTCGAACAAAGGTCTTTTCGGATGACGTGCTACCTGAACAGTTTGCCAGGCAGTCAGATTTGAATAGATTCGCTTCAGCTCAGCAACCTGCTCTCGCTGAAGCTGACGAACTTCAGCAGAATAGTCAATGCCCTTGACCGAGCTGAGTCGGCGCAGCTCGCTCATCTGGCGGTCGAGGTCAGCGACTTTTTCCTCGAATTCGAGATGGTCGCCATCACTGATTCTATTGTTACTTTCGGGCATTTCCATAATGTAGGTAACCCAGCTTAAAACGCAGGGCTAAATATCAATACTTCACGTTCCTCTATTAAAAAAAGAATATTAACATTTTAATAGAATAAATCAAAGAAAAAATTGACATCTGATGTGCCGTAGTGTAGTTTTTAGTTAAACTCTTTTTGAAGCACATTCTTTATAAGGTATTGATTTTGAAAGACTTAAAGCAAATAACTGTGATAGGACTCGGTCTTTTAGGCGGCTCAATTACATTAGCTATTTTGCGCACTTTTACCAGAGTAAAAGTAGTATGTTACACACATCGCGCTTCCACTCGCCGAAAAGCGAGACAACTGGCAGTGGCAACAGAAATCTTCGATGACATAAATAAAAGTGTATCAAACGCAGACCTTGTCATTTTGGCCACGCCTATATGCACATTTGAGGAAATCTTTAGCGAAATTGCCCATTCACTACCAACCGGTTGTATTGTTACTGATATCGGCTCGACAAAAGTGTTGCCCCACCGATGGGCAATGAGGAAACTGCCAAAAGACGTTCACTATGTTGGCTCGCATCCCATTGCCGGCTCAGAGCAAAGGGGCGTTGAATTCGCCAGAGATGATTTGTTTGAGCAAACCATCTGCATTTTGACAACAACAAATAATACCAACCGCAAAGCTGTTCAAACTCTTAAGAGATTTTGGTCAGGGCTTGGCTGCCGTGTGAAACTAATGAGGCCGGCTGAGCATGACAGAATCTTTGCAAATATAAGCCATCTGCCACATATAATAGCAATGGCATTGATAAATGCCAATAACAACGAAGACCTGAAATTTGCCGGCAAGGGATTTATAGATACCTCGAGAATAGCATCGGGACCGGCTAACATCTGGGCTGA
>CAZKYA010000025.1:0-18494 GCA_964556725.1 uncultured Pirellulales bacterium
CATTGCCTCCGGTGAAATAGTATGGAAATATACAGGAGGGGATTATCCATTTTTTTCTTCACCTGCAATTGGCGAGAACGTTGTTGTGTTTGGAGGACGGGATAAGCGAATCCATTGTGTCAATCGTAACGATGGGAAAGTGGTCTGGACATTTCAAACGCTGGGTGAGGTTGACAGCTCACCGGTTATTTGTGGGGACAAGGTAATTGTTGGCTCTGAGGATGGGCGACTTTATATGATTGGGATTCCTGATGGAAGCAAAATTTGGTCGTATGAGGTAGGCCAACCCATTACTTCGTCACCAGCCGTTGCAAACGGGATGGTTGTTGTCGGCTGTGATGACGGTTATGTGTATGCATTTGGTGCGGAAGACGGCGGACGGCAGACAACAAACAACAGACAGAAGACGGATGACGGAAGTCCGACCCCCGACCCCTGATTTCTGTGAGAATGGTTATGCTTGAACTTGTTAACGTAGCAAAAAGTTATGAGTCACCGGGTGATGCCGGCAGCGTTTGTGTTTTGAAGGATATAACGCTTAGAGTTGAGAAAGGTCAGTCTCTGGTGATTGTTGGGCCATCAGGCAGCGGCAAGAGCACCTTACTGAATATTATTGGTGCTCTGGACCGTCCCACTGCGGGAAAGGTATTGTTTGACGGAAGGGACCTCGCTGAGCTGGATGATATTGAGCTTGCGAGAATTCGTAATAGGGAAATCGGTTTTGTTTTCCAGCTGCATCATCTTTTGCTTCAGTGCACGGTTCTCGAAAACGTATTGGTTCCAACCCTTACAGACAAAAATCGTATCTCGAAGCAGAAAGCTCGGAAAAGGGCGGTTGAACTGCTGCAGCAAGTGGGGCTTAAAGACCGGTTGCTGCATCGTCCGGGTGAGCTTTCTGTAGGACAAAGGCAGCGAGTTGCGGTCGTCAGGGCTTTGATTAATAGGCCTAAGCTTTTGCTTGCAGATGAGCCAACCGGCTCGCTGGATGAGCAGGCCTCACAAAATATAGCTGAACTGCTGGTTGAGCTAAACCATAGTGAGCAGGTTACATTAATCGTCGTAACGCATTCGCTCAAACTTGCTGAGCGTATTGGTCAGGTAATGGAATTAAACAATGGTGTGTTGAAAGATAAGCCGAGCCGGAAATGAATGTGTTGAAACTTGTTAAAAGGAGTCTTTTCTTTTATTGGAGGTCTAACCTCGGTGTGTTATTGGCTGCTGTGGTAGCTACTGCTATTTTAACTGGTGCGCTGGTTGTGGGTGATTCGGTGCGCCATAGTCTTAAAATGATGGTGACAGCTCGCCTTGGAGCAACGCATCTTGCGCTTGCAATGCAAAACAGGTTCTTTAGAGCCGAATTAGCAAATGAGTTGGCGTCAGAGCTTAATATGGCAGTTGCGCCTGTGTTGCAATTGCGAGGGCTTATTTCAGATGAAAGTGGTATCAGAAGAGTAAATAGAGTCGAAGTTCTTGGTGTTGATGGGCGTTTTTTTAACATTGGAGGTGGAGGGAATCCTTTTGGCGATGAGTCCAGTGATGAGGTTGTTTTGAATGAGCCGCTGGCGGAACGGCTTAAGGTTGGACCTGGAGATGAGATTGTGCTGCGAATTGAAAAGCCGGGTTTGATGTCACGGGATATAGCTCTAACGCCCGATTCGGATTTAACGATTGCTTTTCGGCTTAAAGTTAAGGCGGTTGCAGGACAATCTCAGTTTGGCCGATTCAGCTTGCAGGCAAATCAGGTTGCACCATTGAATGTTTTTATGCCGTTGCAATGGCTACAGGAAAAGATCGACCGCGTCGGCCAATGCAACCTGCTTTTAGTTGCCGGGGATAAAAAGAACAGCATTACGGCTGAAATGGCAAACGATGCTATTAGAAAATATTGGCAGCTTACTGATGCAGGTCTTGAACTTCGTGAGTTGACCCGGCAGGGAGTGCTTGAGTTACGCAGCAGACGGATATTTATTGATGAGTCTATAAGTAGAGCAGCGAGGGATGCGGCTGATGGTGCTGTTGGAGTTTTGACCTATTTTGTGAACGAATTACGTTTGGGTGACAAAACGACTCCCTATTCTATGGTGACAGCTATGGAGCCGTTGACAGATGCCAATGGTCTTATTCCAGCAGATATGAAGGATAATGAAATTCTGATAAACGAGTGGTTGGCCGGAGACCTTGGCGCCGAGGTTGGGGATGAGGTTGAAATCAGCTATTTTGTCCTGAAATCGAAGAGAACACTTGAGCAGAAAAAAACCAGTTTTAAGGTTCGGCAAATACTGCCCTTGAGAGGCCTGGCTGCGGACCCTGAATTAATGCCGGATTTTCCAGGTTTGGCGGATATTGAGAATTGTAGAGATTGGGAGCCGGGCATTGTAATCGACCTGAATAAAATACGCAGGTGCGATGAGGATTATTGGCAGCAATATCGTGGCACACCAAAGGCATTTATCAACTTAAAGGCCGGTCAGGCTATTTGGGCTAACAGGTATGGAAATTTAACTGCAGTGCGCTACACCAAAAGTGATGCAGCCAGGCAAGATATAACTGAAAAACTATTAAATAAGCTTGACCCCACTTCTGTGGGATTGTTTTTTCAACCTGTTCGTGAACAGGGTATAAAGGCGGGGGATGGAGCAACTGATTTTAGCCAGCTTTTTTTGGGCTTTAGTATGTTTCTTATCATAGCCGCTTTGGTTTTGATGGGCCTTATTTTTGTATTTGGTGTCGAGAATCGCAGCGAACAGGTTGGAATGATGCTGGCGGTAGGATTACCGCCGAGGTTGGTAAAGCGGCTGCTGTTTATTGAAGGTGGTACTTTGGCGTTTCTTGGAGCAATTGTGGGAACCGAAGCGGGGCTGCTTTATACAAAGGTGATGATTTATGGGCTTGCGACTGTTTGGCAGGTGGCGGTAAGCGGCTCGGAAATATATTTTTATGCAAAACCATCTACATTGTTTTTGGGGGCGTCAGCAGCAGTAGCTATTTCTCTTATTGGAATATGGCTTACTTTGCGTAAGCAGGTTTCTCATCCTGCACGTGAGCTTCTTAGCGGGAATTTGAAATGGCAGTTTTTTGTAGCCGGACCAGTCTTGAAGGGCAGGGCTGGATTATGGGTGGCAGCGGTGGCGGTGGTTGTTGCGGTTTTACTGCTTACTTTGTTAGGTGGTGGTAGTAGTAGTTCTGTCTCTATTGCGTTTTTTGGAGCGGGGGCCTTGCTCTTGATTGCAGGACTTGGTTTGGCGGCTGCTTTATTAAAGATAGTTGCAGGTGGTTGGAGCAGACCTATGGCGTCGCTGGCTGGGTTGGGTTTGCGGAATTCAACAAGACGAGGTGGGCGAAGCCTGGTGGTTGTAGGGTTACTTGCGTGTGGGATTTTTCTGGTCATTGCGGTAGGCGCGAACAAACATAATCTCTTAGCTGATACTCAGAAACGAAATTCGGGCACAGGGGGCTTTGCACTATTTGGAGAATCGGCTATAGGTATTTTGCAGGACTTAAACAGCAAAGCTGGGTGTCAAGCAATGGCTCTGGATGACTATGGGCTTGAAGGTGTCCAGGTCGTTCAGTTGCGGGTGCACGATGGTGATGATGCAAGCTGTTTTAATTTGAATCGGGCGCAAAGCCCGCGTTTGTTGGGTGTGCAGCCGGAACAATTGCAGATGCGCGGTGCTTTTAGATTCGTTGATATAATTGAAGGTGTCGGAAAGGAAGATGCCTGGGATTTGCTTAGTCGTGGCCTGACTGAAGATGTGGTGCCGGCAATTGGTGATTATCCAACTGTTATCTGGGCACTTGGCAAATCCATTGGAGATGAGCTTGAATATACTGATGAGAAAGGACAGAGTTTTCGTCTGCGTCTCGTTGGTATGATAGGCAATTCAATTCTACAGGGAAGTTTACTTATTGCTGAAAATGAGTTTGTCAGGCGTTTTCCATCGGAGGATGGCTACAGAGTGTTTTTAATCGATGTGCCTGAAGAAAGGGTTGATAAAGTGATGGTAGGACTATCTGACAGGTTGCAGGACTTCGGATTGGAACTTATACCAGCAAAGCAACGGTTGGCGGAGTTTAATGCTGTTGAAAATACGTATCTATCGATATTTCAACTGCTTGGTGGCTTGGGGCTTATCCTTGGAAGTATTGGGCTTGGGCTTGTTGTCCTTCGCAATATGCTTGAGCGGCGTGGCGAGCTTGCAATGTTGCGGGCCATAGGGCTTAATAAAGGAGCGCTTGAAAGGATGGTGTTTTACGAACACTCGGGACTTATGTTATATGGTTTGGCCTGTGGATTAGTGGCTGCATTGATAGCCGTTGCTCCTGCGTTGGGAACACCTGGAGCTGAGGTGCCGTATAGTTCACTGGCGTTGACGGTTTTCGCTATCGGGATAAGTGGTGTAGTATGGATTTGGGTTGCAACAGTATTTGCGCTTAGCGGAAAACTGTTAGAGGCGTTGAGAAATGAATAGGAACTACAAGAGCTTTATGAGGAATCTATGAGGGGAACCGTTGTTCCGCGTATGATACCCGTCGGATTAGTCGTTGTCGCAGCGGTGTTGCTATATGTATGGCTTAGTGCTGATACGGCAGTGGAATTTGTGGAGCGTTTGCCCATTGCTGATAACATTCCAAAAATGCTTTCGGATGAAGGTGGGATGATGAAACTTCAAGGTAAGCTGGTTCAGTTTGGAGGCGAGCCTGCGGATTTGCCCGGTGCCTGGCCTCAGTTCAGGGGGGCGAATTTCGATGCCATAAGCACAGAATCTGTTGCTCTTGCAAAGAATTGGCCTAAAGAAGGCCCTGTGGTTCTGTGGTCTATCGAGGTCGGAGAAGGTTATGCCGGAGCAGCAGTTTTGGCGGGGCGAGTGTTCATTTTGGATTATGACCGCGAGCAGCAGGCCGATGTGATTAGATGTTTGTCCCTTGAAGATGGACAGGATATTTGGCGGTATTCTTATCCTGTCAAGGTCAAACGCAATCACGGAATGAGCCGAACGGTGCCTGCGGTAACACAGAAATACATCGTGACATTAGGGCCGAAATGTCATGTTACTTGTCTGGATTCGATGACGGGTCAATTTCGCTGGATGTTGGATTTGGTGAAGGATTTTAAGGCAAAAGTGCCTCCCTGGTATGCAGGGCAGTGCCCGCTTATCGATGATGATAAGGCAATAATTGCGGTCGGTGGTGACACGCTGATGATGGCGGTAGATTGCCAGACAGGCGAGATTGTATGGCAAAGTCCCAACCCTCACGGCTGGGTGATGACGCATTCATCTATAATGCCGACCGAATTTATGGGTACACGTATGTATGTCTATTGCGCCAGTGGAGGTGTTGTGGGAGTTTCGGCAGAGGATGGCAGAATTTTGTGGGAGAACACAGATTGGAAGATACGTGTTGCGAATGTTCCATCGCCTGTAATTGTGGGTGACGGTCTGATTTTTCTTTCGGGTGGGTATAATTCCGGAAGTATGATGTTGCGGTTCGTTCAAGATCGTGGCAGGATAGTTACACCGGAGGTTTTTCGGCTTGAACCGGAGGTGTTCGGCTCGCCGCAACATACCCCAATCTTTCACGATGGTTATATTTACGGGGTCCGGCCTGATGGTCAATTGGTCTGTCTTAATCTGGACGGCCAGATTACGTGGACCAGCGGCAGTACCCATACTTTTGGGCTTGGCCCGTATACTATCGGCAGCGGATTGATATATGTTATGAACGACTCCGGAGTGTTGACGTTGGTAGAGGCAATACCAGCGGGATATGTTCAGCTTGATAAAGTAAAAGTGCTGGATGGGCCGGACTCGTGGGGACCTATGGCGATTGCGTCTGGCAGATTGATTTTGCGTGATTTGACGCGGATGATTTGTCTTGATATTGTTTCGCACCGTTAGAGTGTTTGGCTCTAACTGGGTCATTTGTTATAATGAATCCTTGGTATTTTTTATTGTGGAAACAGAAAAGGTGCAAAATGAGCAGGCGATTGGGAATGGGAAGTATTAAGACACTTGTCGGTTTGCTTGTTGGCCTTGCTGTTATTGTTGCCATTATCGCTGTAGTGCAACTTGATACGACAGGCAAAAAGGGCAGCGGCCTCGGTGAAGAGTTCGTTTATGATATTAACGACCTAACAAAGATTGACCCCAATTTGATTTTATATGAAGAATCAGCCCAGCGGATAAGTACGGCTTTCAATACTGCCAGGGCAATTGCTGTTGGTCCTGAGCATCGTATTTATATCGCAGGTGACCAGGCAATCCGAGTATTTGCTGAAAGTGGTAATTTGCTAAGTGAGATTAAACTTGCCGCTGCCCCGGGATGTTTGACTGTGGCTGGTGATGATAAGATTTATATTGGCCTGAAGGACCATGTGGCAGTTTACGATGGCCAGGGCAGGCAATTGGCAAACTGGCAGAGTTTGGGTGACGATGCAGTCTTAACCAGTATAGCTGTTTCAAAGAATGATGTTTTTGTTGCTGATGCGGGCAACCGAATTGTTCTGCGCTATGATACTACAGGCAATTTAATAAAGCGTATTGGCCAGAAAGATAGTGGAAAAAATGTTCCGGGTTTTGTTATACCGAGTCCGTATTTCGACCTTGCAGTTGCTCGTGATGGGCTGTTGCGAGTGGTCAATCCCGGACGGCATCGCATTGAAGCATATACGTTTGATGGTGACCTTGAGTTTTGGTGGGGCAAGTTTTCAACAGATTTGGAAGGTTTCTGCGGATGCTGCAATCCAGTCAATTTTGCCATCCTTGAGGATGAGAATTTTGTCACCTGTGAAAAGGGCCTGATAAGGGTCAAGATTTACAATGCCGGGGGCGCTTTTGTTGGTGTGGTGGCTGGCCCGGAACAGTTAGTTAAAGGTAGCACCTCACGTATTTGCTTGTTTCCGGAAGACTGTCGGTCTGGTGGTTTTGATGTAGCAGTTGACTCGAGGGGAAGGATTTTCGTGCTGGATACGATTCAGAATGTTGTGAGAATATTTACAAGGGAAAAAGCAGGATAATGAAAAAGAGTTTTGGACAAAAACAAAACCGCAGGCAGCTGCTTACCGGCGTTTTACGTTATGCTTCTTTGGGACTACTTGGAGCGGCCGGCGGGTCTGTTGTTGCCAAAAGTCGCAGATTAGTGCGAGAGGGTAAATGTATAAATGGCGGCATCTGTCGGGGCTGTGAGGATTTTGAGAAGTGCAGGCTGCCTCAGGCATTGTCAGCAAAAGACGTTCTGGCAAGGATTGATGATGGCGAAGGATGAAAAAGATATTAACAGGCGGCATTTTTTGAGAAACAGTCTCTGGGGCGGGTGTTTAGCTGGTCTCGGGGCAGTAGCTGGGTTTTTGGGCAGCAAAGGCCGCAAGCAGGATACCGTCTGGCAAATCGACCCATACATCTGCATTGCGTGCGGCAACTGCGCTACATATTGTGTATTGGAAGAATCAGCGGTGAAGTGTGTGCACGCATATGCAATGTGCGGATACTGCAAAATCTGTTTCGGCTTTTTCGGGCCGGAGCCTCTTGATATCAACGAGGGAGCGGAAAACCAGCTTTGTCCGACAGGGGCGATAAAACGCACCTTTGTGGAGGACCCTTATTACGAATACACCATCGATGAGTCACTGTGTATGGGTTGTGGCAAATGCGTCAAGGGCTGTAATACTTTTGGCAACGGGTCACTATTTCTTCAGGTGCGGCACGACCGCTGTTTGAATTGTAATGAGTGCTCGATTGCTGCAGCTTGTCCCTCAGGTGCGTTTAAGCGGGTTCCTGCAGACAGGCCTTATCTGCTTAAGAGGGTGGACCACGCTTAATGATACGTTTTAATTATATCATAATCAGTGTAGCTGTTTTTTTGTTTTTGTGTAATGTTGTATCAGCGGTAGAACGCTTTCCTCCCCCTGATTTTGTTGAAACCGGCCATGAAGTGCCAAGCCCTACCACCCCTCATCCACGTCAAAATATCTATGAATATATAGATGCTGTGGTGCTTTTGGTTGCGCTCGGGTTATCTTCATATTTGGTTTTGAAGAAGCGCAGCCAGCGGGCAATATTTATTCTGATGGTTTTTTCATTGCTTTATTTTGGCTTCTGGCGGAAGGGCTGCGTCTGTTCAATAGGAGCGATTCAGAATTTTGCTTTAGCGATTTTTGACCGCAGCTATGCTGTGCCGATTGTAGTTGCGATGTTTTTTCTTTTGCCGCTTGTATTTACACTGTTTTTTGGCAGGACCTTTTGTGCTGCTGTATGTCCTCTGGGGGCGATACAGGATTTGGTGGTTTTGTATCCGGTCTCTTTACCGAAATGGCTTGAAAGTGGGCTGAGGTTGTTTGCGTATATGTATCTGGGTTTAGCCGTTTTGTTTGCGGCTACCGGCAGCGATTTTGTGATATGCAGGTATGACCCATTTATTTCAGTTTTTCGTTTGAGTGGAAACTTTAATATCTTGATACTCACAGCATGCATTCTGCTGATAGGCGTATTTATAGGTCGGCCCTATTGTCGGTTTGCTTGTCCATACGGTGTGATTCTCAGACAGCTTTCGCATATCTCAAAATGGCGGGTTACTATTACTCCTGATGATTGTGTCAAGTGCCGGTTGTGTGAGGATTCGTGTCCTTTCGGTGCCATTAGAGAGCCGACGGCTGAGTGGTCGGTTCGCGATTATGACAGAGGAAAGAAACGGCTGGCGTTTCTACTTCTTCTATTGCCTGTATTAATGTTTTCGGGAGGTTGGATAGGTTCCGCCCTTAAAGAAGTGACATCCCGCATGCATGCAACGGTCAGATTGGCTGAGCGAGTATATTTGGAAGAAATTGGTAAGGTAGAAGGGACTACAGATGCCAGTGACGCCTTTAGAGCGACAGGCAAAGAAGTGAAGGAGCTTTATGCGGATGCTTCGGCTATCCGCGCTAAGTTTGGTCTGGGTGGATGGCTTTTGGGAGGATTTGTGGGATTGGTAATCGGACTTAAGCTCATAGCTGTTTCTGTGAGGCGGCAAAGGACAGATTATGAAGCCGATAGGGCAGGCTGTCTTGCGTGCGGCCGGTGTTTTGAATATTGCCCCAAAGAGCAGGTTAGACTAAAGAAGGCGAAAGCTAATGAAAGTCCCTGCTGATAATAGCGCCAAGACAAATCCGTGGTACGGAACCGCAGTGGCAATAGCCATTATTGGTGGGGTTTTTGCTGTTATTGTCTCCGGACTTCTCGTTTTGAATTACGCTAAGAGCAGGATTGTTGAGCCGAAGCGAGAAGAAAAATTAGAGGCAATGAAAATGCAATTGCGAGTTCAGCCCGAGGATGAGCAACTTATATCACAGATTCGGCAGCTGGATTTGAAGATAAGGCAAGACAGGATTCGCAGGTGGGATTTTAACCTTAAAGGAAGCTGGATGCTTCTTGGTAGTATAGTAGTGTTTCTGATTGGTTTTAAATCTGCGGATGCTTTCAAAAAAAAGTTACCGGCACCACAGTTATCCGGGGATAAGCGGGATAAGCAAGTTCGTGAAGCAATGCTGGCTCGATGGACCGTAATGGTTGGTTTAGTGATATTGGGCTCAGGAGCGTTATTTCTTGTAACCAAGCCAAGTGTCGATTTCATCGCGGTTGATGTAACGAGTGGTTATCTTTTGATGGAGGAGATTAGTAAGAATTGGCCCCGCTTTCGCGGACCCAGTGGGCTTGGAATAAGTGCCTATACAAACATTCCTATTAATTGGAATGGCAATACAGGCGAAGGGATTATTTGGAAAACTCTGGTACCGCTTCCGGGACACAATTCACCGGTTGTTTGGAGTGACCGAGTTTTCCTTTCTGGAGCTGATGAAAATAAACGCGAGGTGTACTGCTTCGATGTATTTTCGGGCAAGCTTTTGTGGATAGGCAACATAACGAATGTCCCGCAAAGCCCTGCTGAACCGGTTGAGGTATCGGAGGATACCGGTTTTGCTGCACCTACCGTTGTGACAGATGGTCAGCGGGTTTACGCCATTTTTGCAAATGGGGATGTGGGTTGTTTTGATTTTAATGGGAAGCAAATCTGGGCCAGAAATTTAGGTGTGCCTGACAGTTCATACGGTTATGCATCTTCGCTTGCGATGTATCGTAATCTACTTTTGATTCAATATGACCAGGCAAGCATCGAGGATGAAAAGTCTAAGATGATAGCTTTGAACGGACTTTCAGGTCAGACTGTGTGGCAGACGAATCGTCCGGTCGGAGGTTCATGGACATCACCGATAGTTGTCAAAATTGGCAATCGATATCAGCTAATAACCTGCGGCAATCCGTGGGTTGTATCATATAATCCCGCGGATGGAGCTGAACTTTGGCGAGCGAAGTGTTTGGGAGGCGACATCGCACCATCATCTATATACGCCAATGGGTATATATTTGCCATTGAACCATATACTAAACTGGTAGCGATTAGGCCGGATGGTCAGGGTGATGTTACTCAAACCCATATTGCCTGGAGCATTGATGATGGGACTCCGGATATCTGCTCTCCGGTTAGTAACGGTGAATTGATTTTTTTGCTGACCACCGAAGGAATGCTTAATTGTTATAGAGTCGCAGATGGAACAAAGTTGTGGCAGGAGGATTTGAGAGAGAATTTTATGGCCTCGCCAAGCTTAGTTGGCAACTATATTTATCTACTAAGCGAGAAGGGCGTTATGTTTATTATTGAGGCCGGAACTAAGTATAAGGAACTGACCAGATGTGAGCTGGGTGAGAAGTGCCACGCAACACCGGCTTTTATGGATGGTCGAATCTATATCCGAGGCCTGAAAAATCTATACTGCATAGGAAATGAGAATTGATGGATGACATTGATTTGGCATTTTTGGAACAGAGCGTTGAAAGAATCGGTACTGGTCGGGAAAAGGTGCTTGAGATATTGCAGGCCATCCAGAATCACTTTGGGTATTTACCGAAGGAGGCTCTTAAGCGAGTATGTGAGTTGACGGAGATTACCCCTGCATCGATTGCCGGGGTTTCAACTTTTTATAGCCAGTTCAGGCATCGTCCGGCTGGCCGACATACAATTCGTGTGTGCATCGGGACAGCGTGTCATGTCAAAGGCGGTGGACAGATTTATGACGCTTTTAAGCGGTATCTCAGTATCCCTGAGCAAGAGGATACGGACCCAGCTAAGATGTTTACTGTTGGGAAGGTAGCTTGTCTGGGATGCTGCATGCTTGCTCCGGCAATACAGATTGATGATATTATATATGGGCATCTTGCCAGCGACCGGGTTCCAGCGGTACTGAGGGATTTTCTCGAACAACAGCAGGCATACGCTCGGCGGGTGGATAAGCAGGGCTATGTAAAAGAAGGTAAGAACCTTGGCGAAATTCGCATATGTCTTGATTCAAGTTGTGTGGCCAGCGGCAGTGCAAGGGTATATGATGCGTTGATAAAGGCCGTTGAAGAAACGGCTGCTCCGGCCGTGGTCAAAAGTGTGGGCTGTTCAGGGATGTCGTTTTTAGCGCCGCTTGTGGAGGTAGTTTTGACTGACGGGGCTTCATTTCGCTATGCAGGGATTCAGCCCGCCGATGCCGCGGCTATTGTGTTAAGGCACTTCAAACCAGGGCGAGTTGGACGAAAAATCACCAGCGCTGTCTCAACAACGCTGGATAAGATACTTACTGATAATGCCTGGCAACCTGTAACACGTTATTCAGTAGATGTGAGAGACCGACCGATTGCAGGTTTTTTGGACAAGCAGGAGCACATCGCTACCGAGCAATGCGGGTGCATTGACCCTGTTGACCTTGATGAATATGTGCAGAATGATGGATTCGTGGCATTGCAAAAGTGTGTAAGGCAGCTTAGTCCTGAAGAGGTTATCTCCGAGATTGGTCGCAGCGGGCTTCGCGGAAGGGGAGGTGCTGGTTATCCGACGCATCTTAAATGGTCTGCCGTATATGATAACAAGGTTGAGAAGAAATACATAATTTGCAATGGTGATGAAGGTGACCCCGGTGCCTTTATGGATAGGATGCTGATGGAGTCTTATCCATACCGTATTATTGAAGGTATGGCGATAGCAGCATATTCGGTTGGGTCTGATGAGGGCTATCTTTACATTCGCGCAGAGTATCCTCTTGCAATCAAACGAATAAGTTTCGCCCTGCGGCAATGTCAGCAGCGGGGTTTTCTCGGCGATAATATTCTCGATAGTAATTTCTCACTACATCTGAAAATTGTGGCGGGGGCTGGTGCATTTGTTTGCGGTGAGGAAACCGCACTGATAGCCAGTATAGAAGGACGGCGAGGTATGCCTCGGCTGCGTCCCCCATATCCGGCTGAAAGTGGGCTATGGGGAAAACCGACACTTATTAACAACGTAGAGACCTACGCTGTAGTGCCGTGGATTATGAGAAATGGCCCTGAAAATTTTGCCAGGTTCGGCACAAACAGCAGTAATGGAACGAAAGTTTTTGCTCTGGCGGGAAAGGTAGCCAATGGAGGTCTCGTTGAGGTGCCAATGGGTATTTCCATCCGAGAAATTATAGAGGGTATCGGCGGAGGAATTTCTGGGGGGTTACGGCTGAAAGCGGTGCAGATAGGGGGACCATCAGGAGGGTGTATTCCTGCAGAATTGGCGGATATTTCTGTGGAATATGAAACGCTAAATGATATCGGTGCTATGATGGGCTCAGGCGGTATGGTGGCTCTGGATGAATCGGACTGTATGGTCGATATCGCAAGGTATTTCCTGGAGTTTACGCAGAACCAGTCTTGTGGCAAATGCACCTTCTGCAGGATAGGCACACGACGTATGCTTGATATTCTTGAACGGTTGTGCAAAGGGCAAGGCCGAAAAGGAGATATTGAAGAACTCCAGAATCTAGCTCAAATGGTTAAAAAGGCGAGTCTTTGTGGGCTTGGGAAAACGGCTCCCAATCCAGTCCTTTCAACTATAAAATACTTCCGCAACGAATATGAAGCTCATCTTGAAGGGCGTTGCCCTGCTAAAAAATGCAAAGCACTTATTACATATTTGGTGACAGATGATTGTATCGGTTGCACTTTATGTGCTCAGCATTGTCCGGCTGATGCTATTGAGATGAATCCCTATGAAAAACATGAAATTGACCCTGAGAAGTGCATTCGCTGCGGGACGTGTAAGAGTGTATGTTCATCGGATGCTATTAAAGTTGAGTGACAATGCCGAAACTGGTTATAGATAATCGCGAGGTTGAAGTTGATAAAGGCGCTACGATTCTTGATGCTGCCGACAAACTTGGAGTAGAAATTCCCACAATGTGCTTTTTAAAAGGTCGTAAAGCTTCAACCAGTTGTATGCTCTGTGTGGTCAAAGTCGATGGTTTGGGTAGTCTTATGCCTGCCTGCGGAGCTATTGCCGAGGATGGCATGCGAGTTCAGACAAGTTCCGAGGAAATCCGTCAGGCGAGGAAAGCAGCTTTAGAACTGCTCTTGAGCGACCATCTGTGGGACTGTATGGGTCCCTGTCAGGTCGCTTGTCCTGCCCGGATGAATATTCCGTTGATGGTTCGCCAGATTGCTGCCGGCAAACTTCGTGATGCAATTGTTACTGTAAAGAAGGATATTGCATTGCCGGCAGTACTTGGACGGATTTGTCCGGCCCCTTGCGAAAGAGTTTGCAGGCGGGCGGTGTTTAATGAGGCGGTTTCAATTTGCCTTTTGAAACGGTGTGTGGCCGATTTCGACTTGCAATCTGAAAATCCATATTTGCCGGCTTGCAAGCCCCTTCAGGATAAGCGTGTGGCCGTTGTTGGTGCTGGGCCTGCAGGATTGGCTGCTGCTTATTATCTGCAGCAGGATGGATTCAGTTGCACAATTTTTGATGAGCGTGAAAAGCCGGGCGGCATGCTGCGGTATGCAGTTTCACAAAAGCAGCTTCCGAGGGACGTTCTGGATAAAGAGATTGCTTTGATTGAGAAACTGGGCGCAAAATTTCAAGGCCAAATACGAATAGGGACTAATTTATCAATGGAAGATTTGCGCAGAGATTTTGATGCGGTGTTTGTAGCGCCGGGTGAGCTAAAGCCGGGTGACGCCAAGTATCTTGGTCTTGAGACAGGCCCGAATGGTATCGCTATAAACAATGACACCTACGAAACCAATCTTCTGGGAGTATTTGCAGGCGGAGATGCTGTGCGCAGAAGGAGATTAACGGTTCGGGCTGTGGCGGATGGCAAGGAGGCGGCGGTCTCTATTAGTCAGTATTTGTCCGGCCGGCAGGTAACAGGGGCAGCTAAACCGTTTAACACTCATATTGGTAAGCTCAAGGATGGTGAAATAGAAAGGTTTATGGTTGATGTCAGTAAAGCTCCACGGGTAAGGCCATCAAAGCAGGATTACGGCTTCACCGATGAGCAGGCCCTCGAAGAAGCGGCTCGTTGTTTGCATTGTGACTGCCGAAAGGCCGAGAGCTGCAAACTAAGGCAATATGCCGAGCAATATCGGGCAAGGCCGAACCGCTACAAGGGCGAGCGCCGCTCATTCGTTCAGGATGTACAGCATCTGGATATAATTTATGAGCCGGGCAAGTGTATAGACTGTGGCCTCTGCATACAGATTGCTTCTGATGCCGGAGAAAAACTCGGGTTGGCGTTTATAGGCCGAGGATTTGACGTCCGGCCGGCAGTGCCTTTTGACTACTCGATTGCTGAGGGTCTAAAACACGTCGCAAAGCAATGTGTTGTGGCTTGTCCAACAGGGGCGCTGACATTTAAGGACAAAAACGACTCTTCCGGTAAGTAACTTTTTGCTCTGGTGTATGAGTAATGTTACCCGCATTTTGAGCGCAATTGAGCGAGGAGACGCTCGGGCTGCTGACCAACTGCTCCCGGCGGTATACGAGGAACTACGCCGTTTGGCTGCTTGGAAGCTGCTGGGTATGGAGCAGTATAAAGCGGGGGTGTACGAAGAGGCCGTTGCGACGCTGAAGCGCGTCGACGAGTACCGCCGGACGATGCTTAACGAGGAGTCCCAGCCACGCGAGATAGCATACATCGCGATGGCCCTTCATCGGCTCGGCCGACATGAGGAGGCAAAAGTAACTCTCGACCGGCTGCGTGATTTGTTAAAGGATGAGCGGTTTGCAGAAGATAAGGAAGCAAAAGCTTGCTTGGCCGAAGCGGAAAAACTCATCGCCGGAGAAAGTTTCAAGTGAGTAAATTTGTAAGGCATACATGCAAAAAGACTCGGTGCAGCCGGCACCCAATAGGGGTGCTGGACATTGAGAGGATTTATTATGCAACGCACTAACTTTTTAAAAAGGAGGGGAAAAATATGGTAACGTTTTTTTCTTGACGTCCTAATATCTCTACTTACAAAAACCGTATTTTGTTGCGAAAGAACAAATCTATTTTAGGAGGATTAAAAAATGAGAAACAAAATACTGATTTACCTAATTTTGTCTGTAGTTGTTATAGGTTTAACGCCGACCATTACTTCCGCGGCATCTCTTAAGGGCTGGGCTCAAACGCCGTTGACAGCCGACTCTATCAAATATCCCAGCCCCATAGAAGACTAAAAGCAATTAAAATTTCGACAGGGCATAGCAGGGTTCATCGTAACCTCATAGGGGCCCCGTTAGCAGGTCAGGGGGAAGTGACTTACCTTCTTATTTTTTCGTCAGGATAAGATTGATTTCCGCCTTGAAATTTTGTACAACTAATATTGTGAAAATTTACCGTTGTTTTAGGAGAAGTGTTATGGAATTGCTGAAAGTGTCAAAAGACTATGTGCTTGCACTGGTTTTGGGGTTTGTGGTGTGTGGAATTGGTGCTGGCTTCTATGGTTCTGCCAAGGCAGCGGATTGGCCTAACTGGCGGGGACCAAATCACGACGGCGTATCTAATGAAACGGGCTGGGTCGCAACCTGGCCTGAAGGTGGGCCAAAGGTGTTGTGGGAGGCCTCAATTGGAACGGGATTTTCTTCAATGGCTGTAAGTAATGGCCGGGTCTATGCAATGGGCAATATCAATGATAATGATATACTGTATTGCTTCGAGGCCGATACAGGTAAACAGATATGGAAGAAATCCTATCAGTGCCCTTTGTTTGCCGAATCCCACGAAGGAGGTCCTGCCGCTACACCAACAGTAGATGGCAATGAAGTTTATACCTTCAGTAAAAATGGCGATTGTTTACGTTTCAAAGCAGCTACAGGAGATGTGGTCTGGCATAAAAATATAACAAAGGAATTGGGTCTTAAACACCCAAGGTGGTATTTTGCCGGCTCACCGTTTATAGCGGATAATTTGGTCATTCTTAATGCAGGCACTTCAGGTGTTGCTCTCAATAAAGCTGACGGAAGTTTGGTATGGAAAAATGGAGATGGTCCGCCTGGCTATGCCACCGCCGTGCCTTTTAATATAGGTAATAAAAAATGTGTGGTTCTTTTAACTGCCAAAGAGCTTGTCGGTCTGATTGTGGCTACAGGTGAGCAGATATGGAAATTACCCTGGATAACAGACTACGATGTGAATGCTGCCAATCCTATTATTTCAGGTGATACGGTGTTTATTTCTTCCGGTTACGACACAGGTTGTGCACGTTTGAAGATGGAAGAAGGTAATATTACAGAGCTCTGGAGAAACGAGAATATGCGTAATCACTGCAGCAGCTGCGTGCTGTGGCAGGGGCACATATACGGTTTTGACGGCCAGTTTGGGGGCGGAGGTAAACTCACGTGCCTGAGCTTCGAAACCGGCGAGGCCAGGTGGTCGCAGGGGGGAATGGGTACGGGTTCCCTTATGGTCGCTGATGGTAAGCTGATTATCCTTAGTGAAAGAGGTAAACTTGTAATTGCAGAGGCTTCGCCGGAAGGATTCAAGGAGCTCTCATCGGCACAGATTCTGACGGGCAAGTGCTGGACAGTTCCGGTTCTGGCGAACGGCAGAATCTATGCTCGCAACGCCACTGGCCGGTTGGTTTGTGTTGATGTCAGGCCAAAGGCGTTTGCTGCTTTGGAGCAATGAGCAGAGAAACATCAAACAACAACGGCGGCTGCAAAGAGGACAGCCAACCTATGCGTAAATACTCATATACTCAGGAGCTTATCAATAACCTTCCATACATAGCGATGACAGTGCTGGGAGCAGCTGTTTTCGTTGTGGGCTTTGAAAGGTTGGCGTGGCGATGGATGGCAGCCGGTGCATATCTAACCTATAGTGTAGCAGGCGCCTTGTGGATAATGATATTTGTATGTCCCTATTGTGGGTATTGGAACACACGGGCCTGTCCTTGTGGATATGGACGAGTAGCAGCAAAGCTCAGAGAAAAAAAAGCTAATGGTTGCTTCACTGAGAAATTCAAGAAGCACATACCTGTAATTGTGCCATTGTGGTTCATACCACTATTGGCTGGTGTGGCTCTCGCCATACGTAACTTTTCCTGGTTGCTATTGGTTTTGATTGTCATATTTGTTCTCGATGCTTTTGTAGTCTTGCCACTTTTTTCGACCAAACATGGCTGCAAGGATTGCCCTCAAAGAGACTTATGTCCCTGGATGAAGCACAAAGACGTGCCTCATTAGGGCTGTTTTAAGGATGAGCAGCAAAAGAATTCGTTAATCGATGTGTTTAAGATTGTCTAAAAATCTTTGCGGGGAAATAGAAACATTTGTTGCATACCGTAATTTTTTAAGATATTATCAAAGTTCAGATAATATTGCAGTTTTTTAGTCAGCGGTCAGCGAGATGAAAATATGGCTGGTATAAATTTGCCAAAACAAGTTAGAAAACGCGATGGTTCCCTCGTTAAATTTAACAAAGCAAAGATTCAGTATGCGATTGAAAGGGCTGCGTTTGAGGTTTTGCAGGATAGAACCGAAGCTGTGAGCATCTCTGACAGGGTGACCGAAGCGGTGATTAAAAAATTGCAAGTCAAATACAAAAAAACCACCCCCGGCGTTGAGGAAATTCAGGACACCATTGAGACTGTTTTAATGAGTGAGGGCTACAGTCATATAGCCAAGAGCTACATTCTTCACAGAGAAAAGCGAAGTCAGATTCGATTTGCCAAGTCTGCCCTGGGTTTGACCGACGACCTGAAGCTGCCGGTCAATACGATGGAGGTCTTAAAGCGAAGGTATCTTCTTAAGGATGATAATCAGAATATCATTGAAACGCCGAGTGAGCTTTTCAGAAGGGTTGCACATAATGTCGTCAAGGCGGAGGATAATTTCAGGTCTCGTTATAGCACCGAGGATATTGAAGAAAAGTTTTATCAGATGATGCGGAATTTGGAGTTTATGCCGAACTCACCGACTTTGATGAATGCGGGGACTTCGCTTGGCCAGCTTTCAGCGTGCTTCTGTTTACCCGTGGAAGATTCTATGGAGGGAATATTTGGTGCACTTAGCAATATGGCTAAGATTCATCAGACTGGTGGAGGGACGGGATTTAGCTTTTCGAATCTGAGGCCGAAGTCGGATATTGTTGGAACGACTAAAGGCCAGGCATCCGGGCCTGTATCGTTTATGAGTATATT
>CAZKYA010000026.1:0-18480 GCA_964556725.1 uncultured Pirellulales bacterium
TTATAAGCTCCATCATATGTTCAACCAAACCGACTTGAAAAGTTCCTTGATATCCACAGATTCCACACATATGTTTATTCCGCTAATTTTAGGAAGCCGCTTTTGCTTCCAGCAGATTTCGAATGCCTGAAAGGTTTTTTTGCTGCGGTGTCTCCGTTATATATCAGAGACCTCTCAAAATGGCCCAAAAATGATATTATGATAAACACACAACAGCAGGGATGTATATTGAAAGTGAATCCGAATTGATTTTTCGGAGTGTTACCAGCATAACTACTCTGAGGTGTTTGAAAATGTCGGATGAATTTACCACTCTTTCGTATAATGCACCGACCAGATAAGCAGGCCAGATTATCCTTAGATATTCCGGTCGGCCTTCAATGAGTTCGGTTTTTTCGACGGTGAACCCTGTCGATTTTGCCAGTTTTTCGATAGTTTTTTTGCTGTTGGCTCTGTAATATGTTGCAAATGTGTCCTGTTCATTTCTGCTCCGCATTTTATTATATGATTTATGAAATCTTTCAGGGGTGATTCTGCCCAGAAGCGGGACATAGTGATATTTATTAGGCGTTTTAATGAGGAATATTCCGTTTGGCCTCAGGACCCTGTGAACTTCCCTGAAGACCTTTGCCGGTTGCCGCAGATGCTCGAGAACATGAAGACATATTACCATATCGAAGGTGTCATCGCTGTATGGTATTGATTCTGCCGAGGCGATTTTTGCCTCGTCTAAATACGGGTTTTGCAGAACGCGCTGGTCGAGGTCAATGCCGCAGATATAGCCTGCCCTGTCCTTCAGATTGATAGAAGTGGTACCCGCTCCTGCGCCTAAATCGAGAACTTTGCAGCCGGGTCTTAAGTATTCGTCAATTCGTTTCCTGAACAGGGACACATCCCAGCAATCTTGATAATCAGGGTATAGATATTTGTCTATTGTTTTTGTTATTCTGTTCATATATGCAGAAGGTCATTGTCGATTATTTTAGAACGCATTTCATAACCTCCTAAGGGTTATGACCATACAAGCGATATGAAAAAACGCACTATACACGGTAATATCACGGTCCCATCGAACCACAAGCCGACGATTATTCCCCAGCCAAGAGAACGTCCTCTCCACTTTCCAGCGTCGCTTATATCTGCGCAGCTTGCGGCCATCATAATACTTCTGACCTTTGTTGTTACTGCGGTACGGGCAAATCAAATCAATACCTCGTTGCTTCAACCGCTTGCGCAACGGATCGCTGTCGTAGCCCTTGTCTGCAATCAATCGCTTTGGGTTCTTTCTCGGTCTGCCACGACCTTTTCGCGAAACGCAGACATTATTCAGCGTCTTCTCGAGCAGCGTGACTTCCGATGGGGACGCAGATCAATAATGGAAAGCCGAGTATGACCAAGTGCCACTTGATTAGCAGGGTCTTCGAAAAATCCGCTGTCATCAGGCCCTCTGTGCTTTATAAGCTCCATCATGTGTTCAACCAAACCAGCTTTAAAAGTCCCTTGATATCCACAGATTCCACACATATGTTTATTCTGCCAGTTTTAAGATACTACTTTTGTTTCCAGTAAACTTTCGAAAGCTTGAAATGTTTTTTGCGATGTTTTTTCCCAACTGTACAGCAAAGACCTTTCGAAGGCCCTTCGTCCCATCTCTTTTGTCCATTGGTCATTGTTGAGATATCGCGATAACAAATCTGCTAACTCCTCAGGCTTATAAGGGTCGAAATAAACAGCTGCATCTCCAGCTAATTCTGGCATTGGAGGTCTGTTTGACAGAAAAAGCGGGCGCCCAGAACCAAGGCATTCTAAAACTGTAATGCCGAATGTTTCACAGGTTGACGCGAAAATATGCGATTTGGCGTGGTGATATACAGATGGCATTTCATTATAAGGAACCTCACCGAATATGATAGCTTTGTCCTGAAGTCCCAGTCGCCGAATTTCCTTTCGAACAAGTTTGGCGTATGGAGGATACTCCGGACCAACCAGTAAAAGTTTTTCCTTCGTATTTCGCTTCTGGCACAAGAGATGATAAGCTCGGACGACTTCAATCTGGGCCTTGAAGACATTAATAACTGAAACGTAGAGCAGATATTCGCCCTTCGGCAAGCGCTTTGCTCGAGGGATGTCATTTCTTTCGGCGGTGCGGAATTGATTGTTTAGACCGTGTGGTATAATTGCTGATGTTCCCTTTCTATTTGGCACTTTCCGGTCTGCTATTTTCTTTGCATGTTCGGTAAGGAATATTACCATATCTGCTTTTTTAAAACTTTTGTTTGTTATTGCCTCCAACACGAAAAGTCTAAATCGCATATAACCGGGTGGATATTTTCCCCGACTACGGTGGTCGAAAATAAGCATGTTCTGAAATGTAACAGCAGTTAGACAATTTAAAGGGGGAGAGAAATTTATTGTTCCCCCGGGGCAAAAAACTAAGTCAACTTCTAATTTTTTTAAAAAACTCAGCAACTTAAATCTTTCCCAGGCGATGCGGTGCAGAACACTCTTAGCTGGAAAACGACACGGTATTACTTCCACTGCGGGAAAAGCATAAAGATGGGAGAACTGTGGAGGTGAGAAAATATATATCTTTACATCGGGAAAATCTTTTGCATAATGTAGAAGGTTGGAAATATATACTTGCCCGCCACCCTGGATGGCAGAGAGGGCATTAATAGCTATTGTCTTTTTCTTCATCATATACGAACATACAAATCCATTGTATTTCTAACTGTAGCTTCCCACGTCAACCTTTGGTTGGCGAATAATTTACTATTTTGCCCCATTGTTACTGCGGCGTTTTTATTTCGTAACAAAAACTCCACTGCATTTTTGAAATTTTGCCGTTCCCATTTGCCGTCAACAACAAAACCATTTGTAAAGTCGCGTATCAAATAACTTGCTATTCCTACGTTGAACGTTACCACCGGAATTCCAGCAAATAAGGGTTCAGCAATTACATGACCGAAAGTTTCAGACTTGGAAGCGCAAACAGCCAAATCCATTTGCTTCAGAATGGCAGGGATAAACTGTCTATCAATTCTTCCCGGGAGTTTAACATATTTGGAAAGATTATTTTTGTTGATATATCTTAATACCTTTTTCTTTTTTGTTCCTCCACCGAACAGCCACAATGTGGCATTTTCTCGCACAAGAATATTTTTTAATACTTTCAAAAGCCAGATGTGCTGTTTTCTCGAAGAGAATTTAGCCAGGTATATGATATTCTTTTTACTTTCACTCAACTCTTTATAAAATTCTAAATTCTCCACAGGCCTGTCTTTTAGAAACTCATCTTTGTTACACCCTAAAGGAACCACAAAAGAACGATTGGAGCGCCTATAAAATATGTTGTGCTCTAAAAATTCTTCCTTTGATGTGTGACTTAAGAAATGTATCGCATCTAACTTATTTATATAGAGTAGAGACGCGAGATTGGTATAAAAAGGCCTATACCAGGAACCATGCCTAAATGAGTGCATTGTAATGACTATTCTAAATTTCTCTTTTCTTGTTTTTTTGATTTTGAGCATCTTTGCGGCTTGCTTAAATCCATGGCAATGTATAACATCTACATCAGGAAGGAATTCCAATTTCTCTAAGTCATCAGGAGAGTCCATCCTTATAACTTCTGTATGCTGAAGATTTTCTAACTTCTTGTGTAAGCCTATATCCAGTTCCTTATTTAGTGTTAAAACTATTACCTTTAATTTGTTATTTACAGCTTTGTCTAAAGTTATTATCCAATCAACAAAGTGGTAAGTTAGGCCCAGCTTATTATCAAAACCTAAAAATAAAACAGTTTTCATTGTTCGTCACAGTCCTGAATAAGATCACTTTAGTATGATTGATTGACATATAGGGTGAAATACAGAATCTTTGCATACGGCGACACAGTTCCAGGCCTTGTCGAAGTTACTGTCCAGATGCCCGTCATTCCGCAACCTGTATATCTCGTAATGCAGCCCAAGAATTGCAGTTATTTCAGATAAGCGACAATTTTTCCCGCTGTTGTATTCGAATATTATTAACGGTAACTTACGTTTTATAAATTCGGTGCCGCCTTTCAGCACCAGGGGTTCTGCTCCTTCAACATCAATTAAGACAAGATATTCAAGGTCACTGCGAGGCTGGATTTCGTTGTCAAGAGTGGTGCAGACTATCTTTTCAGTTCCGTTGTCCTCCTTCTCGGATATGCTACCGCTTATGCCCCTTCCTTTGGCAAACCTAAAATTTACTGTTTTAATCTTATCCGCCACTGCCTTTGGGATTATCGTGACATTATCGTATTCGTTTATAGCAGCACTTAACCTGCATGATTTAGCAAGGTTCATATCCGGTTCAAAGGCAATTATATTATCAATGTTCTCGTAACCTGCTACGTCTATCACCATCTCACCAACCGCAGCACCAACATCAATAAAGCCTATCTTGGTGTTGGTTCTTGGTATAATTTTGCTGAAGAACAAATGTGTTTCCGGTTCGGGAAACTTGCCAACGATTAGCAAAGAATACATGCTTGCAGCCTTCGAATAAAAGTAATATCTCCTGCCCTGCACATTGATTGTGTGGTCAATTTTAATTCTCCGTAAAATGAATCCAAGACCTGGCAAATTAATACTGAAGTGTTTTTCCATGAAGAAGACAACTAGCGCATATAATTTTGTGAATATCGTCCATACTATGGACCATTCTTTTTTCAGGTGCGCCAAATAAAAATGTTTTTTCATTGTTTTGCTTTAGTGCGTTAGTAAGAATAGCTCTTCAATCCATTAAAGTTTTGTCTTGGCATCATCGTTCGCTGAAATTGAGGTTCAGCAGATAATTTTTGACGTGTTTCCCAATATAGAAACGCCATAAGCATAGAAAAAAATATCGGAGGTGGTGCTAATAAAAGGAAGATTGATGTGTAAGTCACGAGCATTGTCGAATATGGGGAGATAAAGAAGGTTTTCACAGGGAAGATTCTTGTGAACCATATAAGAACGAAAAGCAAACCAAATATACCATATGCCACGAGGACGTTTAGATACCAGAGATGGTTAAATGTTTCTCCCTCATATACGGAGAGGCAATCGTAGCCCTTACCCCAGATGGGCTCATCCAGAAATATAGACAGTGCCTGACAGGTTAAATAAACTCTGTCATCGTATCTGCCTAATTCAACCTTGGTTTCTATTCTTTCGCTCACTAGTCCGGTATAAGGGTGGTATTTATAGTAAATGTATCCCATGGCCGAGATGATACAGACAGACAAGATAAATGTTCTTATGTTCTTTAATTCGAGCATAGTTAATACAACAGCGATTGCAAGTAGAAACGCAGCACCTATCGAAGTATTAACACTTACAATAGTCACTGCACCAGCCAGCACGCATAGTTGGGAAAATAACCGGCCTCGAAAATGTCTGTCTCTCGTTATAAGCATATAAATAATAAAGGCCAGCACTGCCATGTAAGATACTGTATTGGCGTTGATATAGAAACCAAGTTCTTCCGCCACAACTCTCGAGCTCCACCCGTGTTGCTTGGCATGCACATAATATTCGATTAACACGATTGTTGTTGCTGATAAAAAAACTATACCAAGGGTAGTACACTCTTTTTTTGTTTTAAATAGATTGATGGTAATCAAAAAAACTATATAAATCTTCGAAAGTGCCCATGCTATATTGAAGTATCTATCCCCACCGGGATAGAAACCATGTAATAAAGCATAGGCCAAAAAAACACCGAACCAAATAAGGCCGGGCAGTTCGAGATGAATTATGCGCTTTGTAAATATCCTGACTAGCAGAATGCCTGCTAAGATAATGACAAAACATTTGTTGTACTTGTACAATAAGTCTGCAGGGAAATATATGCCAAAAATATGAGCGCAATATGCTGTTACATAACTTACAATGATGGCAGGAACTATAGTCCCTTTTAGTCCTTCGGCGTTTTGCCAGAGATTCTTCTTAAAACCTATTTGTTCCACTTTTCTTTCGTTATCCGATATACATTAAAAACCCAAAAATCTTTTTGACGAAGCATATAACTCCTGCAACGAATTACATATTGCACATAATTTTATTATGCGGTTGATATGAAAGAGCATATAATTGATGCCAATTACTTCTCCCCTCAAAGCAAACAGCCTCCTTGGAAATACTTTCCCCCTTTTGATATTTAATTTTATGTTATATATACATGTTTACCACATAACCTTAGTACAAGGATATAAAGGCGGTGAGATAAAAAATGTGAAAGTATATAAGGGAAGAATAATTTTTTATTGAATCTCAAGAAGGGTTTTAGCAACTGGCGTGCTTTTCGCCTTTCTCTCTTTTCCCAACAAATGAGGGCCTCATTATAAAACATCTCGCTTTCCATCAATTTTAGTTCATAACCGAACTCTTTGCTAATATTAGGATACAGGTTTTTAAGCTTATTAATTAGGGTGGTTCTTTCTCCGTAGTAGAGGTCCTTTTTGGCAAAAGACCAGCTTTCCTTATGCATTCTCCGTTTAGCCAGCGACTCATCCACATAACCAACTTCATAATTATGTGCTATTCGTAGAAACAGGTCGCCATCTTCTACCATGTTGAATCGTTCATCGAACCATTCATTTAGATTATCCAAGGCATCTCTTCTTATTACAGCGCTTTGAAGAGGTATAAAGTTGCCTTTCAATAATTTTCCAAATACGTGACCTCTGTGTAGTTTGAATTCTTTGGAGGGACGATGAACATAACCTTTGTTGTTAAAATGAATTAATTTTGAATAGACTAATCCGAGTTTTGGATTTTGCTCGAAAATCGGAATTTGTTTTTCAAGCTTTGTAGGCATCCAGACATCATCACAATCCAGAAAGGCAATATACTTACCGCGGGACTGCTCAATAGCCCAATTTCTTGCCTTACCAAGGGGGACTGTCTTTTTGCTTCTAAAGTACCTTACTTTTTCTCCATAACCTTTTGCAATCTCGGTGCTGTTGTCGGTTGAAGCATTGTCCCAGAAAACAATTTCCCAATCTGTATAAGTTTGAGCAAAAACACTGTCTAACGCCTCGCGCAGATATTTGGCGCCGTTTAAGCAATTGATTATTACACTGACTGCTGGATTTTTTGAGGCAACCTGGTTATTGGGTAGTTGTACTGCTATCACCTGAGTTCCACGTGTAGGGGATTGTTTTATCATACACATCAAAAGTGATAACTTCGTCTGGGTCGTATGGAAAATTTATACAGTTGGCTATCAGGGCGCATTTGTCACCGACGGCTTTAAAAGAATACAGCACTAATGGTGGAATCCGAACAAGCTGGTAATTCTCTGCGCCGACAAAAACTTCCTGAATTCGGCCGGCAGTGGAAGAATTTACTCTGTCATCATAGAGAACCAGTTTGATATTTCCAACAGGCACTGCAAAGTGTTGAGTAATTTTTAAATGTTTTTTCCATCCTTTGATAAATCCCGGCTTTATCAAAGAGAAATAAACCTCGCCGAATCGCTCAAAGAAAGATGCCTCACTTCGTAACATATGCATTATTTTGCCTCTCTCGTCGGCGAAGGTTTTTAATGGTTCTACAAAAACACCATCAATCATTTATCACACTCGTTGCCCAGCGTACATTTTGTTGAACGGCTTTTTTAATATAAGTATTTATTTGTGAACAGGAAAATTTGTAGATATCAGTATTATTGCTGTAATAGTTTTTGTACCATTGGGCTGTTAGTTTCACAGCGTCTTCGAAGCTTAAAACGCAATGCCAGCCAAGATGGTATAACGCCTTATCACAACAGAGCTTAAGAATCGCCGATTCTGCCTGTGCCGATTTTGTATCAGCAATTTCCCATCGACCTTGTCCGAAGTATTTTGAAAATAGATTAACCAGTCTGGTGACAGGTTCGATGACCTTGCCGTCTGGGCCGAAGTTAAAAGCGTTATCTACAGTATTATCTTGTCTTTGAATTAAATTAGCTGCCAGCCATAGATACCCGCTCAACGGTTCTAAGACATGTTGCCAGGGCCTTGTGGAGTGAGGATTTCTTATTATTAGTTTTTCTCCTTTGCTCCACGCCTTAACACAATCGGGAATAATACGGTCTTGGGCCCAGTCGCCACCGCCGATCACATTTCCCGCCCGTGTTGTTGCGATTCTTACCGTGTCTTTCTTGCCAAAATAAGATTTGATATAGGCCTCGCAGGCGATTTCCGCACAGGCTTTTGATGCGCTATAGGGGTCTTCTCCACCTAGGCGGTCATTTTCGCGGTATCCCCAGTGCCACTCGACGTTCCGGTAGCATTTGTCGCTCGTAATGATAATTGCAGCACGAACAGAAGAGGAGGTTTTTATACACTCTAAGACGTTAACTGTGCCGCCGACATTGGTGTCAAAGGTTAATTTAGGTTCGCTATAGGATCTGCGGACTATAGGTTGTGCTGCCAGATGAAAAACAATTTCAGGACGAAAACTTTCAAATATTTTTTTGAGTATTTCATAATTGCGCACATCACCTTCGTAATGTCTGATTTTCCCTTTTAGGTTCAGCACTTCAAAGTTGCAGGGGCGGGAGGGAAGATATAGCGAAAAACCAGCGACATTGCTGCCGAGCTTTAACAGCCACAGGCAAAGCCATGACCCTTTGAAGCCTGTATGGCCGGTGACTAAAACGCGTTTTCCCCTATAGACGCCGCCAAATATATTGGAATTATTTACCAGATTTTCCACGGGGCCTGTCCCTTGTTCCATAGATTTTGCAGAAACATCTGGTCTCTGTAAGTGTCCATGCAGTGCCAAAAACCTTCATGTTTGTAAAGAGCAACCTGGCGATGCTTGGCTAATTGCTTCATAGGCCATTCTTCCAATTCACAATCATCATTTAGGTAACTAAATATTTCGCTTTCCATAACGAAAAAGCCCGCATTTATTTGTTTTTCGAGTGTTTTTTTCTCACTCCAGTCTATGACTTCACCGTTTTCGTTTGTTTCAACCGTTGCAAAACGGGAAATGGAATGTGCACCGGTGAAAGTAACAATTTTACCTTTTCTGATATGATAATCAATTAGCTCTTTGATATTTATGTTTCCCACTCCATCGCCATAGGTCAGCATAAATCTTTTTTCTTTTATATATGGCTCGATTATTTTTATTCTGGTGCCTTTTTTTGTTTCAAGGCCAGTGTCAACCAGAGTGACGTTCCAGTTTTCGTTATGAATATTGTGGCAGGTTATCTTCTTCTTTGAATTCAGGTTTATGGTAAAATCATTGTTCATATATTCGTAGTTGACAAAATATTCCTTAATAACATTTTGTTTATACCCCAGGCAAAGGATAAAGTCATTAAAGCCATAAGAAGAATAAATCTTCATAATATGCCAGAGGATGGGTTTGCCTCCAATCTCTACCATGGGTTTGGGTTTGTATTCTGTTTCTTCTCTCAAACGGGTTCCTAAACCGCCACATAAAATAGCCACCTTCATAATCTATCCTTGTTAATCAAAACTTATTTTGTTTGATTGCCATATTTACGTGAGAAAGTTTTTTATTTGCTCAATCACATAGTCCTGCTCTTTTTTTGTCAAATCGGGATGTAGAGGCAGTGACAGCAGTTGCGTATAAAGCTCTTCAGTTACAGGCAGTTTAAGTCCGTGATTTTTGTAGAATTTCAGGAGATGATTTGGATAATAATGGATGCCACATTCTATATTCTTGCTTATGAGATACTCCATCAAGGCATCTCTTTTTCCATTTAGTATTCTTACAGGATAAATGTGTGGCACGATTTGCTCATAGTTGAGATTCAGCCGTTCAAGGCAGCCGATATTGTTTAGTTTTCTGTAATATCTTTTGGCCAAATCCTGTCTTGTTTTTTTGAATTCCGGGAATCTGCTTAACTGGACTCTTCCGATAGCAGCAAATAGATTACTCATATGGTATCTGTATCCCTGATGAGTAACTTCAAATTTCCAGCTTCTCTGTCCCTTGAATCGCTTCTCGGTATCTTTTTGCACACCCAGAAGTCGGGCGTCCCTTACAAATTGGATAACTTCATCGTCCTCAGTAACTACTGCTCCGCCTTCTCCGGAGGTTATATTCTTTATACCGTCAAAACTAAAACAGCAGATATCCCCAAATGTCCCTATCATCTTGCCTTTATGGACACAGCCGAAGGCATGGGCCGCATCTTCGATAACCCGTAGATTATGCGTTTTGGCAAAGTCGTAAACAGAGTCCAAATTTCCAGCTCCGCCGGAATAGTGGACGGGCATAATGGCCTTGGTTTTGGTGGTTATTTTTTTCTCTGCATCTTTCAGGTCAATCGTAATGGTTTCGGGTATTACTTCACAGGGTACTGGTATAGCCCCTGTAGCACTTATGGCCTGAAACGAGGATAAATAAGTCAATGACTGAACTAATACTTTCTCTGTCGGCTCAACTACAGCCATAACAGCCAAGTGAAGTGCCGCCGTGCCGGAATTAACACAAGTTACTTCCCGCTTAGTGTCAAGAAATCGCTTGAGTTCCTGCTCGAATAGCTGAACCTCCTTGCCCATACCCAGGTAGCCGTCTTCCAGAATAATGCGTGAAAGGGCTTTAGCTTCTCTGGTTCCAACTACAGATTTGGAAAGTCGAATTTTGCTTGTTGGGGGCATATGTCTTACTTGGTTTGTTGTAAGTGTGATGGCTTTTGTTTTGACCTGTTCAGTGTTTTCTGGCAACAGCCAATATGTAGCGACCGCAGTCAGCATAGCTTCGGGCCAGTTTTAATTCGATATCGAGTAATTGGCTTTGCTCCCATTTATCTAAAAGGGAAGGACGTGCAATTACCGCAAGTGGGTCTCCGCCAATTCCCGAACAGGGGCCTATTCCAACGCAATCTATTTGGCTAAAACCTATTCCTGTAAGTAATGAGATAATATCTTGTTTTGTATGCCAGCTAAACCATGTCTGGTTGCTAAAAAGATAACCTTCTCTTTGTTCGATTGTTATTTTTGCGCTCTCCCATTTTTTGTTTCTCAGGGAATGTAAAGTATAGAAATATTGGGACCGAAAGGATATAAAAGCAACTCCGTTTGTTTTAAGGATACGCCATATTTCAGAGAGTACTTGTTTATAACACGGCAAAAAAAAGGTGACTTCAGTTAATAGAACAGCATCAAAACACGATTCGGAGCATTCTTTTACATAACTGTGAATATCTGAAAGTATGAAAGTAGTGTTGCAACAATCGTGTTTTGATGAATAATAGTTTGCCTTTTCGATGGCCTGCGGAGTGAAATCAACACCAATAACTTTTTTGGAAAAACTCGAGAGAGGAATACTCAATCTACCCTGACCGCATCCGAGGTCCAATACAGTTGCGGTTTTTTCTGGAAATATCTTTGCCATCGAGTGCTCAATCCAATGCAAATACTGAGCAGCATAAAAAGATTCATCTGGATGCATTACTATATCATGTTTTGCACTGGTTCGTTTGACTTTTTCAACATGTACCTTATGTGTTCTTCCTGGTTTTTCAAGGTAGCCTGCAATTTTCCGAAAGACCTTTGCTGTGATATCGAGTAATCTATAAATTTCACAACCTCCATGTAATTAAATCTTCAAATACTGGTTTTCTAAACATCGGGTAAGTGTTTGGGTCACGGTAGGGGGGATATTCGATTGTTCTTTGTTCCAGAGCAGCTATTGGGCCGATGAGCTTAAGAATACTAATTGGAATACCTGATAATTCTGAATATAACTTTAGCCATTCGTAAATATACCTGTTAACTTTATACTTACTGTTAATTTTAGATAATGGTACACCTTCTCTGATATCCCCATAGGTTATTAACAATGGACTAAATATAACATTAGCTAAATCAAAAAATGGCAAACCCTCGGTTTGAAAGTGTTCAAAATCCAAAAGCGCTATATGCCCGTTATCAAATAGTAAGTTACAAAGGTCATAGTCGCCATGGACCGCGCATTTGGGAATTGCAATATTCCCGAGTGTCCTCATTTCTTCTATTGCTTCGTCTATGTTTATTCGCAAACCCTTGTGTAATTCCCCTTTGTTATTTAATTTCTCCTTTTGTCTTTCAATCACGCCTATTAGATAAGGGTCAATCTTTATGTTCTCAACATGCGTAACTTTTTGAAACTTCACTAAAAACTCAATCGCGGGTCTTATCCTTCTGTCGAGTGCCTTTAATCGAAATTTTGACTTTACTGCGGTGCATTTTGCAGGATATGTTTTGCCATTTAAGAACTCCGTCACCATGAAAGTAACATCATCAATAGTGCCAAAATATAACAATTTGGGAATGCTACAGCTTAATTGTGAGTCTTTGAGCAAAAGGCTGATTTCTCTTAAGTTTTTTGATTCGGTACTCAGTACCTCTGTAGACTCTTTACTTCGGCAAATTTTGCAGAAATACTTCGGCTGGTTTTTATCTTCCCCATAAACCAAGTAATTGACCGCAAGGTCGTTACCTAAGCGGCTGTTACACTTCACAATACTGGTTTTGGAAGGACTGCTGGTCAACAGACCGGCTTTTTCCAGCAACTGAACCAGTCTCGGCTTATTGTTGGCAGGGCAGGGACCCTTAACGGCGATAGCGATTATGCTCGGCGTCAACCACTTTAGCAAAATTTTTGGAACAAAACTTAATAGTATCTTATGTAGGCCGCTTTTAGTGGACAATATTTTTTCTTTTAGTTTCTTTATTAAATCCAGAGGAACTACTTCGCAGGGCCTTATGTAATGAGTGAATGCTCCATAAAAATCAACCTGGCTGAAATTGCTTTGCCTTAATAGTGATTTATATCCCGGTATCGTATAGACATAGGTCCTGTATTCGCACTTTAGAAGCAACTTCGTGACCGCATTAGCTACGGACCTTGGCATAAAGCAAATAAATGGGACATTCATATGGTCATCTGGCCAGCCAACCAGATAGATATAACCGATTCTATTTTCAATCGCCAGGTAGAGACATCCTCCTGGTTTAAGCACACGCTGCATTTCCCGTAAAACCTGAAGCTGTGTCGAGGTCGGGTTCTCTGTATACCTGGCACCCTCTTCGGGTCGAAGGCCTCGCCCGAATTTTTTCCAGTGTCTTTCCAGGACTACTTCCTGTTGAAAAGCAACCCATTCAAGAACACCGCTTAGAACAACCAAGTCGAAAAAGGCGTCGGGAAAGGGCAATTTTCGAAGTCCGCAAGCTACCGTATAGATATTGTTGAAGTCCATTTGCTCGGCACGGATGTCCAGAAATTCGAGTGTTTCCAGTGTTTGGTCAACAGCGTAGACTTCGGCGTGAAATTGAGCTGCCGGGATTGTGATACCGCCCCACATACTTCCGGCATCTAAAATTCTCGAATCTTTTGTGCAAGGCCACAAAAATTGACAATCAGCTCTGTGGAATGGAACGAAGTGACCTGCATACTGAGGAACTATCTTTTCGGCTGCTCCAAGCCAATCGCCGCTGGTTCTGGCGAGATTGTTCATCTGTGTCATCTTTTCACGGCTTACATTGCACCAGTACGCGTTTTTTCTACGAAAGTCAACGATGCCGTTAGTGACGGGATAACCTTGGCCACATTGTTTGCAAACGAGCATGCCGTTGTTATTAATCAAATTACAGTGACATTCCGGGCATACAAGATTCTCCCAGAAAGTTTTGCATTTTGTATTTTCACTCTGGAGTTTAGTAAGATGCATCCTTATTTACCTTACACTAAAACCTTGCGTACTTCTTTAATTTTATCCCCAAGCTGGTTTTCCACTGTCTAATCTACTAAAATAGCTACTTGTAATCTTATTATTCCTTTGAGAGTCTCTCAGGTATTATCAAATAAAACTTAGCCGACAATTGAAATTTGCTGATTTCAATAAGATACTCCTGTTTGGCTTTGTTCATTTACGAGACTTGGGTGGGTATTTCGACACTTAAGCTCTTTCAGTTCATTTTTCCACTGCCTTAACCAGTCGTTTGAAGTGTGGGCAAACTGGTGACAGAATTTATCTTTCGCTTGCTGTATTTGTGGTTGCTGCCACCAGGATATTGGGTCATCACATATTTCATTGACCTTCTTGGCAGCGGACTCCGGAGTATAATGTAAGATGCCTACATGATAAAGCTCATCAAAGTATGGCTGAGCGGTGGGTCTTAATTCCCAGTGGTCAGGGTTCCAGAATAAAATGCTTGGGTAATTGGCTGCGAATGTTTCAATATAGGTAGTGGCGTTATATGTACCAATAAATAAACGGCTTTCGGCAAGTTGGTCAGTCATTGACTTATTCCCCCAATAACATTTTATGTCAGGAAATTTACAGAGCCATCGCTCTTTTTGATTCCATCCGTAATCGTGACGATACAAACGAACCAGGAGTAATTTTTGGTTTTCTCTGGAGAGGGCCCTGACGAAACGATATTGGTCGTCGAGATAGGAAAGGATTCCAGTTGAAGCAACAGGAACGCTGTACATACAATAGGAATATCGTGGCATAGCCATCAATACCAGCAACAGTCTGCCATGTTTTCGGGGCCGAACATTTCGAATTGTTGTATTAAATTTAACTAAAGGAAGTGGTTTGATGTTCTCCATTGCTTCTGATTTCCAACCCCAGGTATAGAAATAGTCATAGATAATTGATTCGTGGTTTTCCTCTGATGACCAGAGACCGGTACCATAATGACCCCCATGTTGGGTTCCTGCAAGTGTTACGCCGCGGTCAGCATTGTATGCTGCCCAAAATTTAAAAGCGTCGTTTGAACCGAAAGCGCTGGCGGTAAGAATGGTCTTAGGTTTTTTCGGGTAGGCGCGTAACGAAGCTTCGTTCATTTGCCTGAAACCTTCGACATAAACAGTAGGAATCTGTTCTTTTATTATGTTGCCAAGCAGCTGCTCAAACGGGTTGTCAGGTGAAGTATAGGAAAGATTTTCCCTTAAATTCCAGTCAACTTCTACCTCTGGAGATGCTACATCCGGGGGCAATAAATAAGGCGGTTGTCTTAGAGAGAGCTGGATGGTGATTAGTTCCGGAACGTTCAGAGGCATGGATATTAACACAATTTGATTGAGGCAATCTGGTATTAATTTCTGGCCGCACTTAATAAAACAGCTTAAAAATCTTTTGAGGGTAGATGAACACATTTCATTATTGAGATTTTTCATCCCTTCATCGGGGTCTATCTTTACTTCAACAGTATCAAAGGGGATTCTATTGGTGGATTCGATTATTCGACTATACAGGTAATGATTATAAGTGTCATTTTTTTCGGCCCATCCTTGAAACATCCGCTGGTCGCGCGGCACCCATTGCTTGTGTTCATATTTACCTATCAGCGTCCCGGTCGCCTTTCCGGATTCTGCTGCTGTAAGAATGGATTGGTATCTATCATAGAATATCTGAATGAAATAAGAAAGCCACCTTCCAATGACTATTCTCCAGTATCGGATAGAGTGTTTGACGCTATGAATCTGATTTAAGCGCTGTGACAATTCAGGGAGTATTTGCTCATATAGCTTCTCCAGATACAGATAGTCCTGATATAACTTTTCACGGTCATCCCAATGATAAGGTAAAACTTCATATGATAACTTTTCCCAAACAGACCTTTGAGAAAAAAGCTTACACCACTCGCCCAAGAAAAGGATTGGCTCATCAGTTTTCCAGAAACGCTGGTCGGCTGTTGTAATCAAAAACACTTTTATTTGCCCCCCCGATGTGGAGAACTCTCTTCTCTTATCCTCTTAATGGAATTGGATTCAGCTGTCTTCGCAGCAAAGCAAGGGCGTAGTTTATCTGCTCCCTGTCAACCCCTGCCATTGATGGGAATTTATACAGCAGTGCTGCCGTTGCACAGGAATAGAAAATCCCGGATATGGTTATAAGTAATACAGGATGTGTAGGGAGAGATGTCCCGGATAGAAACCATTGGCCACAAATTTTACTCGCAAACCCGAGGAATAATAGCAATAGTAAAACCTTGATTTGATAAATCCAGTTAAATGGCATCTTAATATATTTAGCAACGAAAAAGGCCATGAGATTGACGTCCAGTAGCTGACAAATTACCATTTTCAATGCCAGACCTTTAGCGCCTAAATTCAGACCTGGAATGAGAAATGACTTAGGGGCTAAAATAAAATAGGCGGTAATAATACTTATCCCCATAAAGATAATACCAATTATGCTCTTTGTTTTTGTGCGCCCGGTAGCCAATAACATTGTTCCCGTAACTTGCCCCAGAGACTGATGGACAGGATACAGCAACATAATTGAAAGCGGCAACCACGCAGCACGATAAGAGCTGCCAAGTAATGTGGAAAGAATCTCCGAACTAAAAGGTATGAGCAAGCAACTAAAAACCGCACCTACAAAATACAGGCTTTTTGAGACCTTATGATATAGCATGCGAACACGTTCCGTATTTCCCAGGGCATTAGCCTCGGCAATTTCTTTCCAGAATATTTGCAATATGGATGCTGTGGCAATCATTGATATAGACCCAACCCTGGCTCCTACGGCATAGTAGCCCTGCTGGACCGAACCGCCGAATCTTTGTAACAGCCAGTAATCTGCAAATGTGTATAAAAAGCCAATCAAGGTATAAAAAACTAATGGAGAACAATAACTCTTGAACTCCCGAAAAATACTGGGTAGGTCTTTGTCTTTTTTTGCATAGCAGCCCGCCTTTCGATAAAGCCATCTGGCAAAACCAAAGAAAAAGAAAATGTAAACACAACCTTTAACAATCAAGACTGTTTTGATGCTGGTGAGATTGAAAGCGACTAACAATATTACACAAAACAAATAGACCGCAACCAGCAGTGTGCTTCGTATTTGTACACTTATAGTATCCCTGAGAGACTCGCCGACCTGCTTGACAAACTTCCACATCTGCTCTGTCGAGAAACTGACAAACAATGCCAGTAGAATTAGTTCTCTCGAATGGCCGAGCCAGATTTTTTGCTTTAACGGCCCCGGTAACAGCAATACCAGAAAGAAAGGAATCGAAAACTGAATCATAAGCCATACAAAATAATAAAAGTAGAACTTGAGTCCTCGTTTAGCTTGTGAAATGAATGTGTAAAAAGCAGAAGAAGATGACATATTTACAAGGTTAGCTATGGCTGCAAAGCTACCAACAAGAAAAATGAGGTCTCCAAAACTTGCAGGCCCAAGGGCTCGGGCGACAACTACTCCACTGCTGAATAGTAAGCCGATTTGCAGTATATTGCCAAAAAGACTGAAAAAAAATCTGACTTTGATACTTTGCTTGTTCACTGTATCGATTGAAAAAGGTGTCAACTCGCAGGGATGATTGAGGAAATATATTAATTTATGGTTTGATTAAAAGTCCGCACTAATATCCCGTAGGCACTCCCCAGAAGTCACAGTAACTACACAAAGGTACATTATGCCTCTTGCCTTCTATGTGAAGCTTTAACCACTTTTTTCTTTCAGGGCTGTTCCAAATGTCCACCAGCGGTGTCGTTGTAGAATCTCCTATCACGCCCAATCCTCGTGGGTCTAATCTTACACATATAGACACTTTACCATCTCTTCTAATTACCATATGGTTTAGTAAATCAAGGCATATACCCACTTCAGGAACGGTTGGATTTTTCTTATACCCAAAACTTCCCATCGGGGAATGCAATATCCTTGTTGCGATTATGCACCCCAACTTTTTATATCTGTCTACATCCATCTTGCCCAGACACCTTATGATGACATTTGGTTTCCTGTCTTTCTTTATTTTCAGAAATTCCTCGATTAATTTATATTGTTCGTCGCCTTCTTTGTCGTTCTCAAATGTTGATATCGTTAATGTCTCCAGATTTCCTATAATCTCATCAACTCTTTCCACAATTAGTTTGCCATTCGTGTCCATGCACCTGATTTGTCGTCTGAACAATTGGGCAGCTTCCCCAAACTTCGGATAAAGAAGTGGTTCCCCGTTATTATGAAGTTGGACGACTATTGCTTCCGGCAGCTGTTCGGCAACAGATTCTACTAATTCGAAATCCATATCACCATATTCCATCGCAATCTCGGGATTCTCTCTATCTATCTTCCTCCTCCCACACATCCAGCACTCTTTGTTGCACCTATTAGTCAGCTCTACATTTACCGTTGTTAGTCCGTTAAAAAATTTATTCATTTTCGTCCATATCCCAAAACCATTCGTTCAATAGACCATCTAAAGAGCTTTATTTTTGTTTTTTCTGTTAACCATCTTGCAGAATCTACAGAAAGAATAGCCCCAAGAATCTGTGAGAAAATTGATAAATAGTTATACTTCCACAAAAACGGTAACTGGTAGAATCTTTCTGATATGACATTTTCAAAACCATGAATTTTTAACAAATCCTTAATTGCCGTTGGGGTGTAAGGTCTGCAATGGGTAAAATCTTCATAAAACACTTTCATCTGACTTGCCTAGTCCGGTGTTAAAATAATAACAATTCCTCCGGGTTTAAGAACCCGATATGTTTC
>CAZKYA010000027.1:0-18463 GCA_964556725.1 uncultured Pirellulales bacterium
TGTGCTCTGGGTACGTGGCTATAATGTAATCTCTCTCCGCCTCACTAATGGTGTAGAAACGTCCTCCGAGGAGGTTGTAGCTGAAGCGATATTGCTTCGGTTTGACTCAAGACCAGCACCATTCACCGCTGAAACCTGATAAGAGTAACCTGTCCCGCTATCAAGATTAGCGTCTGAGTGTGAAAAAGAAGTCGACTGGCCAACAAGATTGCCATCTCTGTATATCTTATAGTAACTTATGCCAGAATCAGGGTCGGTGGAGCCCTGCCAGGATAGATTTATCTGAGACTTACTCCATTGCCTGCGCGGTTAGATTTTAGGGTGTAGAAGGAGGCGTAGTATCTGGAGGACCTGATATATATTCATAGCAGCCGGCATCAGGGTGTGCGTCACGTGGATTGCCAAGAAGGTCAGTTGCCGGAGCATAGGCCGGATTGGCAAAACCAATTGCATCTGAGCCATCCGCTAACTTATAGGCATCATTTAGGTTTTGTTTGTGGCCTCGTGTATAACTATATTGGTTAAATAAAGCTCCACCAACAAAGAAGTTTTCAGAACTTTCAAAATAATTATCGTTACCATAAACGATTATGCTGTTGTTTCCTAAAGGCTTGTCTAAGAAATTCCCTTTGCCATATTGGAAAGCCCAGAAGATATTATTGTTTTCATCGAAATTACTAATACTTGGGTCCACACCAACTATCCCTACAAAAACATTGTTGTAGACAAATACATCAGAAGCTCCACTACCACTAAAATCTGCCACTCCACCATATTTGTATGTCCCAGACGACCCTCTATCCCAACTTATAAAAGTATTGTTCCTAACCGTTATATTCTTCTTTATGCTACCAAAATATTGATTGGTGGTGCCTTGTGCATCATAAATCAGATTGTTCTCAATAATTATATTTTCATGGCCACCCTCAACTCCATAAAATCTAATACCGCCCGAGCCCCCAAAATCATGGATTATGTTGCCTCTAATGGTAAGATTACTCGTTCGCACAGCAATGCCTGAACCATGAGCATCTCCTACTTTCTGCCTGTCATGCAAATGATTATTTTCAATTAAAACTTGGCCACTACCAACAGATATTAAGGTTGAAGCCATCTTGTGGATATGGGAATTTCTTACCGTAACATCCCCTGTTATATGATAGTTTAGTTTAATTCCCATATCAGCATTTTGAACATCACAACCATCAATCAGGATATCACCATTTTCATCTATAAATACCCCATAAGTTGTCAAATTCGCACCAGTTTCATCCCACCTCCCCATTATAGCGCAGTTTATCAGCTTGATGTGGGAAGAAGACTTTATACTAACTACCACATCATAGCTACTATCACTAGGCACAATAATACCAACATTCTTAAATGTCAGGTATCTGTTTTCAGGTCCCTTAATAATCAAACAGCTAAATACCGGAGTATGACTATGTTCAGCTATATATGTTACACCATCAGCCCAGCTATTACGGCTTAAGCCCATTCTACTAATAGTGACCTCACCATAATTGCCGCTGCGAAGATAGACGGTGCTACCATTTACAACTGATGACTCGGCTTTGTCTATAGTTCTCCAAGGTGAGCTGTTAGTGCCAGCATCACCATCATTACCATTTATGGCATCAATATAATAGGTTGCCGCAAAAGATACGCTGGGCAGGAATAGACTAATGAAAAAAAGCAGAGAGAGAATTATCAATTTTTGTCCAAGCAGCTTCTTCCTTCTAAATGAAGTGCACTTGATTTTTGGGGCTTTTGTAACAAGCATAAATCTACCCTCCTACCTAAATTGCCAACTCTACACAAGCCTAATTAAAAAGCACAAAATAAATCCGGCATTAACAAATCCAATAAGTATAGTCCGCGCTTACGATAAAGAACCGGGACAATCTCCTATCATCAAAAAACCGAGATTAATTTAGCGAAAAAAATTCAAATCTCCCGTCCAATAAGAGAACCAGACCTGAGAAAATTGCAAATCCTTTCCTACAGGACGGTAAGCGTAACCTTTTCACAATGACTCTCCTCCATTTTAGGTTTCCCTTTCATTACTGCCCAACATCTTAACACCTTCACATCTTTTCACAAATAAAAAATCACAAAATCTCACCAAAACGAGCTTCATGTGACGCCGGTGGAGAATAGATTAACTCCAACCAAGCCAAACACGGCTTTTATGTCCACGTAGAACTTCATTATAAATGAACTTGTCATTTAGATTAAAATTCTGGCAAAATACGGAAATTGGGTGCGATGCGCAACTTTTACCAAATTTATGCATTCTAACGAAAAAATTGCTTTCTTAAGGGCCATATCTACATATTCTTATTCACAACAAATCCTTTACATATCCTAATTCTTTGACTGTTATCGACCTTTTCTGCAATTTTTTTCTGCCTTTAATTTTCTGTAAGCTTCTTTCACCCTACAAGTTATGCTATGGGAGCTCCCACGATACGAAAAAAAGCAGCTTACTTGATTATAATAACTCAACTATTTTCCTCAGTCTATAGAATAGGAGCTTCAATTATTAGTTTGTCGGCAATTATGTCCATTAGCAAATTTACTCCATAATTCACGGATTTTTTAAAATTTTTGTCTTGACAAAAAGACAAACTAACAAGTATGTTAATTTGCTGTTGACGGTGATGCCCAAGGAGGAGGCCATACCAATTTCCTCCAGAGGGTGATAAACCATTACGGAGTTAAGGAAGGTCAGTATTTGGTTTTGATTGCTACTTTGGAGCTAACTCTTCGATGTATGCGATTAGGCTAAAGGATTTAGCTAAACCACTAAAAGGATTTGGTTCGACGCACACACCAGGCAAAGCTACAAAACCTCTGGTCTGGGTTTTAGTTGTTTTGTTATTAATTCTATCGGGGGTAGTATACAGAGTTCTTGCCTCTCACTTACAACTTGCTGTTGACATTCCCATAAGCTTACCCATGTCCCTGAGTGCTTTCCCCTCACATATCTTCGATTGGGTCGGTACGGACTTGCCCATTCGCAGTACTACTAAAGAATATATGGAGAAGTACTTTGCGGATGATTTTTTGAGCCGACGCTATATTAACGCTGCGACCAAAGTCTGGACCGATGTTTATATCGTATATTGCTCGTCGAAACCTGGTGGTATATTAGGTCATCGGCCTGGTGTGTGCTATCCGGCACATGGCTGGGTCCATGACAGCACCGAACTATCACAATTCACCTCACGAGCTGGACGGTCAATACCTTGTTTGATACATCGATTCCACAAACCAGCCCCGATGCATGAGCAGACGTTTGTCATAAATTTCTATATTTTGAACGGACAAACTACCACTAAAGAGGACAATTTTTCTGGGCCCTTTAGTCGAAGACCCAATCTTGCTCGTGACCCAGCTCGATATGTAGCTCAAGTGCAAATAAGCTCTGCTCTGGAGAACTCGGTTCGAACAGCAGCTAAAGATATGACAGACCTGATATTTGATTTTTTCCCCGATGAGAACAGCAACGTTAGAGCAGAAAAATATGCAAATACCACCAATGGTATTCTGAAATAAAACAGCACTACACCAGCACGAGGGCTAGATTAGTGCTATAACTAACGCCACTGCAGGAGGTTATGTTAATCTTTTCAACGCAACCGACGGGGACGAAGTGTAGCTATATTACAATTCTCTGATAGTAAGCTTTTATCTAACATGTTTGGTTTAGCTCGCATGTTCAAAATAAAAAGGGGTGCATTATTAGCATAACAATCTCTACAGAGCAATTTTTTTGATACTCCACATTTTGCTGTAGACCTCCGAACTCGCGTCATTCGTGGTGGGTTATGGGTCTTTGCGCTGAATATTACTAATCGAGTCTTTGGATTAGCCCGCACTATTGTCCTGGCAAGGCTTCTTGCTCCTGCGGACTTTGGGCTATTCGGAGTAGCCCTATTAGCAATGTCTGCACTCGAAACCTTTTCAGAAACAGGCTTTAATACAGCGCTGATCCAAAATAAACAAGATATAAAACTTTATTTAGACACAGCCTGGACCGTCCAGGTGATCCGGGGAGTCATCCTTGCGCTGAGCACCTTTGCCATTGCTCCTTATGTAGCAGCTTTTTATGATGTACCGGCCACAAAACCTATCCTTCAAGTTATTGCTCTCTCAGTTCTTCTGGGCGGTTTTACCAATATTGGTGTCATTTGCTTCAAAAAGGAGCTGGAGTTTCATAAATTGTTCATCTATCAGCTTAGCGGAGCGCTTGCTGATATGGGTGTTGCAATTACAGCGGCTTTGCTATTGAGAAATGTCTGGGCCTTGGTCTTCGGCTTACTTGCCTCCGCCATAGTAGGAGTTATAGTTAGCTACATAATCCATCCATATCGGCCACGAGCGAACTTTAATTTTCATCAATTCAAGGAATTATCTGGCTTTGGCAGATGGGTTTGGATAAGTACAATTTTGGTTTTCCTGCTGACGCACGGAGACGATGCATTAGTAGGAAAAGTACTTGGTGTTACTGCTCTTGGCCTTTACCAACTCGCTTATAGATTATCCAACATGCCCGCAACAGAAATAACCCATGTGATTTCGCAGGTAACATTTCCAGCTTATTCGAAGCTGCAGGATAATTTACCAAGGTTAAGAGAAGCTTACTTGAAGGTCTTACAACTTGTGGCATTCTTGTCATTTCCCATTGCCGGATTAGTTTTTGTATTAGCTGGTGATTTTACCAAAATATTTTTGGGCGGAAAATGGATACCAATGGTTCCGGCAATGCAGGTGTTATGCATCTTTGGAGTAACAAGGGCGCTAAACGCAACATTCGGGTCGATCTTTCATGGTATGGGCAAGCCAAGAATCATCACATATGTAGCCGGATTTCAGCTAATATTGCTGGCCGCAATTATCTATCCGCTGACCTCTCACCAACGTATATTGGGAACCTCTATGGCTGTAGTCCTACCTAATTTCTTGGTTCTTCTTTATCTTGGCAGAAAATTAGCAAACACTTTAGGGTACAGACTTACCTGCTATTTCGAAGCACTATTTCCACCAACCATAGGATGTACCACTATGTGCATGGTTATGATACTTGTTCGAGGTAGACAAGAAAGTAATTTGCCCGGTTTGCTATTGTCATTACTGCTTGGAACTAGCGCGTATGTTTTGACTATCTACGTTATAGATACCATTTTTAAGCATGGCTTAACAGACAGTTTGAAGCAATTGTTAAAATACGCTTATGCCCCTGCGATCAGGAAAAATAATCCTGGCACCGATTAGAAGAAGGTACCAACAGATACGTGCCAAGCTGCTAAGCATTGGACTTGCTCGTTCCAGTACGTTCGACCAACCGGAAGATGAAGTAGCGGCAAGCAGGGACGTTTCGGTGGTCGTTGCTATTCACGATTCGCCAAAGGTCACACGGCGATGCCTTGCGAGCATCGAGAGGTATGGTGCCAAGGCAGAGGTTATCCTGGTCGATGATGGGTCGCAATCTCAGCACACGATCGAATTAATTCGAGATTACCAGCAGCAAAATGGGTGGACCATAATCAGGCACGATACACCGCTGGGGCACAGCCGGTCATGTGAACATGGCGCCCAAGTCTCCACCAGAAAGTATCTGTGTTTTTTGAATTCGGATACTGTTGTAACCCCGTGGAGTTGGCGTGCTGCCAAAGAAGCGTTCGATTCAGACCCGCGAATCGCAGTTACCGGCCCTTCTACAAGTTGGGCCGCAACAAGACAGACCATTCGCCGGGCTGAGTATTGTCGGAATCATTGGACAAACAATCAGATTTATGCATTTGCGAAAAAGTACATCTCAAATCAGACACACCAAGGGCAGGTAGAGCTCCCCACGGTGGGCGGTTTCGCGTTTTTCATCCGACGTGAGCTTTGGAATGAGCTTGGTGGTTTCAATGTGAACCTGCCCGATTATGGGAACGAAGCTGAACTATGTAAAAGGTTATCAAACCGGGGCCTCCGCATAGTTTGGACCCAAAATAGTTATATTCACCATTTTGGCCAAAATAGCTATGGCAAGATCATAACACCCAGTGAGATGATGCAGAGACGTCTTACCGCCAAGGCTTACATCGACAGCTTGCACAACAAAAGTGAGCAAGAGTGACACGGCACTGACTGGACTCGCTTTTGCAGCCGTTCTGTGTCAATGACGTTACAGCGAAAAATGACAATCGATTTGGTTTTTATAACATACAATCGTCTGGATTATACTAAGCTGGCCTTGGCGTCTGTGTTGGCAGACCCAACGGAGGAATTTTCTTTAACTATTTGGGATAATGCATCAACTGACGGCACGGATGAATATCTTAAAAACGAGATAAGCGACCGACGCATAACAGATATTATCTTTTCCAAAGAGAATATTGGTCAAACAGCCGCTACAAACAAAGTATGGAGCAGCTCCAAGGCCGACCTTTTAGGCAAACTCGATAACGATTGCCTGGTGACCCCAGGGTGGACTCGTACGCTTGCTGAGGCCCATAAAGATATTCCCAACCTTGGCGTGGTAGCCTGCTGGCACTATTTTCCGGAGGACTTTGATTACGAAAGAGCTAAGCATAAGATTCGGAGATTAGGCAGGCATCAAATCTTAGTACATCCGTGGACCTGTGGGACGGGGCTCCTGACCAAACGAGAAACATTCAAGAGATTTGGCCCAATACGAAACAAGTCAACCACTGCATATTGGCTAAAAATGGCAATTGCAGGTTATATAAACGGCTTCTACTATCCGCTCATCTTTCAAGAGCATATGGATGACCCTAAGAGCAGACACACTAAGCTCAAAGATGAAGGAAGTTATCAAGCGGCTAAAAAGGTCACTTTCAACATAAACTATCACGGACAAGATACATTAGCCGACCGATGGCGCTGGAGACAGGAGGTTCTGGACAATCTACTGGATGGTCCTTGGGACGCAAAGTATTACATTGGATGGCAGCACAAGTTTCGAAGTTTCAAAACTAAATTACAATTGCTGTACAACGCTAAATGAAATATAAAGTAAAAGCAAGTCATCTGTGAATACGGTAGCAAAATGAAAGAGCACCACAAAAATTCAATTTCACCAACTATATCAACATTAGCCGATTGTTCATGGCGACTGAGAAAATTTAGGACCAGGACCGTTCCCACCGAACAGTCGGGAAAGAAAGTTGTTCGCAAACATGCCGCATCAACGCCGGTAGCCGTTCAGAGCTTTCCGCCATCGGTTCAATGGCAGGTTTACCAGAAAGCAAGCGAGATAATTCGATATCATCAAGGACGCAACCGGCAGGCAAGGGAACATCATGCCAGACAAAAACGTCAGCGATTGCGAGCCCTGGGTATTGATATTGAGAAATCAACTTGTTATATTGAGGACAATACATAATCAGGTGGTGCTGTAATACTAATTAAGGAATAAATATGCAAGTGCCTTTATTAGATTTAAGAGCACAGTATGCGACAATAAAAGATGAGACTCTGGCTGCCGTTGCCAAAGTACTCGAATCTCAGATATGTATAGGTGGGCCAAAAGTCGCCGAACTGGAAGAAAAAATAGCTGCTTTAAGCGATTGTAAATTCGCTGTTGGTACCTCCAGTGGAACAGATGCTATATTGAGTAGTTTGATGAGCTTAGATATTGGTCTAGGCGATGAGGTCATCACTACAGCTTTTACATTTTTTGCAACGGTCGGCTCGATTGTCCGCTGCGGTGCAAAACCAGTATTCATAGATATCAACCCTAAAACTTACAATATCAATCCCCAGCTTATTGAGCCGGCAATTACGGAAAAGACCAAGGCGATTATGCCGGTTCATTTATTCGGCCAGATGGCTGATATGAACCCGATTATGGAAATTGCAAACAAGTACAACCTTGCAGTTATCGAAGATGCCGCACAATCAATTACCAGTACATATAAGGGTAGAAAAGCTGGTAGTATTGGGACAATGGGCTGTTTCAGTTTCTTTCCGAGCAAAAATCTTGGCGGTGCAGGAGATAGCGGTATGGTCGTGACCAACGATGAAAAGATGTATAACCAGCTCAAAATAATGCGAAACCATGGTGCCAATCCTAAATATTACTATAAGTATGTGGGTGGCAATTTTCGTCTCGACCCAATCCAGGCAGCAGTTCTTCTGGTCAAGCTGCCACATCTGGATGACTGGTCTGAAGCCCGTCGGCGAAATGCTGCTTTTTATAATGAGAGGTTCGCCGGTATGATCGTTAAGACACCATATATCAGCCCGGATTGTGTTAGCATATATAATCAATACGTAATAAGAGTTCCCAAACGGGATGAATTGGTTGCTTATCTGAAAGAAAAAGGTATTGGTTGTGAAATTTATTATCCATGCCCAATGCATCTACAGGAATGTTTCAGGAATCTTGGGTATAAGCAAGGCGACATGCCCGAAGCAGAAAAAGCCGCTCAAGAAGTTTTAGCCCTTCCCATCTACCCAGAACTTACAGATAAAATGAAAAAGCACGTCGTTAGTACAATTTTGAAGTTTCTGAGTTGAATAGTTTTTGCCTCTAACTAATAATTTGAAAATTTGAAAAGAATCCTGACCTTCTACTTACGGACGTAAACAGTAAGTTAGTTGATGATATTACTGAACTGAGCTGGCGGCGCAAGTTCAACAATCTCAAAAACAAATTACAATCTCTGTACAGCACCAATAAATGTAAAGTAAGAGCGTCCACAAACCCACAAAAGCAGTATGAAAGGACACAAAGAAAATTCGGGTTCATCAATGGCCGTAACTTTAGCTGATAATTCATGGCGGTTGAGCGAGTTTCGCACGCGTACCGTTGTCACTGAACAATTTGGGAAGAAAATAATCCGGAAGATTGCTATCACAAAAGAGGCCGGTGAGTTTCTCAAAGCTGTAACAACGCGGGAACGAGCAAACGCTGAGTACCTGAAGGAGCACTTTGATGTTCTATGTGGCTCATTAGAAAGTGACCACATTGAATACGAATATTTACCATTTCAATCGCTCAATCAAAAAATAGGAGCCGAACTCAGGAAGAACCGTTATGACAAAGCCAATGAATTGGTCATCCTCTACGTACAAAAAGTACACGCTCTGGACAAACTTCACATTTGTCCCAAAAAATTTCTTTCAATGGTTACACAAAATACTGTCCAGAAATGTGAGTTTAAGGTTGATTGTTTGTCTCGCGGTTTACTTGATTTGACACCTCGAAACATTCTGGTGGATGGAAGCAGGTGGATTGTAGTGGATAACGAGTGGTCGTTTGATTTTCCCATTCCTGTAGTTTTTGTTCTGTTTCGCGCGATTAAGGAAACGGTAACCGAGCTGCAACACGAGATATGCAGGTGCATGAACAGGACACACCCTGCTGTTGGTATCTTTGCTCGAGGTTTACGAACATATTATTTTCCAGAAGAGTGGGTTAAATACCTTGCCGATGCCCATATCAGCCTAGCACAAATGTTAAGATGGGAGATGGGTTTTCAGCGATACATAACAGGGTATAATGGCGGGACAGTCGGGCGGATAAAAATGAATCCTAAAACGAAGATCCATTTCCAAGCTTTGCACGGAAGTAGTAATACCATGCTTACGGGAAGAGTAACCCACTTTCTGAAAAAATTACCAGCTATCTGCCAGCTTGTGTATCTTTTTGAACGCATGCTACTTTCTTTAAAAAAGTAATAGAGGATATAAATTTCCCCACAATGGAAGCTGCCACTTTAATTATCGGTGTCATAGTTAGCATTATAGTGTTTCTCGTACCACCGGTTTACGGACTTATTGTGTACCTTGCAACAGTCGCCTGGTATCCGTCATACCTCGCAATTTCGATAGGAACGATTGACCTTACAGCGCGTAGAATAGCAATTCTTGCCATATTCGTGAAGCTGTTTCTGCAAACTGATTTGCCTAACCGCTTCAAGTTTATATGGCTCGATAAGCTTATAATTATATACTTTGGGGCTGAGATATTGGCCGGGGCCACAACGGCTCAGTCCCTAACGGCATTCCTTGAAAATCGTGGAGGAGCAGTTTTTGACATGGTTTTGCCTTACTTTGCGGTAAGGATGATAATAAAAAACAAACAACAATATCTAACTCTGCTTAAAAGCATCTTAGTCATAGCAGCTCCTCTGGCAATAGTAGGCTTCAACCAGTGCCTTACAGGAAAGAACCTGGCAGGATTTCTCAAATATTATGGGATACCGGGAGCATCATCATATATTGGGCCATCAAGATTCGGCTTTTTTCGGGCCGATGTTGTATTCTCACATTCGATTATGTACGGCTTGTTCTTTGCAATGTTTGGCCCTGTCTGTGCCGGGGTTCTGCATAGCGTGAGCAAAAATAAAACGCTCTATTTGGCTGGCCTATTACTGATGGGTGTGGGTGTGTTCTCCTCCATGTCCGCTGGACCATGGCTGGCTGTATTATCTGCAGTTTGTTTCATCGCTTTATACTTCTACAGAAGGCATTGGAAAATAGTAGTGTCAATAGCTATATTGATGTGTGCAATGGTGGAAATCATCAGCAATCGACATTTTTATGAAGTTATAGACCGGTTTACCTTCAGCGGGCAGACGGCTTGGTATCGCAGTAAACTGATTGATGTAGCTTTATTTGAAGGAGGGATGTCCGGCCATTGGCTAACCGGCTATGGCTACGATGTTGACCCCGGTTGGGGTCCTAAAATTGATGGACGTGACCACACCGATACGGTAAATCACTACTTGTTGGTTTTGCATAGTTACGGGTTAGTTGGTTTAGTGCCTTTTTTCGCTGTCAACATAGCAGCCATAAGGAAAGTCCTTGAGGCTTATAGAGCAAGCACCTTAGCCTCAGATAAGTGGCTGGTTTGGTGTCTGTCAGCGGGACTATTTGGGTTGGCGGGTGCTTTTATGTCTGTTTCGCTATTTGGTCAGCCCACCACAGTTTACTATATGATAATCGGCTTTGCTGGCGTGATGCCTACTTTGATGACAAGCACTAATGCCAAAGTCTACCGGGGTCTGGCACTTCCATCTCAAGAATGAACAATTTCTAAAATGTGTGAGATTCTAAAGCACCATTGACAGGAGCTATAAAATTAAGATTATTCTAATTGTATTCAGTGCTGGTGTTGCTACCGCATTCCTTTATATCTGTGTACCTTGGATTTACGGGAGGTGGCTACGATTGTTACTAAAACTCAAAGTTGTCAAATCCAAGACTCTTGTCTTGACATTTGATGATGGTCCAGGCAACAGGTTGACTCCTGCCATATTGAAGCTCCTTGCTGAAAACAACGTTAAGGCAACATTTTTTCTCCTGGGTAGAAATATTGCAGGCCGGGAAAATATTGTGAGGCAAATAGCAAAACAAGGACATGAAATTTGCTCTCATGGCTATGACCACTTAAATTACTGGAAGGTTTTTCCAATACGTTCCATCAAGGACATAAAACAAGGATGGCAGGCGATTAATGCCGCCTTAGGAGTCAGGCGACAAAAATATTTGTTTCGCCCACCTAATGGTAAATTAAATATTGTTTGTCTATTATACTTATTAATTAATCAAGTGCCAATTGCCTATTGGACACTTGATTCTGGCGATACACAGCCCCAACATAAACAGAGCCAGCAAAGAGCCCTGCATCTGGCGAGAAAAGCCGGAGGAGCAGTAATTTTAGCACATGACTTTGACCGCTCCGATAACAATGCAGACCAGATGTTTCTTGAATCCACTCGGTTGACTCTTGAAATGGCTAAAGAAACAAGTATGAAGATGCAGACTTACTCACAATTGTTGAGTTGCCGTCGATAGGAAAGTTTGTTGGACATATCAATAATTATCGTTAATTGGAACACACGCGATATTTTGCGTAATTGTATAGCATCAATCTACGCACAGACCAAAGATACAGAGTTTGAGGTGATTGTCGTAGATAATGCTTCCACAGACGATTCGCCGGAGATGGTAAAAAAAGAATTTCCAAAAGCCACAATTGTCGAGAACCTGGAGAACAGGGGCTTTGCCGCGGCGAATAACCAAGGCATAAGGATTGCCAAAAGCCGTTACATGCTGCTGCTCAATAGTGACACCGTGGTGCTTGACCAAGCCATTGCGAAAATCATTTCCTTTGCTGAAGACAATCCGGATGCAGCTGTGGTTGGCTGTAAGGTTATCAACCCAGATGGGACATTACAACGCACGTGCTTTATGTTCCCGTCCCTGTTGAATATGTTTTTGTCAAGCACTTATTTGTACAAACTATTTCCGAAGAGCAGATTCTTCGGACGCGAGCAAATGACCTGGTGGAACAGGAACGATATCAGAGAAGTTAATGCTGTAAGCGGTTGTTTTATGTTAGTTCGGCGAAAAGCCATAGAACAAATTGGGCTAATGGATGAGCAGTTCTTTATGTACGCAGAGGAAACCGATTGGTGTTACCGATTTAAAAAAGCCGGATGGCGAGTTGTATTTGCGCCAGTCGCTGAGATTGTACATCTGGGTGGACAAAGCACATCACAGAAATCCGGTGAAATGATTGTTGAACTTAGGCTAAGCATTTTGAAGTTTATTAGAAAGCATCATGGCCGTCTAATTTATGGGATTGCTTGTCTTCTCATATTGCTATTTTTTGCCGTTCGTATACCTATCTGGTTTTTGATTGGTCTTTTCGCTTCTGAAGAGACAAATCAGCCATCTGTCAAAATGTGTGCATATCTGCGCGGAGTAGGCAAAATCATTTTTTGCCAACCTTAGTTCATAGCAAGGAAATGACTAAAAATGAATCCGAAAGTGATAGCTAATGGCGCAATATGCTTAGCTGTCAAGCGTTACGCCGGGCCATTCTGGTTTCGTAGAAGGCAAATCGCCATGACTCAATGGCTGGATGAGCAGAGATTAAGGGATCTGCAACTGAAGCTGCTCAAACAACTGGTGCGTCACTGTTATACCACGGTGCCCTATTACCATCGGTTGATGGATGAAAGAGGTATAAGAGTCGAGGATATAAACAGCCTGGAAGACATCAAGCTTTTCCCTATCCTGACCAAAAAAGATGTATTACAAGCAGAAGAGACTCTGGTTTCTACAAAATATCCCCGGTGGTTGACGCGGACAGCTTATACCGGAGGAACCACAGGCACACCAATGAAAATCTGCAGAAACTTGTTCTCAATAGGAAATGAGCATGCGTTTGTAAGAAGGCAATGGGACTGGGCCGGTATCTGCCTTGCCGATAAATGTGCTTATCTTACGGGCAGGCTTGTTGCAAAGCCCGACCAAAAAAATGGCTCCTTGTATACTTATAATCCAATAATGAAAGAATTGATCCTTTCAACATATCATCTTTCCCCATACACAGCAAAAGAGTACGCCAAGGTGATTCAAGAGTATGATGCCAAAGCTATCGTGGGCTATCCATCTGCTGTTTATTTGCTTGCAAAAACATATATAGACTCGGGAATTGAGGTTAAGCTTAAAGCGGCGCTAACCTCATCTGAAATATTAACAGAATCTATGCGGAAGACAATAGCAGAGGCATTTGGCTGCAAAATCTTTGACTTTTATGGCAGTGCCGAGCGCGTCTGTTACATCCAAACTTGTGAACAAGACAGTTACCATGTAATACCCAAATATGGTCTCACAGAGCTAATCCCCGTAGATGAGTCTGATAACAGGAAGTGTAGGATAATTTCAACAGGATTTTGGAACCGGGCAATGCCATTAATAAGATATGATATGGGAGACACCGTAATAAGGTCAAATGAGACATGTCCATGCGGCAGGGTTTTCCAAGTGATCGAGTCCATAACCGGACGTCAAGCAGATGTAATAAGAACTCGTTCCGGAAGAGAATACGGAGCAGCAATCCTGACACACCTGCTGTATGGCACCGACCACATAGCAGAGAGCCAAATAATACAAGATGCTTTAGATCACATAACAATTAAGTATGTGCCAAGTGAGAAGTTTGACCTAAAAGACCTAATGGCTTTTGAGGGGCTTATTGCTCGACATCTTCCGAGCGAGTTGAGGGTCGAATTAAAACAGGTTAAAGCTTTGAAAAAAACACCCAGTGGTAAGATTAGGCCTGTTATTTCATATACAACTTTATCAGGGAGCAGCAATGACCGAAGGATATGACATCATCTGTTTTGCACCAACAGACTGGTGGGGAATGAATCCGAGTTGCACAACTCATATAATGCAAAGACTCGTCAGGGATAACAAGGTTCTTTACATTAATCCTTTCAGTTCTGACCTCCTTGGAGCAGCTAAAAGGGGAATAACCAAGCGAATTGTAAGAAAACTAAAGAGTATCACCAAATTCTTAAAACACCCACAAAAGAACCTGTACATATTCAGTCCGGTGTTTTTGCCCATACAAGGCAAACGAATCATCGATTCGCTCAACAACTTTTTCGTCAGATTACAGCTCAAGACACTTTGCTCACTATTGCGAATGTCAAGACCCATCCTCTGGGTGGAAAATGTAAGAGCAGCTGATATACTGCATTGCTTTAATCCTGTCATTATTATATATCATGTCTCAGACCTGTTCGTTGAGGATGAATATACCCCAAATCAAGAAGCCCTACGCCAACGCGAGAGAAAAATATCTCAAGAAAGTGATATCTTGATTTGCGTATCAAAAAGACTCTACGAGGCGAAAAGAACTCAACGCAATAATGTTTTCTATTTACCACATGGTGTCGACTTTGAACTTTTCCGTAAGGCGGCCAACAATGGTGATGATTCTATTAAAGAACTTGTAAATGTCCCCAGACCTATTGCAGGTTATTATGGAACGATGACGGCCCATAATGATACAGAACTGCTGGAATATTGTGCCGCACGATTACGTAATGTTTCCTTTGTTCTTGCTGGTGAGGTTACCGGCGGCAATTATGAGCAATTATCAAAGCAGCCAAATATTTATTTACTCGGCAGGGTACCATATCAGCAAATTCCCGCCTTGTGTGCTTGCTTTGACGTGTGCCTCTTGCAGTGGAAAATGAGCAAGTGGATAAGGTTTTGCAGTCCATTAAAATTTTTTGAGTATATGGCTTCTGGCAAGCCGATAGTATCCATTCCAATCGATGAAATTGCTGAAAATTACTCTGACATAGTGAGCGTGGCGAGAAGCAAGGAAGAGTTTTGCAACGCGATAATCTGGGAATTGAATAACGACACCTACGAACGTGCTTATCGACGAATCGAGGCAACCAAAGAGCATAGCTGGGACAACCATGTTGAGCGATTGTCATTTATCATAAAGAGTGCCATAGCAACGAAAACATCAGGACGTATTTCCAAATGAGTGAGGTTAAAATTGCCTGTGTCGGTGATGTGATGTGTGGAGAGTCTTTCTACGCACTGGGTCAGGGCGTAGCTTCCTCCTTGGACAAATACGGAAAAGACTTTCTAACTAATGAAATCGTTGATGTTCTCCGCAACCATGACTTAGTCCTTTGTAACATTGAGTGCGTTTTGTCCGACGTTGGACGAAAAGAGCACAGCTTGCGCAGTCTGCACATGCGTGGCCGGGCTGAAGCAGCCAGGCACTTAGCAGATTGGGGAATAACGGTAGCACATGTGGCCAATAATCACATCCTTGAACAAGGGTTTGAAGCCGCGGTGGACACAGTACAGCAATTGGAGCAGGCCGGAATTAAGATAGTTGGTTCTGGCAAAGATGGAGGTTTTCAACCCGGGATTCAAATCACGGAGGTGACATTGAACAATCAGGAAATATCGGTTCTTGGTATATGCTTTCTAAAGGAGAAGTATGCTTATTATGGTGGAGCAGAATTGAATGAGCTTCTTAACGCAATCAGCTCCCTCGCCAGACAAGGCAAAACCGTCGTTGTATCGGTTCACTGGGGCAACGAGCTAATAGACCGGCCAAATACTCAGCAAAGGCAAATAGCTCGACAATTTGTAGCAGCTGGAGCATCACTGATTGTTGGGCACCATCCCCACGTGGTACAGGGCATCGAAAAGGTCAATGGCGGATTAGTAGCTTACAGCCTGGGTAACTTCATCTTTGACTGCTTCCTGAGCCACACAAGGTGGTCGGTCATATTGAGCGTAACAATGTCCGGACAGGAAATAATCCAGTGGGACTATATCCCGATAGAGAACGATAAGGAACATCGCCCCAAATTTGCTCAAGGAAAACGAGAAATTGAGCTTAAAAAAGAAATTGAACGACGATGCGACCTCTTGCAGTCAAAAATACCATGTGAGCAATATGAAAAACAATATGAATCTGATTTCAGAGTTTTGGATTCTATATCCAGACACAAGTTATGGTTGGAATTGGCTAAAAGGATTCCGACTCTAAGGTTTATCTATTGGCCACAACTCCTTCTTCGGCCGATCCAAAGACGATTGGGAATTTGGTGAGATGGGAAAGGGTATAAAGGTTTGCCTTGCCGCGTCTGCTGGTGGACACCTAAGTCAACTGTTAAGACTTAAGGATAGTTGGAATGGGTGTGATAGTTTTTGCATTACAACTTCATATACTGTTCGGGAAAGGCTTCAAAAATATGGTAAAGTCTATGTTGTTGGCGAATGTAACCGACAGCACCTCTTCAAAGTAGCCAAAGTTTTTTTCCGCTGTCTGAAAATCGTTCTAAGGGAAATGCCTGATGTTGTTATAAGCACTGGAGCAGCAGTAGGCTGCATCATATGTTTCCTTGGCAAAATTACTGGGGCAAAGGTTGTATGGCTTGACAGTATTACTAATGTTGAAAAACTTTCCCTCTCCGGCAGGATGGTCAGGTACATTGCAGATATCTCCTTAGTCCAATGGCCCAACCTCGTCGAGCAGTATAAGAATGTCGAATATGTAGGTGCAGTGATATGATTTTTTTGACAGTGGGGACGCAATTTCCATTTGATAGGCTGGTAAAATCCGTTGACGAGATGCTCTCTGAAAATGGGTTCGAGGAGGAGATATTTGCGCAGATTGGCGAAAGTTCATATCAGCCACGTAACTTTGAAGCAGTCCCATTTCTGGAAAAACGCCTTTTTGATAAACATATATGTGAGGCCTCCGGCATAATCAGTCATGGTGGCATAGGCACAATAGCGATGGCAATAGAGCATAACAAGCCACTGCTGGCCATGCCACGACTCAAACGTTACGGGGAGGTTGTCCACGACCACCAGATAGCCATAGTTAAAAGATTTGAGTTATTAGGGCATGTTTTGGTCGCGTATGAAACAGCAGAACTCCCCGCAAAGATAAAGCAACTCAAGAGCTTTGTGCCTCGCAAACGCAAGACGCAGCCCCAAGCAGTGGTGGAACGGATTGCACAGTTTTTAAATGAACTGAAAATAAGCTGAGCACATAAAACTTATTATGAAACGATAAGTCCTACGTAGAAAAAAGGAAGGGTACAATGAAAACAGTAATATTATGCGGAGGAAAAGGAAGACGATTGGACCGAGAGACTGAATATAAGCCGAAACCACTTGTTGAGGTTGGGGGAAAGCCTATCTTGTGGCACATTATGAAAATCTATAGCCATCAAGGCTTTCAAGACTTTATCCTGTGCTTAGGCTACAGAGGAAATATGATAAAAGAGTATTTTCTCAATTTAGAGGAGATGTCTAACGATTTTATATTGGATTTGAGAAACAAAGATAAACTCACATTAAGTGATAATAACCATTTAGAGGCAAGAGTTTATTTTATTGACACAGGATTGGAAAGCATGACTGGAGCGAGAGTTGCCAGAATTAAAAAACACATAGGAGAAGATGAAGATTTCTTTTTAACGTATGGTGATGGTGTGGCAGATATCGATTTAAATAAACTTTATCAGCATCATAAAAGAACGGGCAAAATAGCAACAATCACCTCGGTTAATCCCGTTTATTGGTTTGGTTTAGTTGAATTGGACAAAGACCTGGTTAAACGATTTGATGAGAAACCTGATATGAAAGACCTAATCAATGGAGGTTTTATGGTTTGTAATAGGAGGATTTTTGATTATTTATCCGAAGATGCAAGTTGTGTTTTAGAACAGGAGCCGTTAAGAAGGTTAGCCCGAGAGGGCCAATTAGCTGCTTACCTACACAAGAGTTTTTGGAAATGTATGGATACTCAAAAAGACGTTGATGAACTAAACAGGATTTATGAGCAAGGCGCCCCCTGGGAAATCTGGAAAAATGAACAAAGAATTCTGGGATAACAAAAATGTATTAGTTACTGGGGCAGGAGGATTTAAAGGCTCTCACCTCGTTGAAAAACTGAGTAAGACCGGTGCAAACATAATTTCACTTGTAAGAGACTTTGACCCTAAAAGTTATTTTCAAACTCAAAACCTTAGTAAAAAATCTACTGTTGTTATAGGAGACTTAAAGGACCAGAGGAAAATAGCAGACATACTTTCAAAGTATGAGATAACAAGTATTTTTCATCTTGGTGCCCAACCTATTGTAA
>CAZKYA010000028.1:0-18447 GCA_964556725.1 uncultured Pirellulales bacterium
GGCGCATTCCAGAACCAGCCGTAAATCTTTCTGTTGTAAATCGACCATAAAAGCAGGTGCAAAATCGCCTTCAATTATTTTTGGCCCGAGCGCTTCCAGTGAGTGACTTCCCGCCGCTCCTGCGGAGGTTACCTTCAGTGTAGTCTGCAAATCCAACCCAGCTTTTTCAGCGAATGCAAATCCTTCTGCGATACTCATTATTGTGTGTACGACCATCACCTGGTTAACCAGTTTGGTCATCTGGCCTGAGCCGAGCGGGCCACAATAAGTAACCGTTCGGCCCATTACCTCCATAATGGGACGGACCTTTTCTACTGCCTCTTCTGGCCCGCCCATCATTATCGAGAGTTTGCCTTGAGTCGCCCCTATTTCACCGCCGCTTATGGGTGCATCGATTAGAATTACACCTTTGGCTGCAAGGGTCTTGCCCATCTCTTTCGTCGCCGACGGCGAGATAGTGCTCATATCGATGCAGATAAGCCCTGACCGTGCTGCTTCGATTACGCCGTTTTTGCCAAGCAGAACCTGCCTGACATCAGGTGTGTCTGGCACACAGGTTATTACAGCGTCGCTATTTTTTGCGACATCGGCTGGGCTGTCAGCCCAGCTTGCACCTTCTGAGAGGAGCTGTTGTGCTTTTGCCTTTGTGCGATTGTGGACGGTTACCGCATATCCTGCTTTTAGCAGGTTGTGGGCCATCGGCTTACCTATAATACCTGTGCCGATAAAGCCGAGCCTTTCCTTGGCCATCTTTTTATATTACCTCGAGTCGGCGGAGAACGGCCTTTGTCCAGCGGCTGCTGCGCATCTGCGCAAAAATCAGCAGAATCACCACCAGCACCCAGTAGCCACAGAACCGAAAATAGTAAAGGGCTATGCTGAATATTTCCGCCGGTGGAAGTTTGCTGGTAGCATACGAGCTTAATAATTCCTTCGGCGTATATATTACTCCTGGAATGATACCATCAAATACAATTTGCCAGGGTAGCAGCAAAACGACCAAAATCAGCGATAGGAAAAATGCTCGGCTGATATGGTTTATGCCGCCGAGACGGCCTATCAGCGAGACCTTCAAGCTAAACAACATACACAGGCAATAAAGTACAGCCGTCAATATCAGCAAACCGTTGGCAATACGAACGGCCCAGCATACCTGCTTGATAGTTATGCCGGAGAGAAAACCAGCTTGTGGTTGTTTCTGTGGTGCTGCTTTGGCTGATTTGTTGGGTTCTTCTGCAACTTTTTCTGCCGACTCTTTAATCTCTTCTGCCTCTTTGCACGCAGTAACAATATCGCCTCTGGCCTTATCACAAGGTTCAATTAAACCACGGTCTATAAGCCAGAAAGATATCTGAAGCAAAAGCAAACAAAGTACGATAACTACGAACAAGGCGTTTTTCCATCCCCTGAATACTCCCACAGCTTCGAGACAGTCTGTCGTATCGAGTAGATTGCTTTGTTTGGCCTGATTCTCGTCCATTTTTTAATCTCCTAAATTTGGTTAATTGGTTGGTTAACTGCACATTACTGACTATCTAACCTGCTCATAATTTCAACGAACATCGAGTATTCAGCATCGAGCATTATGCTTATGATTATTATGTTTTACTTATGTTATAAGTGCAAGAAATTTATTTGCAGTCAAAAGTGGTCACGGGGCACTGGTTTTTACCTTGCGGAAGCTTTTTTGCGCTGCTTCGATGGTCTTTTCAATATCTTGTTTTGTATGGGCCAATGACACAAACATCGCCTCATAAGCACTTGGGGCAAGGTAAATTCCCTGCTTTAACATCTCTGCAAAAAATCTCTTGAACTGTTTTATATTGCTTGACTGGACATCGGCGAAGTTTTGCACTTTTCTATCAGTAAAAAAACAACTCATTAGTGAGCCGACGCGATTAATTGTAACAGCGATACCAGCACGTTTAGCGGCATCGACAAGGCCTGTCTCCAACATTGCTGCTGAATGTTCAAGTCTGCGGTAGCAATCTTCTTTTGCCAGTATATCGAGCATTGCATTGGCCGCTGCGGTGGCAATTGGATTGCCGCTGAGTGTTCCTGCCTGATAGACCGGCCCGGTCGGAGCCAGCATATCCATAACATCAGTTCTTCCACCGAGCGCTGCTAAGGGTAGTCCTCCCCCTATTATTTTGCCTATGCAGGTAATATCGGCTTTTATGCCATAAAGCTGCTGCGCACCGCCGAGGGTGAGGCGAAAGCCGGTTATCACCTCGTCGAATATCAAAAGCACTTCGTTTTGTTCGCATAACTCGCGGAGTGTCGATAGATAGCCATCGGCTGGTGGCACCACCCCCATATTTGCTGCTACGGGTTCAACCAGGATTGCTGCAATTTTCCCTTTGTGTTTTTCAAAGGTGCGTTTTGCTGCATCTATATCATTATACGGTATTACGATGGTCAACTTGGCAATCGAATCAGGAACACCAGCGCTTGAGGTGACGGTGGTTTCGGCCAGTCCTGAACCTGCTGCAACGAGCAGCGAATCGCTGTGGCCGTGATAACAGCCAGCCATTTTAATTATTAGGTCTCTTTTGGTATATGCACGGGCCAGTCGAATAGCGGTCATTACCGCCTCGGTGCCGCTGCTTACAAGCCGAACCTTTTCGATGGACTCAAATGCGGCAACTATCTTTTTGGCCAGGGCGGTCTCGGCCAATGTCGGTGCTCCGAACGAGGTTCCTTTCTTAGCTGCGGTCTCAATAGCTTTCAATACTTTTGGGTGAGCGTGTCCGAGTATCATCGGCCCCCACGAGCCGACATAGTCGATGTATTCATTGCCGTCAATATCGTAGATTTTCGAGCCGGACGCGCTCTTGATGAAAAGTGGGCTGGCATCCACACCGCTAAAGGCCCTTACTGGCGAATTGACCCCGCCGGGCAAATAGCGATTGGCCTCGGCAAAAGCCTGAACTGATTTTACATTTCGCATTTCGCGTCTCGCATTTCGCATCTTGCATATTGAAAACCCCAGATTCTCAATAGTCAACTGTCAATTATCAATCAATGTGTTATTTTTCTTGCAATGCTCCGACTCTTTCCTATACTTATGAGTTCCAGAGTTTGAGAAGTGGACTTGGGCTGGCATTTTGCAATATACTGTGAAATGGGCAGCAACGGATTCGGAGCACAGTTATGAATTTAATGAAATGGTTCCGCAAGCATAACAGAGAAATAATGGCTATTATTGTCATAGGGACAATGCTCGGCTTTATCGCAGGCCCGACTCTGCGATACCTCGGTCGAGTAAGAATGGGCTGGCACGGTGCAGTGGCCTACTTCGCAGATAATAAAAAGATAACAAGAAGCGACCTGATTTCAGCACACAACGAACTTGAAATTCTAAGGTTTTTGCGAGCAGATGTTATGCTGAGGTTTCAGGATTTACGAGCAGTTTTCTTGGGCGAATTATTGTTTTCCGAGCAAAGAATTTCACCGGTATTAATCAATCGTATAAAACAGGCGATAAGAGTAAACCAGTTCAGAATCAGCGATAAACAAATCAGTGATATATATAAACGTTCATGGCCAGCTGATTACTATTGGCTGCTGCTGAAAAACGAGGCACAGCTCGCAGGGATTAGAGTGACAAATAAGCAGGTGGGCGAACTTCTTGCGGCAGTAATACCACAGCTATTTGAGGGTTCAACATATTCACAACTAATCCGGTCTCTGATAAACCGGCAGGGCGTCTCTGAAGAGCAGATACTTACAACCTTCGGCGAATTATTAGCCGTATTGCAGTACGCCCATATGATTTGCTCAAGCGAAGATGTTACCAGCTCACAGATAAGGCATATAGTAAGCTGGGAGAATGAGACTGTTAATGTAGAATTTGTGAAATTTGATTCGGCTGTATTTGCTGAAACTCTTGCCGAACCAAGCGAAGACAGGATTATCGAACATTTTGACAAATACAAGAAATTCTTCACCGGCACACTGAGCGAGGAAAACCCTTATGGCCTCGGATACAAATTGCCTGACAGAGTTCAGCTTGAATACATAGCCGTCAAACTCGATGATGTTTCATCGATAGTAACCCCGCCTACGCACCAGGAGAAAGAAGAATTTTACCGGAAGAATATAAAGAAGTTCACGGTGTTGGTTCCATCGGACCCAAACGACCCGAATTCGCCGCAAACCGAAAAAATCAAAAGCTATGCCGAGGTGGCGAGTATCATTTCGCAAGGCTTGCTGCAGGATAGAATAAATTCCAGAGCGGAAGTCATACTGCAGGAGGCCAAGGCGCTTACCGAGTCAGGTCTGGAAAATATGGATATAGAACTTGGAAAGCTCAGTTCCGAGCAGTTCCGGCAAGTAGCTGGCGATTATAAAACTGCCGCTGAGCAATTGAGTGAAAAGCACAAGGTCAAGATACACATGGGCCAAACGGGCCTGCTGAACGCATCTGATATTCAGAACGACGAAAACCTCGGAATGTTGTACCGGATTGTATTCACCATCGACGAGCTTAAAGCCGGTGAGCTTGGACCCTTTGGCACACCGAAGCCAAGAATGTACGAAAATATCGGGCCTATAAGAGATATGTCTGGACGAATGATGGCGATTATACGTGTGATTAAAGCCGAACCGGCGTCTGAGCCGCAGAGCATAAATCAAACATTCAGTACAAGCACGCTCATATTAGACCCGAACCAACAGCAGAGCGAAAATGTTTATTCACTAAAAGAAGAAGTGGTCAGAGAATTGAAGAGACTTGCAGCAATGAATGTCACCAAAAGTAAAGCCCAAGAGTTTATTGAATTGGTGGCTAAGGACGGTTGGGACAGTGCAATTGATAGATTTAATAAGCTTTATGGACAGCAAGCCAGGCAAGATATGGATGACCCAAATATATTCTACCTGCAGAAACTTACGAACCTACAAAGGCTCTCAAGTGTGATATTAGCAACGTTGGCCGTCCAAAGTGCCGGTGACCCCAGAGAACAGGTCTTAGAAAATGAGCTTAAAAAGCAGGCCCAATTTGTAGAGCAGCTTTATTCGCTTGTGCCAAAGGACAGTAACACCGTTGACGCCGTTCCTTTGATTATGGAATTTAAGCCGGATATGAGCTTTTATATTATCAGGAATATTTCTATCAATCGCCTTGATGAAATGGAATACGAAAATTTCAAGATTCCACGATTATACAGAGATGGTTATATTCAGGTCCAGAGCATGGCAGCAGTGCACTTCAACCCTGAAAACATATTAAAACGTATGAACTTTCGACCGGTCGTCAGGAGTAAGGAGCCGGCTGATGTTAATGCTCCGGCAGAATCAGAGGAAGCATCGTAATGTCACGGTATTCGAAAGAAAACCATGCAATGTTTTTGCTGATTGTGGGATTTCTGGCCTGGCTAATCCCCGGTGCCGGGCATTTCGTAATCAAGGAAAGAAAACGCGCGATAATTATTTTTGCAGCTATTGTTTTGACTTTTTGCGCAGGTCTGTATATCGGTTCAATTGGTGTGATTGAAGTATTTGGGACAGCAGCAATTTATATCAAGGCAGCACAAATTATGAACCCACCGATAGTATTGGTCCTGGGATATCAAACTGCTGGGCCGGCCTATCCTGTTTATGGCTGGCCAAATGAAATCGGACAGGTGTATATAATGACCTCAGGTTTACTCAACCTTTTGTGCATTGCCAATGCTGTTTATTTGGCTCATCGGCACAGAACAGAGATAGTTGGAGGATAAAATGTCGGTAGTAGCTGCCTTTGTAATAGCGACCTTTACCGTTCCCGAGAATATCAGGGCAAATCCGCAGGCTATTTTCTGGCTGCTGCCGTTAATGGCAGCTATAGTCATCGTGTATAAGGCGACAAAGCTGCCCAAAATTACAGCAGGCGCTTTTTTAAAGGAGACAGCGATTTTATTTGGTTCAATTATTGTTTTCATAGTTATAATTGCATTGGCCTTATACACTTTGGCGTGGCTGATTACAGAGTAGTTGAGAGGGGCGTGTGGGGGGTCATTGTTTTATCACTCTATCGCAGAATCGCTATTTAATAACTCAACACCGCTGTCCCGGATTCCTGGCATTTTAATCATTGTCTTCTGGCGAGGTGTTTTCGAGTATACCTAATTCGACGAGGGCGTTGAACGCTGCTTTTTGCTCCGCTTCTTTTTTGTTTGTGCCCCAGGCGCTGGGGAAATGATGCTTTGCGATAACCACTTCCAGTTCAAAACATTTGTTGTGGTCAGGCCCTTTTTCGTCGAGTAGTACATAGACAGGTGTCGTATTAAAATGCTCCTGGGTGTATTGCTGCAATATGGACTTGAAATTACCCTGAATTTGTTCTGCGTCGGCTCGCTCAATTATTGTGCCAAAAGCTCTTAGGATGAAACTCCGGGCAGCGTCGAATCCGCTGTCAATGTAGATTGCCGCGATAGTGGCTTCTAATAGACCGGCAGCGAGAGAACCAGACAGAGCCGGTGACAGGGCCATACCTTTGCCCACCTTTAGAAACTTTTGCAGCCCCAGTTCCTTGGTGACCCGAGCGCAGTTCCTGCGGGAAACAAGCATACTCTTTATTTTCGTCAAGTTACCTTCAAGGTAACCTGAGAACCGCTCGAACAGGGTTTGGCAAATCACCACGGATAAGATGGCGTCACCGAAAAACTCCAGCCGCTCATTGCTTAAAAGACGATTATCCACAGCGGAGGAGTGAGTAAACGCTTGGACTAAAAGATTGCTGTCGGAGAATTTGTAACCTATTATCTGCTCGATTTGCTTCAGAGCTTCGTTATCCATTTCATTGTATCCTATCTTGTCCCGCACCAAGGAAAAATTTCGCCACGCTTTGTTTTTGGTGCAGAGTTGTAAAAGCCCTGCGAGCAGATTACGAACACCGCTGTTTTAGAGCGATCTTCGTAGCCGGCTCGACAAGGATTGGCTAATATTATTTAAAAATTAAGCCGTTGTCAATCCTGCTACTGTGGCTTGCTGGCTAACTGACCATCTGCAGACCGGCTAAGGCAACGAACTTGTCGTCAGCAATTTCAAAAATTCCATCAAGGCCGGTTACCGTAAAGATGCCTTTGGTTGCAGCGGCAACACTGCAGAAAACAAGCCTATGTCCACAATCAGCCAGCAGCTTGCGCAGCTTCAGTAGCTTCGACAGACTCGAAGATGTTACAATATCGACCTTCGAAAAATCAATTACAACATCGCAGTCGCCTCTGTCGCGCACCATTTCAGTAACAGTGTTGAGCTCATCGCCTATTTCTGGTTCCTGAGGCAAGTCCACCAGAATAATATCTTCAGACCAATTTTGAATCCCCATTTTAAGTCCCCTTATTTATAGCTTACTGCGATTTTTGAAAATTGCAAATCAAATATTGTATCGGCACAAGTTTTGGCCAGGTTAATCGTAGAAACTACAGTTTTGTCAGATTTTAATTATCATTTTTTGACATAAGATTATGAGAATTTTTCTGATATCCTGGCTATCAAACCTAAAACTAAATAATTTCCGGACCTAAAGGAATATTAGGCAGAGAATTAACTGCCAATTCTTTGCGCAACCAGCAGAAGCTCCCCCTTTACATATAGTTTTATTTGCCTGTATGCCTTCTATGTTCAGGTTATAGTTTTCTGTCTAATTTTCGGTAGCTTATGGCTTCTGCGATGTGTTCGGGGGCGATGTCTTCAGCGCTGGCTAAATCAGCTATTGTTCGGGCAACTTTGCAGATTTTGTCATGGGCACGAGCGGATAAGCCGAATTCTGTCATCGCTTGCTTAAGCATCATTTCAGAAGCAGTATCCAGCTCGCAGAATTTACGGACCTGCTTGTGGGTCATCCTTGCATTGGTCATTGGCTTGCTGTCGCCGAATCTTTTGGCCTGGATATCTCTTGCCCTGACAACATCCTGTCTTATTGTGGCTGAGTCAAGCTGACCAGATTTTGAGCGTAGCTTGGTGAAACTTATCGCAGGCACGTCAATGTGAATGTCAATCCTGTCCACCAATGGCCCTGATATCTTCGACAGATATCGCTCGATTTGCCTTGGTGTGCACTTACACCTTCTTGCATCGGTGCCGAAATAACCGCACGGACAAGGATTCATCGCTGCAACTAACATAAACTGGGCAGGGAATCTGATTGTTTTTTTGGCGCGCGAGACTGTAACGAAACCTTCCTCTAACGGCTGGCGAATCATCTCCAAAATATGCCTGGGAAATTCTGCAAATTCATCAAGAAATAAGATTCCAAAATGAGCCAGCGACAATTCGCCAGGCCTGGGATATGTCCCGCCGCCAACCAAAGCTGGACCGCTTGCTGTATGATGCGGCATTCGGACAGGCCGTGTGGCTAATAATGCCTTGTTCTTGTCCAGCAGACCTACGGAGGAATATACACGAGTGGTCTCGAGTGACTCTTCCAGGCTCAGAGGTGGCAAAATGGTCGCCAATCTTTGCGCCATCATTGTCTTCCCTGCTCCGGGCGGGCCTATCATCATTATGTTATGTCCGCCAGAAGCAGCGATAGTAAGGGCCCGCTTGACGCTTTCTTGGCCCTTAACATCTGCAAAATCAACTTCGTAATTCGACGCTACGTTGAAAAACTCCTTAACATCAATAGTAGTGGTCTCAAGTGGCAACTGGTCGGAAAGAAAGCCGACCGTCTGAGCGAGTGACCCGACACCATAGACCTCTACATTTTCAACGACCGCAGCTTCTTTGGCGTTGTCCAGAGGGACAATCATTCGATTAAAACCGTTTGCAGCAGCCGTCATCGCCATACTTAATACGCCGTTGACCGGCCTGACTCTTCCATCAAGTGCAAGTTCGCCGATGATTACATATTCTTTTAGAACCGTGCTTATAAAGGCACCTGAGCCGAGCAGCATCCCGAGAGCAATTGGCAAATCAAAGGCAGGACCTGCTTTTTTCACATCGGCAGGGGCCAGATTTATTAGCGACTGGGTTTTGGGATACTTGTAACCGCAGTTAATAATTGCACTCTTGACTCTCTCGATGCTTTCCTTTACCGCCGCATCGGGCAGCCCTACTATCAGGGACCTTTCAAATCCTCCACGGGCAACGTCAACTTCTACCTCGCAGATTATCCCTTCAATCCCTTCGAGTGTTACACTATGCAATCTGGCTAACATATTTTTCTTTCCTTATTATTGATTTGAGAGGTGTATTTTAAGGTTTAATGAGCCAGGCCGCAAGGCCGGAAATTACCGCATGATACTCTTTTATTATTTTATCCTGCTTGGTACCTCAAGGCCGTGTTCGGTCATTAGCTGCGAATCAGACATTATTTTTTCAGCGTCGCCATCAGCGATAATCCGGCCTTTGTCGAGCAAAACAGCTCTTTCGGCAAGTGCGACTGCAAAATTCATATTGCTCGTTGCTATTATCAGGGTCTGAGGCAAATCTTTGAGCAGCTTTATAAGATTGTTGCGGTTTCTCGGGTCCAAATTGCCGTCGGGTTCATCGAGTGTAATTATTTTGGGTCTCATAGAAAGAATGGTTGCTATGGCAGCGGCTCGCTTTTGACCTGCCGATAGATGATGAGGGGCTTTATCCGCCAGACGTACTCCACAGGATGCCTTACGGCAGGCGGATTTATCAGCCATTTCAGCCAGGCCTACGGTTTTCAATGCATCAGCAACCCGGTCTTTTACCTGTTCGGCTGACAGGCCCATATTGAGCGGGCCAAATGCTACATCGTCGAACAGAGTAGGCATAAATAATTGGTCGTCAGGGTTCTCCAGACAACAGCCGATAGTGCTGCGTATCTTTTTCAGATTTTTCCTGTTGATTTCCAGACCGTCGATAAGCACCTTTCCCGTGCCTTTTATAAAGCCCCCCATCGCGAGCAGCAGCGTTGATTTACCGGCTCCATTTGGACCTATCAGAGCAACCTTCTGGCCATGTCCAATATTTAACATTATTTCGCTAAGGGCGATGGTGCCGTCCGGATATATGTATGAAAAACTGTCTATTTCGATTGCTTTTGGCATTGAAAATATCTACTGTAGAAATGGTCTTACAAGAATATACAATCCTAACATAAAGGATGCGGCTATAAAGGCAAAGAGCAGGTCGGCTCGGCGAATTTGCAGCTTGGAAATGCTGCGCCACCTGCCGTCAAAGCCACGACCCTGCATTGCAATATTTATATGCCCGGCTGTGTCAATGCTGCGAGTAAGCAAGGAGCCGAGCATAGCCGCTGCGGTTTTGAGTTCTATTCTAAAGCCGAGGTTTTTCAGTTTTCTCGTTGCTCTCGCTCGCAATATGTGATGGGCACGGTCAATAAGAACGAATATGTAGCGGTATAGAAAGCCAAGCTGGATGACCAACACTTTGGGTAGTCCCAGCCATTGCAATCCGGTGAGTAAATCGGCGAATCGGGTGGTAGAAACCAACGCTATTAGAGCCAGCATCGTAACGGTGAACTTACCCAGAATGACAAAACATCGCAACCAGCCGAGTGTGCTCTGCCAGTCAAACGGCCCAAAAGCAAGAGCAACAGGCGTTTTATCATATAGCGGACAGCTCAATGCCAGAACCACAACAAAAGGACTTACCAGAAGTATCTGTTTGAATGTAAATCTTAATGGAATTTTGCCTAACACAAGAATAGTAAAGGGGCCAATAGCGTAACAGGCCAGGATGCTAAGCGATGTGCGAGGCAGGGAGATAACCATAGCAGTAAAGACAAGCAAAACTATGAATTTCACCCTGCTATCCAGCCGATGTATCAGAGAATCCTGATAGGCAAATTTGTCTATATGAGCATGATGCATTTAATAAACTGCCTATTTATAACAAATCACGCTTTTGTTATGCTCTTCTTTCTCAAAATCCATGCGGTCAGCCAGATGACAGCCATTGTCACCCCTGAGCCGACTACACCTGCAAAGCTGGTCCAGCCCGCCGATGTTTTTGTTTCTTCTTGGGCTGCTTCTGCCGATGCCGGGGTTCTAATTGAATAATCGGGCATTAAGGAGTATTTTGACTGGAGATTATCGACGGCGACAATTCTCGGGTCGTCATTGGATACGGCAGCTTTGAAATTCGGCTGGTCCGGTCTTTCGGCATAGCTCCACTCCAGCCCATCGGGCAGGTCAGAGGCAAGTAAAGAAAGCCCTGCACCGGTAATAATAGTAAAAACTACCAGCGTTATGAGAACTGCTTTTCTGCTTAATCTAATTTTGCCCGGCAGAGAATCAACAACAATATCAGGTCTAACCTGCTGTAGATATCCTAATACTGCCACTGTAATCAGGCCCTCAACGAACCCAACTAAAAGATGAACACCTATCATTGTTATCAGAAAAGTTGAGAATGGAACTGCTAATACGCCTGACAACACCGCCTCCATAGGAACAAAAATTGCACCCGCTTCAATCGCAATCACGCATGCCAGGACCGCTCCAATGTACGCCCGCAAACTGCTGAATGGCCCTGTTGTAGCGGTCTTGTATAAAAAATAGCCAAGATAACTGGGCACAAGAGCCATATTGATAATATTGCATCCAAGTGCTAATAGGCCGCCATCCTGGAAGATAAGACACTGGATAATCACTACTGAAGATATGACTATCGCACCCAGGTGTGGACCCAATATGATGGCCAGCAGCACCGCTCCAACCATATGTCCGCTGGTACCCGGCATTGCTGGAAGCTGAAAGTTCACCATTTGTGCGGCAAAAACGAATGCTCCCAGGATGCCCATCAGAGCAAGTTTGTCTGCGGTGATAATCTGCCTTGCTTTTCTGCAGATAAGACCTAAACCGCCGGCTGCTATTGCCAGCGTCCCGGTAGCAACCGGAACTGACAGTAATTCATTAGCCATATGCATAATAAAATCCTCCTGTTAATTTTATTAGGTTAACCTTTTTGTTCTCATCTTACGAAACCTTAGCACTTAAAAACTCATTTGTGTTCGTATACCTAAAATCACAGCATCGCTGACCGTTTTGCTGCCGCCGGGGTTGGCAACGTATTGAACACTCGGACTGATATTCAGCCGGGGCGTAAGTTGGGCACTGTAGTAAAGCTCAAGTGCGCTTTCATAATCGTCCGTATAGGTTGTAGATGCCCTGTTGCTAAAGAAACCCTGTGCAAAACCTACGCCGAGAACATCACTGTCTCGGCCTTCTATAAGTCCCTGATATTGAAAGCCGACGCTCCAGAAGTTGGTAATATCATTTCTCTTGCTGTTTGCATAGCCGTATCTGAAAAATGCTCCAAGCCCTTGATTATCTTCAAGGTCAGCATTTTCCTTAATCAACATCTGGTCGCAGCTAATGTAGAATCCGACATCATCACGGTAGCTTTTACCAGCATTTGCATAGTCCGTATTAGCTTTCGGCTGAGGGTCATTCCAGAGACCTACCCGATAAACACCCTGCAACGGGCCTTTTGAAGAATTTATTTGTGGTGCTATACCGGTCTCAAACACATAGAAAAAATAATCTTCATCGCCGAATGTGGTTCTAAATCCTGTTTCTCTGGCATCGTTCTGGGCATCTACGACGGCTGCGGAGAAATACCACCGCTCTACAGGGTTATAGAAGGCGGCTATACCAAGAGCGTAGTCAGGGAAAGGGATTGTCGGATTGTTGACAAGGGCGCTATTTAAGAACTGAGTGGTTTCGTCGTTGGCAAAGAAACTGCTATCAAATGCCACTGGACAGCCATGGCACTCAAAGCCGCCGGTAATGTCCATCTTGCCGATTCTTAAAAGGAACGACCCATCAAACATAGATTGTTCATACCATAGCTCTGTAACTACGATTGTGTTTCTGGGGTTGGCGTCACCGTTTACGCCAAATATGCTACCTACCGAAGGCCCGTCAATACCTTCGGACTTCGACCACCAACCCTCCGTGTGCACATAGACGCTTGCATTTTCGATGCCGAGTAGTTTCTGCATATCTGCGAATAATTCCAGGTCATAGCTTCCTGAGAATCGACCGGCCCGCCGGTGTGTGCTGAGACCGCCACGAACATTTTGCTGATAGATACTTGTAACCCCCAGGTCAATTTCTATCCCGCTATCGACGAGACTGTCACCAAAACCAAAGAAACCATCTGTCAGTGTCTCCCGCTGACAGATATTACTATGGTCGGCCAACTCTTCTGATTTTGTGCTCTCTGCTCTTAAAAGATTTACAACACTTAACAAAGACACCAGACTTACAACAATCCGTGTCCTGTTCATATTCATTCCTTTTCGTGTAAAAACAAAATCTTGCTTTGCGCATAAAAATAACAAATTCGTGCTACCAATCAAGTAAATAGTTGACAAAAAATAAAAAATTTTTAATATTTTCATTTGGAATTTAATTTTCCGGTTTTAAGGAGACTATATGGCATCGTCTCAAAAAGTTCTTGTCATAAATTTGAATGAAATGGCTGGCTACCAAAGACTTTTGGAGGGTAAGCCACAAACCTGCGGGATGCGCTCAGGCAGAGTATATTTAAGCCCTGGCGAGAGTTGCGGACGACATAGCACCGAACAAAATGAGGAAATGCTGATTTTTATCGCCGGTCAGGGCTTGCTACTGATTGGCGAAAAGGACCGGTTTACGGTTGGACAAGGCAAAGTATCATATATACCGCCGCATACGGTCCACGAAGTAAAAAACACCGGCTCCGAATCGCTTATTTACATTTACTGTGTTGCCCCCGTAAGTGGCAAATTGGGCCAGTGAGAATCAAGGAGGCTAACAAAATATGTGTTTCCAAGGGGCCTCTGCAAGCCGAAATTTTCCCCCATAGAAACCTTATTTTTCTTATTCATAAGGATTACTTTTGCCCACTGTTCAGCCGCTGAAAGCCGATATTACTGCTTCTGAGGCCCAAAAATAGGGGAAATTAGCAGGATTTGAACAAAAAAATAGGGGAAATTAAAAAATTTTGGGAGAAATTGAAAGATTCCGGAAAAAAATGCTTGCAAAAGTTGTGCAGGGCGTTATAATTATAAATGAATAGATTATAGTTCTTTTCTTCCTATATCTTGGTGGATGTAAGTCGGTAGTTTATAAGTTTGCAATTCATCTTTTGTATGCTGACTTACAGAGGCTGGGGTTTCTAAAAACCCCAGCTTTTTTTATGCGCCTTTCACCCATCCGATTCAGTCAAGGCAAGTCAAATCAGCCAATGATAGCGGTGCGTTTTGTTGGTTACCGGCAGCACTTATTGGATTCTGCTTGCAGATGTTGCCTTGTGCCTGGTGAAGACCTGTCGCGACTAAAAAGCTTTTGTGTATCAAGTTTGCAGCTGATTATTCATTTTGGCCATAGCTGCAAAAAGATTTTAACGATGCGGCTTGGTGTTAATTAGCGCGGCTAAAAGGATATGTCTTAATCTGTCAACGCTAAGGTTATTGAGGTAATCTTCGGTAAAATCCAACTTAAATCGGCCTTTGAAATTCTTAATACGTCTCTTAAGCTCGTCTTTGCCCAAGGCTGTAATTGATGTTGCCGCTTCTTCAAAATACTCTCTCGAGGCCATTGTCTGACCTTTGAAAAATCGTTATCACAAGTCGGATTTGACCGTTGGAAGCCCCAGTTGAGTCTCTATCATTGCTCTAATCCTAAGGGGTTCGCTATTTGAGTATCGTTTGTTTCGTTGTGTTGCTTCTGGGGGAAATTCTATATCATATTAAAAGCTCCGAGATTGGTTTATTATTGGCCTAAAATTTTTTTGTCATTTTGGTTAGAGTCTGATAACGTTTGTTTATGAAAACTGAAAAGCTGAATTACTGTCTTCCGCCTGAATTAATTGCTCAGCATCCTGCTCCTGTTCGAAGTAACTCGCGACTTTTAGTTTTTAACCGTTCTAACGGCGAGATTATCGACAGCCAATTTAGCCGGCTTGGCAATTTTTTATCGCCCGGCGATTGCCTTGTTCTTAATGATACGAAGGTTTTACCTGCCCGTTTTTTCACCTGCCGTCGCAGCGGTGCCAAACTTGAAGGATTGTTTCTAACTGAAAGCACGACCGGCATCTGGGACATAATGTTAAGAGGCAGCCGTAAGGTAAAGCCGGGCGAGAAATTGTATCTGATAGACAGGGAAAAGCAGATTTTTTGCACAGTGGTGGTGCTTGAAAGGATAAATGGGGGTAAATGTCGCCTGAAGGTAGATGCTGATGGCGATGCAGAAACTATCCTTGATAGAGTTGGCTATCCGCCTTTGCCGCCATATATCAAACGAGATGATGACCCCGCAGTTGCTGCTGTGGATGAACTGCGGTATCAGACGGTTTATGCCCGCAAGGCCGGTGCTGTCGCGGCACCAACAGCTGGTTTGCATTTTACAGATAAGCTAATCGGACAATTAAAACAGGCCGGTATCCATTTCGCATATGTAACGCTGCACATAGGAGAAGGGACATTTAAGCCGATATCCACAGAAAATCTCGAAGACCATCAAATGCATCAGGAAAGATTCAGCATTAGTGAGGAAAACGCCAGGATAATAAATTCAGCAAAGGATAAAGGCAGCCGGATAATAGCCGTGGGCACAACATCAGCGCGAACTCTCGAAACGATTGCAACCGGTTCAAAGGTCAGAGCCGGCAGGGATGCAACAAGCTTATTTATCACACCCGGCTATAGATTCAAGATTATCGACGCAATGATAACCAATTTTCATCTGCCAAAATCTACGCTGCTTGCACTTGTTGCTGCCTTTACAGGGTTGGAGAATATATTGGCAGCTTATCAACATGCCATTGAGCAGCGATACCGCTTTTACTCTTATGGAGATGTAATGTTGATAACTTGAGCAAGGCCTACTTATACATTTCATCAAAATGGCGATGGGCGCTTACAACAGCACTTCTCATCATATCTTCGGCCTTGGCGGTTTCTCTTTTGCTGAGCACCTTCATTAGCGATTTGGTATCCAATTCTCTCGCAGCTTTTTCACAGGCCTCCCAGCTCAACACGCTCCTTACCACTCTATCGATTCCCTGCTCTGCGGTATCGTAGGCCCGCGTTTGCATATCATGGCCTTTCCAACGATTGTAGCCTGCCTGCTGAATGATCCCGGCAATGGCAACGTTCATACCGTTTATTCTGGCCCCGTGGTCTATATCGTACTTCCCTGGACCGCCGAGTATTATACCGTCATTGTATCCCTGGCTGTTTAGATGCATATGAACCATCATATTGTTATCCAGTTCTTCAACTGAATCATACACATGGTCCAGCCCTATCATTTCTGAGTGCCCGAATTCTTTATTTACACCCTTCTTTTTTCGGGAAACGCCGAATTCTTCCTCAATTCTTCTCCAGAATAGTATCGCACTTGCAACTGTCGGGATTAACATCGCAGGGTGTCCTTCATTTGCCTTCGGCTCAAATGCGATATATAGACTGCCGCCTTTCTTTTGCTCATATTTGCACAAACTCGCTACACTTTCTTTAAGGTTTTGATACATCTGCTTAATCCCAACCGTGGCTATATCATAGCCGAATGAGCCATTCCAGATGACAAATGCCGGTGCTTTTTCCGGATGCCACGCCTTTTTCAAAGGCCCGTAAGCCAAATCAACTGTTTTTGTCCCCAGACCTTCTGCACTTTTTCTCTCCTGCGGGTCCAGCGATGCTATCCCGCCGTAAGCATAGTGGCAGTGAGCGCCGGGTGTTATCATCGCTAAATACAATCCGCAATTAACCAGAGCATCAGCTACATCTGCAGCATTTTTGTCATCTACTTCCGCGTCATAGTGTATCTCTATTCCCAGCTCGATATTTTTAGGCAGCCGATGAGCAATCTTGTCTTTTACCAGCTTAATCATCTCCACTGTCCCGAAGTTCTCTCCGCCCCATTGCGGCCTTTGGTCACCGGGAACAAATCCACCCTTGCCGGGATTAAACGTCCATCTGCATATACTATGTAAAGATTTCTCTGCCATTTTACTAACTCCTTTTCAATTCATAATTCAATATACCCTCCCATGTTTTATAAGCTTTTTTATAAGCTGTTGTTAATTTCCCGTTTGGCTCAATTGTCTTAACGGGCTGCAAACCTGCGAAGGCATCCTTTGGGTCTTTATAAATACCTGCACCGATGCCTGCTCCTCTGGCAGCACCTTGAGAGCCATCAGTATTATACAGTTCTACAACGGATTGCGTAACTGTCGCAAAGGCCTCAGCGAACAAAGGGCTGAGGAACATATTTGCATTGCCAGCTCGAACGGTTTTTACTTCTACTCCTGTCTGCCGCATTATTCCCAGCCCGTAATTCAACGCAAAAACAATTCCCTCCTGTGCCGCCCGCAGTAGATGAGCTCTATTGTGGATATTGAAATTCAAGCCGTGGATAGAAGCACCAAGGTTTTTATTTTCCAGCGTCCTTTCAGCCCCATTTCCATAAGGCAGAATCACAAGTCCGTCACTGCCTACTTCTACGCTGCCAGCTAACCCATTCATCCGGTCATAATCCAACCCATCTGTCCCGTTAGGGATGGCCAAGCCCATTGCATTGTGTTTCAGCCAGCTATTGAGAATGCCCGTGCCGTTCAGACATAATAGCACGCCATACCTCGGTGCTTGTGGGGTGTGATTGACGTGAACAAATGTATTGACCCTTGACTTACTATCATAGTCACTTTTTCCAGTGATACCATAAACTACACCCGATGTGCCGGCTGTTGCTGCTATCTCACCCGGGTTAAGGACGTTAAGAGATAGCGCATTATTGGGCTGGTCGCCTGCTCTGTATGATATTTTGGTACCGGCTTTTAATCCCAGCTCATCGGCTGCTGTTTTGGTTAGTTCGCCTTGGTCTGAGAAGGTCGGAACAACCTCCGCAATCAAATCTTCGGCAATTCCGTAATAGTCTAACACTAATTTAGCAAGACCTTGCTGCTTAAAATCCCACATTATTCCTTCAGATAGACCTGACGGAGTTGTCTTTATCTCGCCTGTCATCTTCATTGCGACATAATCGCCCGGCAGCATTATTTTATATATCTTAGAATAGATGTCTGGCTCATTTTCCATAACCCACTTTAGTTTTGAGGCCGTAAAATTACCGGGCAGGTTCAGTAATCTTTTAAGGCACTTTTCTTCGCCTATATCTGCTGCTGCTTTTTCTCCGATTTGCACCGCCCTGCTGTCGCACCAGATTATCGATGGCCTCAACACCTTTTTATTTTTATCCACCGCAACTAATCCGTGCATCTGATAGGAAATCCCAATCGCTTTCACATCACCCATTTTGTAGCTTGTGCCCTTTTGCACTTGTGCGCTTATGCTCTTTGTGGCCTTGATGGTGTGCTCCCACCAGATGCGTGGCTCTTGCTCAGCCCAGCCGAATTTTTTCGCTATAATCTCCAATTCTTTTTCAGGTGAAGTCGCCGTTGCCAGCGCCTTACCTGTTTCGGCTTCCATCAACGTTGCTTTTATCGATGAGCTTCCAACATCGTATCCTAATAGTA